>PFBL01000012.1 GCA_002773355.1 Candidatus Kaiserbacteria bacterium CG10_big_fil_rev_8_21_14_0_10_56_12
GCGGTTTCACCGTCGCGGAGCAAGCAATCTTTGACCTCGAGGACCGCCTCGTCACCGCACACTCAAAAATTGGTGCCGGCTCCTTAAGCGACGGGGATCTCTCGTTGCGTGCCGATGGCGTTATCGCGCCCGACGAAGTTGATCTGGCCTTTTTGAAACAAGTGGAGAAACTTGCACCTTTTGGTATCGATAATCCTAAGCCTGTCTTCCTCCTTAACAATGTGACGGTCGAGAGCACCGCGCGATTCGGTAAAGCCGGGGAGCATTTGAAACTGAGAGTGACGACTGACACGCGGCGGCTCGACGCCGTCACCTTTTTTGCCAAAGGCGCACTTGCCCGCACGGCGGATGCACTCCGGGCAGGGAGCCGTGCACACATCCTCGCACACGTTGAACGCGACACCTTCTCTCGTGCCAACCCGGTGCGGCTCCGTCTGCTCGACGTGCGCACTGCGTGACACTACCGGTTTCGCTCCCTTCGCGAGCACGCTATAGTGAGCGCATGAAGTTTGCTATCCATGCCGACGGAGGGTCAAGAGGGAACCCAGGACCCGCCGGATCGGGAGCCGTGATTCGCAACGAGGGCGGAGAGATTGTCCTCACGGTGTCGCAGTTTTTGGGCGAGCGGACGAATAATTATGCTGAGTACGAAGCGGTAATCCTGGCGTTCCACGCACTACAGAAGCTCGTGCCCGAGGCCGCTCGCTCCTCGACTGAGGTGACGGTCAAGATGGACAGCGAACTCGTCGTCAAACAGGTCAATAAAGAATACAAGGTCAAGCACCCGGTGCTCAAAGAGCAATTCGCGCGCCTCGGCGACGCGATACGCTCGTTTGGTGTTGTCACCTTCACTCATGTCCCGCGTGCGCAAAACTCTGACGCAGACGCCCTCGCCAACGACGCGATGGATCGCGGCAGTTAGTCCTATGTAATCATGCCCTGGTTGCTGTCGCTCGTCGTGGGCTTTGCCTCCGGAGTGTTCCTGCAATCGGTGAATGGGTTTGGTTGGGAGCCAGTGGTGTTCGTCTTGCTTCTCGCGGGGCTCTTCGGTGGCGCTGCACTGCGTGCGCCGCGCCTTGGGTACACACTTGGTGCGGTTTTTTGTTTGCTGTGCGCTCTTGGCATGGCACGCACCTCGCTTGCCGATGCGCCGTTGCCCGACACTTTTCGTGCTGACCTGCGTCACCGCGCAACCTACGACGGCACCGTCATACAGGATCCCGATCTGCGCGAGACGACCCAACGTGTCCAGGTGCGTGTTCACAAGGGTGCAGAGGAGACTGCCGTACTGGTGGTTGCCAAGCGGTATCCAGAAGTATCGGTTGGTGATCGTGTGCGCGTGACCGGCACACTGCTCACCCCGACGCCCTTTGACACGGATGGTGGGCGCGTCTTCCGCTATGACAAATACTTGGCCAAGGACGGGGTGCGGTTCCTCATGAACTTTGCAACGATCCGTGTCGAGGCGCGGGCCCCGTGGTACTCGCTCTCCGCCGCACTCGCGCGCATCAAACACGGCTTCTTGCGCGGGTTGTCTGCCACCCTGCCGACACAGAGTGCCGCTCTTGCGGGCGGCGTTGTGATTGGCGGCAAGACCGGTCTCAATAAAGAGTTACAAAATGCTTTTATACAGAGTGGTCTCGTACACGTGATTGTGCTCTCGGGATATAACGTGATGATCGTTGCCGAGTGGGTCATGGCGCTCCTCGCGCTCGTCACCCGTTCGCGCCACATGCGTGGTGTCGCTGGTGCTCTTGCACTCCTTCTCTTTGTGGGTATCGCCGGCTTCTCTGCGACCGCACTGCGGGCGACCCTCATGGCGCTTATCGCTCTCTATGCGCGCGCAACAGGCCGCAACTACGCGGCGAGCCGCTCGCTCCTGGCCGCGATTTTCATCATGCTGATCTGGAATCCGCTCTATCTGGTCTTTGATCCCGGTTTCGGCCTCTCTATCACCGCAACGGCAGGCCTCATCTGGCTGTCGCCCCTCTTCAGTCAGGCATTGGTGCGCCTTCGTGAACGACTGCACAGGCGCGCGGTGAACAAGGTACAGGCATTTGGCATTGAAGCAATGTCAACCACGCTTGCGGCGCAGACCGGTGTGCTACCGCTCTTGCTCTACAACACCGGCAATCTGTCGATCGTTGCACTACCGGCGAATCTGCTCGTCATCGCCGTTATGCCGCTCGCTATGGCCGCCGCCGGCGTCGCTGGCGTGTTTGGTAGTTTTTTTGCGTCGACAGTGCCGTTGGTCGCGCACGTCGTAGCACTACCGGCGAGCGTGCTCACGCGCTATGTCATGCTCGTGGCAGAAACGAGCGCGGCACTGCCTGGCGCCGCGCTCACGATCCCCGCGTTTTCATTCGGGTGGGTGCTGACGGCCTATGCGGCGCTCGTCTTCATCGCGTCGTCGAAGCGCTTCTCGATGACACCCCAGTTGCAGTTGGCGAAAAAGGCATCGATGTAGATCTTCTTCTCTGCAGGAAGATAGTCGACCATAAAGGCGTGCTCCCAGAGATCGAGGGCGAGCACGACCGGTAACCCCGCGAGCTGACCGACCTCGTGATCGCTCACGAAGCTGGTGATCACCGTCCCGCGCTCGGTATCGGCATACACAATGACCCAACCAATGCCGCGTGATCCGGCGACCTCCTTAATGTGCTCAATGAACCCGTCTGCACCATATTTATCTCCTGCTACCTTCGCGAGTGCACTACCAGCAGTGAGCGGGGCAGGGCCTTCTTCAAACTGTTCAAAATATCGCTCGTGCAGGCGCGCGCCATTAAATTCGAACGCGAAGCGTCGCCGGAGTTCTGCGACGACATACGGGTCCATCTCGAGCGTGCCTCCGCGCACCGCCGCAAGCTTCTCCCCGATAAGATTCACATGCTTCACGTACCCCCCATAGAGCGCCAGATGCACCTTGATCTGTTTCTCTGATATTCCCGATAGGGAAGGGATGTTGAATTGTTTTGCAGTGTAGGTCATATGCCCTCTAGTATAGCAAAAAGGGGCCAGAGCCCCTTTTTGATTTAACGTTCGCCGCTTAAATAGCCTTGGCCTTTGAAAGGGCGGCAAATGCGCCGTTTTTCCTGATCGTTTTGAGGCCCTTTGCCGATACGTTGACGATCATCGTCTTGCCGAGCTCGGCGACATAGACACGACGGCGCTGGAGGTTGGCCTTGCGACGAACCTTGCCGGTGGGGTTAAATTGGGTAGCGCGAACACGGTTGGAGTATTTGCCTCCAATCTGTGTACTCTTCCCGGTGATGTCACAGGTCCGCGCCATAGTTCGTGCTATGGTACCATACGATAGAAAATGAGCAACTACATGATTCCTGACGCTATTTTAGGCTTCCTTATCCTTATCATCTCAATCATCCTCCACGAGGTGGCCCACGGCTATGCGGCAAACGCGCTCGGCGACCCCACCGCCCGCCTCTCAGGCCGTCTAACTCTCAACCCGATCCCACACCTCGATCTCATGGGCTCGATTATCATCCCCGCTCTGCTGGTCTTTACCAGCTCTCCGGTCTATTTCGGGTGGGCAAAGCCAGTGCCGTATAATCCCTACAACCTCACCCACCGTCGGTGGGGAGAGACGTTCGTCGCGCTCGCGGGGAGCAGTACCAACCTACTCCTCGCTGTTATTTTCGGCCTTATTGTGCGTTTCGGCTTCGGCCTGCCGTCGACGGCAATCTCGATTGCGGCGCTCATCACCTTTGTTAACCTGTTTTTGGGTCTCTTTAACCTCATCCCGTTTCCTCCACTCGATGGCTACACGGCTCTGCGCTCGGCGCTCCCTTGGAGTATGTCGCAGGGCCTCGCCAATTTTGAGCACCAGATCAGGAACGCTGGCGCGCTTGCCCTCATTCTGTTCCTCATTGCATTTTCCTATCTCCTTGCGGCCCCATTCTTTCTGCTCGTACTGCGTATTTTCACCCTGCTAACGGGAAGCGCCTAGTGCTCTCTGCATTTCTCAGTTTTTATCCTACACGACTGGTATACTGAAAGTGATGGAGTACCAGGTTCCGCAATTTATTGAGGTCGAAGATAAGATCATCGGGCCGCTGAGCCTGAAGCAATTTATCTATATCGCTGGGACAGGAGGGCTCTGTGTTGTGTACTTCTTCTACCTCCCACTCATCGTTGCCGTTCTGCTTGCTATACCAACCATCGCCCTCGGCGCGGCGCTCGCGTTCTACAAGGTGAACGGCAAACCGTTCATTCACGTGCTCGAAGCGGGATTCAATTACTACACCGGCGCGAGGTTTTTCTTGTGGAAGCATAAGGACCCTTCTCCGACGAGCGTGACCAACGCCGCGACTGCCGCGCGAGAGGCAGAGGCGGCGGCCAAAGAAGCGGCGCGGGCGCCTAAACTCACGCGCGGTAAGCTCTCCGAGCTGGCGTGGTCTCTCGATGTCCGAGAGAACCCGACAAAGGGTCCGGCTTCTCGCACCTAGCTATGGCCGTTAAACCTTCCGGAGCGACACAGCAGTTTGTCTCGGTAAAAGAGATACAGAACGGAACCGTCATCCTCAAGGACGGCTCCTTCCGCGGTATCCTTATTTGCTCGTCGATCAACTTTGGCCTGAAGTCTGTTGACGAACAGCACGCGATCACGCTCGGCTTTCAGAATTTTTTGAACACGCTTGATTTCTCAATCCAGATTGTGGTGAACTCTCGCAAGATGGACCTGCGCCCCTATCTTGCGCTCCTCGGCGAGAAGGCGGTTGAACAGAAGACCGACCTCATGAAGATTCAGTTGCGAGAATATATCGAGTTTGTGCGTTCGTTTACCGAACAGGCAAATATCATGACGAAGTCGTTCTACGTCGTCGTCCCCTATAGCCCGCAGGTGAGTGCGACGAGTGCCATTGGTTTTTTGCATCACAACGCGGGCGCGGGGCAGGGGGCCCAGGCGAAGGCCGCCTTCGAGGAGGATCGTATACAGCTCGAACAGCGCATGACCCTCGTGGCCGATGGCCTCGCGGGCACCGGCGTGCGCGCCGCACTACTCGGCACCGAAGAGGTCATCGAACTTTTGTATCGTTCATACAATCCGGGAGAGCTCGAGAATCCTATCCGTCTCGATACGTAATACCGTATGGCACTACTCGATTTTTTTAAGAAGAAGACCCAACCGGACGCCGGAGCGACCCCGGTGCTTCCGAAGGATGTATATGCACAAAGCACCCTGAACCTCATCGACACTATTGCGCCCACAGCGCTCAAGATCGGTTCACGCGAGATTGAGCTTGGTGAAAAGCTCGTGCGTACGTTCTATACGATTTCTTACCCGCGATACCTCTCTGATAGCTGGTTCGCTCCCATTATCAACCTCGATAAGGTGCTCGACGTGTCGATCTTTATTCACCCAATCGAGACCGAGCGGGCACTCCGCGGCTTTCAGAAGAAGGTGGCCGAGGTGCAAAGCCAGATTAATGAGCGGGAGGCCAAAGGGCTCGTGCGCGATCCACTGCTCGATACGGCGTATCAGGATATTGAAAGCCTTCGTGACAGTCTGCAACAAGCGCAGGAGAAACTCTTCGACGTTGGGCTCTACCTTGCACTCTATGGTGATTCTAAGGACGAGATTGATAAGACCGAGGGGTCGATCCACAGTACGCTCGATGCGAAGCTGGTCTACACCAAGCCGGCGCTGTTTCAACAAGAGCAGGGATTCCGTTCCTGTCTGCCGCTCGGCACCGATGAACTCTTGGTTAATTCGAAGTTAAATTCTGCACCTCTCTCGTCAATCTTCCCGTTCGTTTCATTTGATCTCACGAGCGATCGCGGCATCTTGTATGGCATCAATCGCCACAACTCATCTTTGATCATCTTTGATCGTTTTTCTCTCGAGAACTACAACTCGGTCATCTTCGCCAAGTCTGGTTCTGGTAAAAGCTACGCAACGAAGCTCGAGATACTGCGCTCGCTCATGTTCGGGACGAACGTAATTGTCATTGATCCTGAGCGCGAGTACGAACAGCTCTCAGAGGCGACCGGGGGCCGCTCGTTCCACATCTCCCTCTCCTCAGAACACCACATCAACCCGTTTGATCTGCCGCCCGTTAAAGAAGACGAGGATCCGCGTGATGTCCTGCGTTCAAACATTATCAATTTGGTGGGGCTCTTTCGCCTCATGCTATCGGGACTCACACCAGAGGAGGACGCCATCATCGACCGCGCCATAAGTGAGACCTATGCCCTCAAAGACATCACTGGTGACGCCGACTTCACCGGGGCGACGCCGCCACTACTCTCTGACTTTGAGCAGGTGCTGATGGGTATGGAGGGTAGCGAGAAGCTTGTCGAGCGCTTGTCGAAGTATACCAAGGGTACCTGGTCGGGCTTTCTCAACCAGCCTACCAACATCGATATTAATCAGCAGTTCGTGGTGTTCTCGGTACGCGATATGGAAGACGAGTTGAAGCCCGTTGCCATGTATATCGTCACCCACTATATCTGGAATGCCGTGCGGCACGAGATTAAGAAACGTCTTCTTATCATCGATGAGGCGTGGTGGATGATGAAAAGTGATGATACCGCCTCTTTCTTGTACTCGATGGCGAAGCGTGGGCGCAAGTACTACTTGGGCGTCTGTACGATCACTCAAGATGTTGAAGACTTCTTGAAGAGCCCGTATGGACGGCCGATTCTTACCAACTCGTCGCTACAACTCCTGTTGAAGCAGTCGCCAACAACAATCAACGTACTGCAGGAGACCTTTAATCTCACCGATGAGGAGAAATTTTTACTGCTCGAGGCCGGGGTTGGAGAGGGGCTCTTCTTTGCCGGTCTTAAGCACGTCGCGATCAAGATCGTCGCGAGCTACACCGAGGACCAGATTATTACCTCGGACCCATCACAGCTCCTCGCAATAAAACAAGAAAAGGAGCGCCATGCGACGGAACAAAAGTAACGAGACTCCTCCACCAGTAATGACGGTGTGGCGCGCCGCGCCGCTCTTAGTCGGCTGTATTGCGCTTGATGCTGTTCGTGCGTTTTTCGTTGGCTTGTGGATCTTCGCACCGGCACTGGGGGCCTTTTGGTGCACGAGTGCCGTCAACGGAGCCCTTGGCACGAGCGTTGCAGGTGACGCCGTGGGGAAGGAGGTGTTTGTCGGCTGTTCCACAGCCGCTGGCGTAGCGGGAGGTGCCACCTCTGAATTCCTTGCGCCCTTTGGCGCATTCCTGGCTATTATCGCCGGTATATTTGGGTGGCTTGCCGTTGGTTTCTTCGTTGCCCTGTTTTACCGACGGACCATTCGCGCACAACGGGGCCGTCATTTATGGCTGTTTGCAGGGCTGGTCCTCACTGAGGTGCCATTTCTAGATATTATTCCGGGTATCACAGTCGTCATGTGGCGGATGATCAAGCGACAGATAAAGGTAGAGAAGAAGGCCCTACGCGAGTGGGAGAAGGTCCGTGCGGCCACTCGCGCACGCGAACGTCAGGAACAGATCGCCGCCATGAGCGAGGCGCGGGCACGACAGCAAGCACAGGCACAGGAGGTTGCGACCACCGAACAAGCAGAGGAGGAAATCCCCGAAGATGGTCTCTTGGCCACGTAATCCTGCCACAAAAGCTATATACTGGAGACATGGCTCTCCGCCCTTTTTTTCTTAGCATTTTAGGGCTCCTGGTCTTACCTCTCGCGGCCTCTGCACAGAGCCTGGGCGACGTAGGCACCTTCTCCATCACCGCATCACCACAATACCCACGGCCCTTCGAGCAGGTGACAATCACCCCCCTCTCTGGTCAGCTCGACATAACCAATGCCACGATGACCGTCACGGTGAACAAGAAACAAACCTACAAGGGCAATGCCGCGCCAGTGGGTGTGCCCGTGGGTGCGGTGGGGACACTGACGACGGTAACGGTAACGCTGACATCTAACGGCACCTCTTCGACGAGGTCGCTCTCGTTCCGACCGCAAGACCTTTCTCTCATAGTCGAACCCTTGGCCTCAACCCCCGTGCTCTATCCTGGGAAACCCGCTGTTCCTTTAGGGGGGAGCGTGAGGATCGTAGCCGTGGCCGATCTGCGTAGCACCTCTGGAAAGGCACTCGACCCTTCACAATTGTCCTATAACTGGACCGTAGATGAGGCACGGCTGTCGGTAGATTCTGGAATCGGGAGAGACACGATCCTCGTTGCCTCTCCGGCGCAATATCGCTCTCGTACGGTCTCGCTCATTGTGACGAGCCAAGATGGCAGTGCTGTGAGCGGCAACTCGCTCACGCTCACCGATGAAAGCCCTGTGGTGCGCGTCTACGAGCGCGACCCGCTCTTGGGTATCTTGTTCGATCGTGCAATAGTTAACACATTCAGCATTCCGAGTGCTGAAAAAACTCTCTTTGTGGCACCGTATGCACTCCCCTCGAATGGCACTTCTCCTCGTCTGCAGTGGTTTCTGAATGGCTCTGCCGCACAGACCGGCCCTGTCATAACCCTGCGCCCCACAGGCACTGGCGGCGGAAGCGCCTCGTTGTCTATCGTCGCCTCTGTGGGGGACTCGGCCACTGCAACGGCGAACCTTTCTCTCACCTTTGGTGCGCCTAAGGGTGGGCTTGGTATATTTGGTCTATGAAAAAACACCTGATCGTAATGGGCGTTCTGCTAGTCTCTGTGGTAGCACTTTCAGTCTTGTCAGCACCTAGCGCGCTCGCAGCGGCTCCGACATCACCACCGTGCCCCGACGGCGCTGCCTTCTGCGCCCTGGCACCGATTCCGGGGCTCACCGACACTGGGGCCACAAGTGTCGTGCAGTCGCAGGATCTGACAGCATTTATCAACAATCTCTATAAATACTTGATTGGTCTTGCGGCCGCCTTCGCCATTATTGAGATTATTTGGGGCGGTCTTGAGATAGCAACCAAAGACAGCGTGAGCAAGCAAAGTGACGGGAAGGCACGCATCCAGCAGGCACTCTTCGGTCTCTTGCTCGTCCTCTCTCCGGTGGTTGTGTTCTCTGTCATCAACCCGAGTATTCTCAATCTTTCCCTTACCCCCCCGACGCTCGACACACAAACCGCCTCAACAACACCGTTTGCAGACGGCTCAACTGCCGCCACTGCCGGTGAGTGTACAACCACGCATAGTGGAGCATACCTCGAACAGGCAAGCTGTCCCACACAAGCCGCAGCAAGCTCGTATCGGTGTCGTAACGGCGCCGATCCCGTTATCACCTGTGTGAAAAAAAACGACGGTACCTGCATAACAGGGAAGGAGACGGTCAACTGTGGAAAGACAGAAGATGTTGTGTTTTATGCAACTTCCTACATTAGCGCTTCCTTTTTGACTGGCTTCCTTTCTGGTAGCGGTCTTCCCGTCCCTCGAGACGTCCCAGCCGCCCAGACCTTTAATAACGGTTGTATTGGCGACGGGGGCTATGCTTGGCAAAAAGCTGATCTCTCGTCACTTGCCTCCGCACGGGGAGGAAATTGTATAAATTTTGGATCTGATACCGGTGTAAATACTCTACCTTCGCCGGCGCCGGGTCGTTACGCCTGTTACATAGCGCATCTGAGTTGTCTTACCGATGCGCCCGCAACCGATCACACCGTCACAACCGGCAAAACTTGCCTTGAAAACCGCCAGTGTCAAACTGGTTATTGTAACCTACAAACGTCGCCAGGCACATGTACGAATGCGCCCGACATTAGTGGTAATGAGTGTGTCCCTGGACCGAATCCGCCGGTGGGTCTTGCGTGCCCTTCTGGTCAGAGCTGTGTATCGAGTGCAGACAATATTTATAGATGCGCTGCTGCTTGTATAAAAACTGGCTACAGTCCTCCTGCCGGGTTCGACATAAGTTGCCCGGACATTCCCCAATTTCAGAAGTTTTGTCCCACTGGTCCTCCTGCATGGAACGAATGCAAAATGATGTCCTCAGGGAGTGTGCGTTTTGCAGTGTGCTTCAACCTGAGTGAACAAACGGGCTGTCTTGTCGCTAATCCCGTAAAGATAAGTGACATTCTTCGACAAGCACCATGAGGCGTGCGCTCTTCATCGCTGCCGTTACCATCGTCCTCGTGGGGATCGGGGTGTTCGTCTACTTCTCGTTCTTTGCCAATCGTGCGGCGGTGGTCGTAGCCCCAAGCCCCTCGCCAACGCTCCCTATCGCGGGAGATGTTGGTGGTGCCGCTGGGAGCAACGCCTCGACCACTCCTGTGTCACCGGAGAGCGGAGTGAACGCGCCACCGCGCCTCGCACAGATTACTAAAGGGCCGGTCGTTCCTGGGGAAGTCCTGGTAAATATTGATGCCGCTGCTTCTTCGACGAGAGACGTGCTGGTCTCCTATATAGAGCGCCAGAGCGGCAATGTTTTCCATTATTCTGTTGCCGCGGGGAATATCACGCGCACCAGCAATCGAACACTCCCGGGGATCCAGTCTGCCGAGTGGCTTCCCAACGGCTCTGCTGTTTTTGTTCGCTACCTATCGGGAGACGATTCAGCCACCATCAACACCTACGCCCTCCCTGCAAACGGTACGAGTGGTTTCTTCCTCCCCCAAAACCTTGCCGATATTGCGGTGTCATCAACGAGTGTACTCACCCTTGCGGCCAGCAGTAATGGGTCAGTAGGCGCGGTGAACCCTACCAACGCGGCCCGTTCGACGACGGTCTTTACCACAGCGCTTTCTTCTTTGCGCGTCGGCTTTGTTGGGACCACACACTACCTCGTGTTCACTAAGCCAACGGCCTCTTTGGCGGGTGATGTGTTCCTTGTTGATAAAAAAGGTGTCTTCGCTCGCTTGTTTGGTCCTGCACACGGTCTCGTTGCACTCCCGAGCCACTCAGGTAAGTGGGTACTGGTGAGTTATGTAGACAACGCCTCGATGCAAATGCGTCTCGTGGACACCGCGACTGGTGAGACCTTGTCTTTGCCGCTCTCGACGATCGCCGACAAGTGTGCGTGGACGCTTGATGACCGTGCCGTCTACTGCGGGGTGCCAACAGATCCCCCTATCACGTATACCTACCCTGACGACTGGTATCAAGGCGCGGTGCATTTCTCCGACCGACTCTGGGAAATCGACGTTGCGGGGCGTTTTGCGAAATTGGTGCTCGATTTCAGCGCAACCACGAAGGCGTCGCTCGACGCTCAAGCTCTCGCTCTTGATCCGGCGCAAACAACCCTCGTGTTCATGAATAGGAATGATGGGGCCCTCTGGGCCTACCGCCTTTAAGCTATGAGGCCTGTTCTTCGCGAAGCTCGACTACAGCATCGCTTTGGTTAACGATGGTTTTGCGCACGTACCACTCTTGAAGTGCGCCAGCGAGATTGGTGGTGATGAAATAGAGCGCAATGGCACCCGATGTTGTGTACGATATGGCGGCAATAATAAAAGGGAAGACGAACTTAAGCTGTAGGGCCATCACCTTTTGAAAATCACCCTGCATACCGGCCGCGCCTGCAGCCGGTTTCATTGTGCCAGACATCGCGAGGTGCGCCTGTAAAAATTGCGTAACACCAGCGAGCACCGCAAGCACTATACTTTTTCCCATAACGGCGATCACGCCAAGAAACTGAAGAGACACGAGTTGGGGGGCTGGGGTGCCCATATACAAACGTGCGGTATTAATAGTAGTAAACGGCTCATAACGGAAGACAAAATAGAGTGCGAGTAGCACTGGTATTTGAACAAACACCGTGAGAATGCTCGAGAATGGGTTGACACGTGCTTCGCGATAGAGGGCGAGCGTCTCGAGAGCCTCTTTCTCTTTGTCCCCTTTGTGTTTTTCTTTGAGTTCTTTAATTTTGGGCTCGAGAAGTTTCATTGCCCGCTGTGTGCGTGCCGCCGAGAGAGAGAAGGGGAGCAGAATGAGCCGTATAATGATTGTGAGTGTAATAATCGCGATCCCCACGTCTGACCCAGGAATAACCGCGACCAGCGCCACAAGCGCGTTGTAGATGGGATTATAGAAAAAGGTGTAGAACAGAGAGGAAATCACCCCCCAATTCTACGCTACTTAGGACAGTTTTGAAAGAAGTTCTTCCAATTCTCCCTGCATCGTTGCGCTGTCGAGCTGTCCGGCAGTGGCACGGGGGTAGACAATGAGTCCTGGTGGGAGGTTGAGCGCGCGGAGCGCCGCAATAACCCGTCTCTTTAGTCGGTGCCTCGTGACCGAGAGGCGGGCAACCTTTTTAGACACTACTACCGCATAGCCCGAGCCTTCTGTAGGAATGAGCGCGAGGAAGTGCGCGGTGGAGACCCTTTTCCCGGCTGTGCGTGGGGTGGGGAACGTTGCCCGTCGTGCCCGATGATGACGAGGAAACACGAGCGCCTAGACCGTGAGACGCGATCGGCCTGCGCGGCGTCGACCTTTAACAATCTTTCGGCCTGCACTTGTCTTCGCGCGGACCCGAAAGCCGTGCACCTTCGCCCGTTTGCGCTTCTTTGGTTGATAGGTTCGTTTCGTCGACATGGGGATGTACTTGTTAGGTTATGCACATGATACTAACAGGTTTTTCATTAAATGCTAGTATGCGCCGTTTTGCGAACAAGCGTATAATTCCTCTCAAGTATGGATAAAGGGAACCCGCGTGAGCTTTGGGAGTACATTTTGACCCAGGTGGAGTTATCTATCTCCCCGGCAAACTTTAATACGTGGTTCACTAACAGTTTTATCGTTAAAATCGCCGATGATGGGGTTGTGTATATTGGTGTCCCAAGTCAGTTTTTTAAGGATTGGTACCTGAAAAAATTCCACACCCTGCTACTTAAGATTGTTAGGGATGTTTCGTATGAATTCCGGAATATTGAATACCTTATTGTAAAGGATGAGCGTCGTAAGCCCGCGAAAGAGGCGCGCCCAGCAGCCCGTGGGGCGCTCGAGCTGCCGTTGAACGACTATTACATTAACAAAAGTGATAACCTTAACCCGCGCTACACCTTTGATACTTTTGTCGTCGGGTCATTTAACAGCCTTGCGTACTCCGCCGCGCAGGTGGCAATTGAGCGGCCGGGCATAACCTACAACCCTCTTTTTATTTACGGTGACACTGGTCGCGGGAAAACGCACTTAGTCCAAGCGATCGGTAATCAGTATAAGAAGCAGTACCCGGGCCGAAAAGTTTTTTACCTCACCTCAGAAAAATTTGTGGTGGATTATACCGACTCGGTGCAGGGAGGGACCGCTAATCGCTTTAAAGACAAATACCGCCAGTATGATCTCCTTATCATGGACGACGTCCAATTTCTTTCGAAGAAAGATAAGACCCAGGAGGAGCTTTTCCACCTGTTCAACACTCTTCACGACACCAACAAACAAATCGTATTCTCGTCAGATCGCGCTCCGGTTGCTATCCCGGACATCGCCGAACGTTTGAAGGGCCGGTTTGCGAGCGGGATGGCCGTTGATATCAGCGAGCCGGATCCCGAAAGCCGCATGGTGATTGTGCGGAAAAAGGCCGCATCTCATGGGGTTATGCTCTCTGATGATGTTGTGGAGTACATCTCAACAACACTTTCCGGCTCGATTCGCGAGCTAGAGGGTATGGTTAATAATATTGTCTGTCATGCACAAGTAAAGGGCCAGGCGCCCGATCTTCTTGAAGTGCGCCAGTCTCTTCGATCGTTTACACGCCCTCAAAAAAACATCTCTGTTAAGAACGTGGTTGATCGTGTTGCGGAATTTTACGGCATTAGCGAGGACAGTATCTACGAAAAAACGCGCCGTAGGGAGGTTGTGCGTCCGCGGCAGGTCATCATGTATCTTTTGCGAGAAGACTTTCGTATTTCGTATCCATCCATTGGTGCAAAGCTTGGGGGGAGAGACCACACCACGGTTATCCACTCCTGTGAGAAAATAAAAGGTGAGTTGGTGGTGGACAGCACGTTAGCAAAAGAACTTCAAAGTATTCGCTCTCTTTTGGTGTAACGATTTCCCCGTATGACTCAACACCTTATGTACACACACCACTATAAAAATCACTTGTACTGCAACAGGTTTGGGGACTTATCCCTATTATCAACAGCCCTAATATGTCAGGTATGAATATTTCGATAGAAAAAAAAGAGTTCTCAGAGGCTGTGCATAAAGTCGCTCGGTTTTCAGAGAAGCGCGCTGGCACACTACCCGCACTCTCGACCATTCTTATTCTCGCTGGAGACGATGGGATCAAAATGCGCGCGACAAATCTAGAGACGGGTATCGACTTGAGGGTCGACGGAAAGGTATTCTCTCATGGCGCTGTTGCGTTGCCGGCCACAACACTTCAACAAATTGCAGGATCTCTTGCTGGAGAGGGGGATTTAAGTTTAGAACACGCTGGCGACCTTGTTACCCTTACGAGCGGCGGTGGTAAGAGCACAATAAAGACGGTGCCCTACGACGACTTTCCACTCATCCCGCTACCTGAATCTGCCACCAACACATTTACAATAGCGGGAACCCTAATTAAAGGACTGTTTTCTTCCGTAGCCGCTTGTGCCTCTGCGTCAACCGTGAGACCAGAGCTGGCGAGCATCTGCCTCCAAGTGGAGGGCGGTATGCTCACGGTCGTTGCTACAGACTCATTCAGGCTTGCGGAGAAGAAAGCACCCCTCAATAAAAAAGGGCTACAAGGAACACTCCTTATTCCAGCAAAAAACGCCCTCGACATCGCACAAGTATTACCAGATGACGAGATAGAGGTAGCGTTCGACGAGCATCAGTGCGCCTTTTCAACACCCACATCCGTTGTTGTTTCCCGACTTACAAATGCCAGCTATCCAGACTACCGACAGATTATTCCACGGGACCATGCCGTCGAGGCCGTCGTGCTTAAAAAGGACCTGGAGACGGCACTCCGCCGCACGACCGTATTCTCAGACACCTTCCAAAAAGTGTCACTAAGCATAGATCCTAAAAAAAACACCATCTCTCTTTTTGCAAAGAATACCGACGTTGGAGAAGCGGTAGAGAGACTGTCCGCAAAAATACACGGAGACGCCCTCACACTGTCATTCAATCATCGTTTCTTGTCAGCCGCATTTAACCTAACTTCCTCAGAGAGTATCGTTCTCCAGGCTGTGAGGATCGGGCGACCCCTTATTGTGAGGGGGGTGGGAGACAACTCAATGCTCTATCTTATCTCACCAATGAATCAGTAGTTGTTGGAAGAGCGTTTGGGTCAGTAGAAAGGGCCGCCGGTATTTGTATAACGGGGGAGAACACCCCTGTATGGCTTGAGTACCACGCGGCCACACCGTATTCCCAGTAAGGGAACTGACTATCAATGGAAGGGTTAGGGGGAGGAGCGCCGCGGGGGTTGTTCTTGTCGGTCCAGTACAGAAGACTGTGTGGTACAACGGCCCCCATCCGATCAGGGATGCGCCAGTTGCCTTGTAGCATCGGAGGAACCGAGGTGGGGATTGGAGTAGGCGCACCGAAGTATCCTCGTGGGTACTTCGAAATAGCATAGGCCATCGCGTCGTGCCACATAGGGGCCGCAATGAACCCAGCAATAGATTTCACCATCGGAGAGTTGTCGTTGTTGCCAGCCCAAACACCAAGCGCAATCGAGGGAGTGTAACCAACCACCCACGCATCTCTTGTGTCGTTGGTGGTTCCTGTCTTTACTGCAACTTCATACCCCGGGAAAGACAGTGGGGAATTTAAAGGGTATTCAGGCACGCGGGCTTGTGCGCTCGAAAGCATGGCAGAAATATCTCTCGCGTAATTGGCAGGAAGTACGATAGAGGCCGCCGGAGCGTATGTATTCAAAACAACACCACTCGAATCCTTGACCTCGAGGATGCCGGTTGGTTTATTGAGAACGCCGTCATTTGCAAAGACACCATAAGCACCAACAAGATCCAAAAGTCGCACCTCGCCACCACCGAGCACCAACGTGAGTCCATACTGCCTTGCGTCCCCAAGGGTCGAGAGCCCGAATGACCTAGCAAAGGTAACGGCGTTTTGTATGCCAACGAGATAGAGGGCTTTAATAGCTGGAATGTTGATTGACTGCGCCAGAGCGGTTTCAAACGTCATAGGACCACGAAAGATCCCATCATAGTCCTCCGGGGCATAACACGGAGGGGTGCTGTTAGACACCGCGGCTGGATTACACGCAGTCGAGAATTGTGTGGGGACGTCGAATACAATAGTGTCGCGTGTATAGCCGCGCATAAGGGCAAGAGAGTAGATGAACGGCTTCATCGTCGAACCCGGCTGGCGCAACGCGAGCGCGGCGTTGTATTGCCCGTCAATAGCGGCATCAAAAAAGTCACGAGATCCAACCATAGCGAGGATCTGGCCCGTAGACGGGTCGAGGGCCACAAGGGATGCGTTTGAGGCACGGAACTTCTTCTCGTTGTCGAGGGCGTAGCTATTAAGAATCGACTCGGCCTTCACCTGGAGGTCTGCATCAATGGTCGTGGTAATCCGAAGACCGCCTAAGAGGGCGTCGGCACCATAAAGTGATTCAATTTGGCTGAGAATATAGAACACGAAGTGGGGAGCCACAATTGAGTTCCGTCCTGATGGAGAGAAAGACACCACTTCTTTTTTAGCTGACGCATAAGCGCTGTCATCAATAAAACCAAGCGAGTGCATCCGCTCGATGGTGAGGTCTTTGCGCGCATCAAGATCAGCCCGATGCGGCCCATAAGGCGAGTAGTACGTGGGAGCCTGTATCATCGCAGCTAGATAGGCGGATTGTGGTACCGAGAGGTCCTTGGCGGGAATACCAAAATAAGCCTCTGATGCGGCTTCGATACCATACAGCGTGCCGCCATACGGAATACTATTGAGGTACGCCTCTAAAATTTGGTCTTTAGAATAAAACTCTTCCAGCTTCAAAGCGAGAATCCACTCATGGACTTTTCGTGAGATGCTTTTCTTGTTTGTGAGGAGGGTATTCTTCACGACCTGTTGCGTGATCGTCGATCCTCCTTGCGAAAGCGAGCCGCCAAGAACGTCGGCAATCATAGCGCGAAATATAGATGTAAGTCGGACCCCACCGTGGGTATAGAACCCAGAGTCTTCGAGTGCAATGGTCGCCTTCACTGCGTTTGGGGAAATTTCAGAGAGGGTAACGAGGCTGCGCTTCGCGTCACGATTGTAGTCGTAGAGAAGAACTTGGCCAGTTCGATCATAAATCTTTGTTGATTGTTCGATCTGGCGGTCAGCAAACGAGCTGATGCTCGGGGTCGGGACGAGAACAACTGTGATGATAAGCATACCTGCGCCGACTAGGGCGAGGCCGCAAAGGACATAAAAAGCAAACAAAAAGCGACCGCGTCGTGATACGCGCAAACCAGCCTTGTGGGCTGGTTTGCGTCGAGTGCCTAAGAGGGACACCATACTGCCATGCTACCACGCACCAAGCAGTTTTTTAAAACGTTTATTCCTCGTCAAGGTCGGAGTAATCATCCTCCTCTGGATCCTCGGGCTCTACGATACCGTCGGTTTCGTCGTCCATTGTGTGCATGTGATAAATAGTAGTCCCAGCGACGGGACGCGTATATTTAAGCAAAAAAGAATGTCTCCGCAAGGGCCCCAGGAGGGGTGTGGGGATTAAGGGTTATAAGAACGTGACGCGAGAGCGGTAATGCCAATCGCAATGGCGTCAAACTCGTCATCGAGGCGCCTTTTCTCTGGTAGCGACAGGAGTTTGGGGAGCATGATCGCGATGTCTTTCTTGTCTGCGGCACCATGCCCAGCTACGGCGACCTTCACCTGCTGAGGGGTACATTCAACTACCGGGAGGCCGGCAAGTCCCGCCGCAGCAAGGACCGCGCCGCGCGCCTCTGCGACACCGAGGGCCGTCTTCTTGTTGACGCCAAAAAAAAGCGTTTCGATAGCAAGCACATCAGGCGCGTACTCACTCACCACGCCAGTAATCGTCTTAGAAACTTGTGCGAGGCGGTCTGCGGGTATTCCTTTGGTGGGGAGGAAACACTGACTCATGACAAGTGTTGGGCGAGAAGGGTCTCCTTCAACCACGGCGATGCCGAGGCGGTCAAACCCAGGGTCAATCCCCAATATTCTCATAGCCGCGGGCGTTAGTGTAAACGCTCTGAACATCATCGTGTTCGTCGAGAGAGTTTAGTATTGAACCGAGGCGTTCCTCGTCGGCACCAGCGGCCTCAACAAGAGGCTCGTTCGGAGCGAGCGAGCCGCCCACTTTCGTAAAAGCCCAGCTCGCCGCGCCCGGTGTTGCTAACTCAACGCCTTGCTTAGAAAGGAGGTGCTTAATCTCCTGGGTGGTGCGGTTTTTGTTATCAGTGAGAGCGTTCACAATGAGTGCCGTGCCGGCAGGCCCGTATGCCTCATATTGAACGGCGTCCATTGAGCTCGCGTCTTTAGAGGCGCCCTTCGCGACGGCGCGTTCGATGTTGTCTTTAGGCATGTTTGCGGCCTTGGCACGCGAAATTGCGGCCGCGAGCCCCGGGTCGGTAACATTTCCGGCGGCCTTTTTCGACTCCACCATAATGAGGCGCGCATAGCGCGTAAACTCGCGGGAACGAGCGGCATCGGTAACGCCCTTTTGTCTCTTAATCTGTGACCATTTACTATGTCCGGACATGGGTACAACCTAAAACAAAGCAGAAAGGCCTTCAAGGTATTCGCGGCCGGCCGTGGTGAGGATGCGTCCGCGGGGAGACCGCTCGATAAACCCGATGCGCAGGAGATAAGGTTCATACACATGCTCGACCGTGTCGAGATCTTCATGGAGTGCCGCAACAAGGGCCCGTACGCCCGCCGGACCGCCATGAAATCCCTTGAGCAGAGTGTCGAGATAGCGGCGGTCATCCTTGGTAAGGCCCAGAGAGTCAACGCCAAACATAAGGCATGCCTCGTCACACAAATCACCAGAGAGCGGACGCCCTTTTACCTCGGCGTAGTCACGAACTCTCTTTAAGAGAGCGTTCGCGACACGCGGCGTTGCCCGACTTCGTGCCGCGATTCGCTCGACAACCTCATCGGGTGCCGCAAGCCCGAGGATCTCTGCTGAGCGGCGAATAATGTCGCGCAAATCCTCTGGGGTATAGAAATCAAGTTGATAGATGCCACCACCAAACCGCGAACGTAGCGGCCCCGAGAGGTCGGCTACGCGTGTTGTGGCACCGACGAGCGTGAAAGAGGGTAGGGCAAGTTCAACCGTTCGAGCCGAGGGGCCCTTACCGAGCACGATGTCCAAATGAGACCCCTCGAGCGCGGGGTAGAGAAGTTCCTCTATTTTGTGCGAGAGACGATGAATTTCATCAATAAAGAGCACGGTGCCTTCTTCAAGGTTGGTGAGAATGGCCGCGAGATCTGCGGCGCGTTCTATAGCGACGCCCGAGGTTGTCTTCAGGGGTGCGTCAAGCGTTATGGCCACGAGGTGTGCGAGGGTAGTTTTGCCCACGCCTGGTGGGCCATAGAAGAGGAAGTGTTCGGGCATCCCTCCGCGTTTTTTTGCGGCGTCAATCGCGATGCGTACGTTCGCTTTAACCTGCTTTTGCCCCACATATTCGTCCCACACGCCCGGCCGAAGCGCAGAGTCGAGGACCTGCGTACCGCTACCAAGGGGAGAAGAGGGGGTTGACATAAAAGGCGGGTATGTGCTAGCATTCTACCATACCTGCCCCCGAAAGGTAGGATTTTTTGATCTTGTGCGTATTCCTCTAGGCAAGGCTTGACGGCTTCGAGCGTCTCCCCAAGGACTTTTTGGTCCGTTGCTTCGGCGGCGGCACTGCGGATATCCTCAGGTGCTTCGCTCTCCCCGCATTTATGCGGGTTTTGCCTGGAGGAATACTTACAGGATCTGTCTATGAAGGAAGTTGGACTGCAGACGCGACCTCAGAGAGTGTGGTTTGACCGAGAAGGGCTTTCACAATACCGTCTTGTGCCATGGTGAGGTAGCCTTGTTTTGCTGTGAGCTTGGCAATCTCGTTGCTCGGCGGATTGTCGCGGAGAAAGGCCGCCAGCTCATCATCCATAAATATCGCTTCGTAGAGACCAACACGGCCTTTATACCCCGTATCGCCCGTCCCTTCTGCCCCGGCAATCGGCTCCCAGACCGTTTCAATATTTTTAGGAATCAAAGATTTATCTGCGAGAGGCTCGAATACTTTTGCGATCATTGCTTTCTCTGTGTCGGTAAGGGGGCGCTCCTTCTTCTTTTCAGAGTCGAGTGTACGCACGAGGCGTTGTGCCATTGCGACCGTTACTGCTGAGCCGAACGACTTAGGGTCGACGCCGAGATCGGCAAGGCGAGGAAAAGTTCCTGCGGCATCGTTGGTGTGGATGGTCGAGAAGACGAAGTGGCCAGTGAGAGATGCTTGTATAGCGATTCCGGCTGTCTCGCCGTCTCGTATTTCTCCCACCATGATTATGTCGGGGTCTTGGCGCACAATGGAACGCAAGCCTTCGGCAAATGTGTACTTCGTGCCTTCTACTTGAGTCTGCACAATGCCCTCGAGGTGGTACTCGACCGGGTCTTCGATGGTTATTATTTTGGTATCTGGTGCACGAATCTCGCGTAGGAATGAGTATAGTGTGGTGGTTTTACCGCTCCCGGTCGGGCCAGTGGTGAGCAACATGCCGTTCGGGCGGCGAATCTCGGTCTCGAGACGTGCAAGGAGCTTCGCGTTGATGCCCAGTTCTTTATACGAGACCCGCGTCGCCTTCGGGTCCAGAATACGCATAACGATCGATTCGCCGAAGTTGCCGGGAATAAAAGACACACGCATTTCGATTTGTTCGTCTCCTCGAGCGATGCTAAAGCGCCCATCCTGTGCACGGTTGGTCACGTTGAGCAGTATCCCTGAGAGCAACTTAATGCGTGAATTAATCTGGTGATAGATATGCGCGTCAAAATAATGAATATCGGTTAGAAGTCCATCTACACGCAAACGCAAACGCACTCGACCCCCTTCGGGTTCGAAGTGAATGTCTGATGCGCGTAGCGCAAATGCCCCCGCAAGAATAACCTCAAGCACAGAGGACACATGGTCGAGTGATTTAGATGCCAGCGCCGCATCAAGCTCGGTACCCAGCGCCGCCCTGATCCCGGTCGACTGGGTGAGTTTGTCCAGGGTTCTTGATGCAACCACAAAAATGCCCGGCTTTGACTCTGTGGCGAAAGAGAGATCGGCGTAACGTGCGAGTGCCTTCTCCAGACTTTTTTTCGAGACGAGAAACTCTTTGACCTTAAACCCGCGCGTCTTTAGTGACTCGCGAAGCTTGGGGAGCGCAGGGTTGTTTGGGTTGTGCACCGCTACAGACAACGAGTGCGCGACGTGGGCAAAGGCGGCGGCCTCTGCTGCCCGCGCGTCCTTCTCGGGGATGACGCGCAAAGCATCTGCGTCGACTTCTTTCAGATCAAGATCTGCATAAGGGAGGCCATATTTCTGAGAAAGAATCTCGACGACATCTTCCTCCTCCTTTTCACGCATTGCCGCGAGCTTCGCGTCTTCTTTATTTGTGTCAAATGGCTGATCCATTATGGTAAATGGTACCATGAGGTTATGGAGACAGTGGCTACTTCACTTGCGGAATTTGAGGCAGAAGCGGCGCGGTTTGCGCTCTGTCTTATGCCGCAACGAAGCACGGCGACGCTTGTTACACTCACGGGGAACCTGGGCGCAGGGAAGACGGCGTACGCAAAAGCGGTAGCGAAGGCGCTCGGTGTCGCCGAGGTCGTCACGAGCCCCACGTTTGTACTCGAGAAGATCTACCAACTCCCTCAAGGTAGGAGCTTTAAACGACTGGTACACATCGACGCCTACCGCCTAGAGAAAGGCGAAGAGTTAGCGCCCTTAGGGTTTGACGAGAGCATGCAGGACGTGGGGAACCTCATAGTGCTTGAATGGCCCGAGAAGGTTGCATCAACACTCCCAGAGCCAACGATTAAGATTTCGATCGTACCGCTCCCAGACAACGCGCGCCAGATTTCGTATGGCTAAAAAGTCGCTTACTCCACGCATTGTGCTCCTCGATACGCACGCGATTATTCATCGCGCCTACCACGCGCTACCGGAGTTTACCGGGCCGACGGGCGCACCAACCGGCGCGCTCTATGGGCTTGTGGCCATGTTGCTCAAGATTATCACTGACCTCAAGCCGGATTATATTGCCGCCTGCTATGACCTACCCAAGCCAACCATCCGGCACGAGGCCTTTGCCGACTATAAGGGTACGCGCGCGAAGACAGATGACGCGCTCGCACTCCAGCTCGGTGAGTCGCACAATGTGTTCGAGGCTTTCGGCATACCGCACTATGCGCGCGAAGGGTTTGAGGCGGACGATCTCCTCGGCACGATTGTGCACGAGCTACGAAAGAAGAACGTAGATGTCATCGTTGCCTCGGGTGATATGGACACGCTCCAGCTTGTTGATGATAAAAAAGTCCGTGTCTACACCCTCAAGAAGGGCATCAACGACACCATCCTCTATGATGAGGAGGCAGTGAAAGAGCGGTTCGGATTCTTGCCAGAGCTCATACCTGATTTCAAAGGGTTGCGCGGCGACCCGTCAGACAATATTAAGGGAGTGCCTGGCATTGGAGAAAAAACGGCGACGGAGTTAATCAAAAATTTTGGCAGTCTCGAGAACATATACCGTGTGCTCAAAAAAAAGAGCGGAGAGAGCGCCCTTCTCGCGGCGGGCATCAAGGCGCGGGTGAACGTGCTCCTCAAGGAGCACGAAGAGGACGCCCGCTTCTCCAAGGCGCTGGCAACCATTCGTCGCGATGCGCCGATCGCCTTCACCCTCCCCGAGGAGATGTGGAGAGAGAATCTCGATGTGCATAAGGCGCTCGAGATGTGCGACGAATTCGGGTTCCGCACGCTACGTGAGCGTGCCAAGAACGTGCTCATGAAGTCGGGGGGCCTCACCTCGCTACAAAGCGACCTCGATCACTTTAGTGAAGCACCGGCAGAGGAGGTGGTGGATGAGATGCGGCTTGTCGAGGCCTCGGTCATGCTCGGCCTTATTTCCTCTGAGTTTACAAATGCATCGCAGGACGATGTCCTCGCGTTTACCAAACAGAAGACGTTTGATGCCGCCTATACTAAACTAGAACAAGAGCTTGCAACGCTCGGGCGCGTGCGTGACGTCTATGAAAAAATTGAGAAGCCACTTATTCCAGTCGTACAGGCCATGAGCGCGCGCGGAGTTCTCATCGACACGAGTGTACTCAAGAAGTTGGCGCAGACCTATCGCGCCGAACTAGAAAAGATTGAAAAACGCATCTACAAGCTCGCGGGACACGAGTTTAATGTCAGTTCACCAAAACAGCTTGGGGAAGTTTTGTTTGACGAACTTGCGATCATCCCCGAGAAGCAAAAAAAGACCGCCGGTGGCCAACGGTCGACGCGCGAGAGCGAGCTCGAGAAGATTCGCACGGAGCATCCGATCGTGAACGAGATACTTGAATACCGCGAACTCAAGAAACTCCTCTCGACATACATTGATAATCTCCCACCGCTTCTCGGCGAGGACGGCCGACTGCACGCAGAATTTTTGCAGCTCGGTGCAGCGACCGGACGCATGGCGAGCCAGAATCCTAACCTCCAGAACATACCGCTTCACTCGGTGCGCGGCCAAGCGATTCGGCATGCGTTCATCGCGACGCCAGGTTACACCCTTGTTGCGCTCGATTACTCGCAGATCGAGTTGCGTATCGCGGCAATCCTCTCGAGAGACGAGAAGCTGTGCGATATATTTAAGAAGGGTAGGGACGTTCATACGGAGGTGGCGGCACAAGTCTTCGGTGTTCCGCCAGAGGCGGTCGATGGAGAGATGCGTCGACGAGCTAAGGTGATCAACTTTGGTGTTCTCTACGGCATGGGGGTGAACGCCCTGCGCGCGCAACTCGGGAGCACGACGGCCGAGGCACACCAATTTTTAGAGAACTACTTTGCAACGTTCACAACGCTCGCAGAGTACCTTGAGCGGACCAAAGGCTTCGCGCGCAAGCACGGGTATACGGAGACCTTGTTTGGACGTCGCCGCCAATTCCCCGAGATGAAGTCCTCGCTCCCGTATGTGCGCGCACAAGCAGAACGGATGGCAATAAACGCGCCTATCCAAGGAACGAACGCCGACATCGTGAAGCTCGCGATGGTAAACGTAGCACAAAAGCTCAGAGATGAGGGAGCTGAAAGCGACGCCCATCTCTTGCTCCAAGTACACGACGAGCTCGTCTACGAGATTCGCGAAGATCGGGCAGACGACCTTGGGGGCGAAATCAAGCATATTATGGAGGTGTCACTAGGGGACAACGAGGCGCATGGAGTGCCCCTTACCGCAGTGCTGAAATCAGGCAAAGACTGGGGGGCAATGCACGCAACATGATCTACTTCTTCTACGGCTCAGACGAGCATAAGGCGCGCACCAAGGCGTTTGAATGGATAGCCAAAGCTCGCGCCAAGGAGCCCAATCTCGCATACGTGCGGCTCGCACGCGAAGATCTCTCGGAGGGAGCGCTCGAAGACGCCGCGCACGCGGGCGGGCTCTTCGTGAGCCGGTTGCTCGTCCTACTCGACGACCCGTTCCCCCCAGCGCGCTCAGGCGACGAAGAGGAGCAAGAAGAGGAGCCAGCAGGAGCCCCTCTTATCGAGGAATACCTGGAGAGCCTCGCGGCATCAGAGAATGCTGTGGTCATCCTCGCACCAAAGCTCGCACCAGAGAAGGCAAAAAAAATCGTAGACAAGGCCAAGCTTACCTACAAGTACGATGTATCGGTGGGGTCCGGCAAGACTCCGGCGCGCGGATTCAACACCGCGCTCGTAGATGCTATAGGGGACAAGAACGGAGCGCGACTATGGCTCGAGATCAACCGCGCGTTCTGGGCCGGCGACGCGCCCGAGATGCTACACGGGCTACTCCACTGGAAGGCCCGCGATATTATGGCAAAAGGAAGTCGCACATGGCGGCCACAAGAAGCGCGCGACCTCTCGCTCGAGCTTATCGCCCTCCTACAGGAATCGCGTCGCGGGGGTCTCTCTCTGCCGCCCGCACTCGAGCGCTTCACGTTATCATTATAAGTTTTGCCAAAACCCCAGCACTAACTGACCGAACGATGCGATGACAGTGCGCCTACCTGGGCTCGAACCAGGGACCGTCTCCTTAAAAGGGAGCTGCTCTACCAACTGAGCTATAGGCGCAGTATGCTGTCCTCTACAAACGTACCACCTGAGCCGCGAGCTTTCTAGTAGGTGAACTGTGCCACCGTTTTGCCGCGATCATCGATGAGGCGGACGACTTCGTGGTTGCTTCGCCAAAGTGGCTTGGTGTCGCCGTCGTTATCCACGCGGCCAAGATAAATATGCCAGGTGGTGCCGTTGAAATCGGCGTCGTAACGGTGTGTGGACACACACCCGTTGTAGTTGAGTTGGTCGACGAGGAAGCTCTCGCAGGTGTCGGTAAGGTCTGCAGACTGCAATCGCGGCGTCTGACACCGTCCGATAGTTTTCACATAGTCGATGCACCTCGGGTCATGAATATAGGGCCGGCCGTAATAATTCTCTAGCTCGTCGGACGCCGAAGGGCACGAGAGCGGGAGTGCCGGTACAAACTTCTGTGTCGCGGCGAAATAGCCCGTGCATTTATTTTCGCGAAATGATGCGCCGACCGGTGAGGGGCGCGTGTTGATAATCGCGCGATCGCCAGGGTTGAGCACGATGTCTTCTGTCGCGTTAACGACTCCGGAGGTGGGGACAGTCGTGCCCTGGGGAATAATCTCTGATTTGTAAGTGGCCTCACTCTCGAGCGTCCAGTGAGTGATGGTGACGGGGCCGCTCGCATTTCTCTGGACAGAGAGGGTGAGGTACTCGTCGCTCGAACTCGCATTTGATACGTACTTGTTCAGCGAAATCATATTTATGTACGGAGAGGGCGTACCGAAATAAATACCATAGAGCGGGGGTGGCGTTTGGGTGCCGCTCGTGTTGTTGCTGGAATTGCTGAGCGTGTAGGTGTTTGGATTGCCGTTCGTTGAGCCCGGGAGAGAGACAGTAGGACCACCAATCGTAAAGGGCGCCCGTGGTAGGGAGAGATAGTTGCCGCCGCCGAGCTCTTGTGGTTGCGAGAGCGCTGGCCCCGTGAAAGCAATGGGGTGCAGAGGGCCACCAGTCGAGACCCAAATGAGGAAGATAAAGATGAAGATCCCGACGAAGAACCAGGCATCATGCATTTCACCCATACCAAGATAGTAGCGCACTCTAGGCCCTGTTGGCCAACAGCTTTTTCAGTTCTTCTCGCACTACCGCGGCGTCGCTCCACGGCGTTTTTTTACCCCGTGCCCCCATGATATAAGGGTCGGTGCCCTTGCCCGAGATAAGGACCGCATTGCCCGCTCGTGCGCGTGATAGCGCGTGCCGGATGGCCTCGCGTCGATCCATAATAATAGTCGGCGGTCGCCGCATGCCCTTGGCCATTTGAGCAACGATGGCCTTGTGGTCTTCATCATAGGGGTCTTCGTTGGTGAGTATCACCTCCTCGCATGATTCGTCTGCGATACGCCCCATCTCGGGTCGTTTCCAGGTGTCGCGCCCGCCGCCAGTGTTGCCAAGCACACAGATCTTGCGTTGGTGGGGGAATGCATCGTAGAGCGCTTGGAGAGAGTCTGTCGTATGCGCATAATCCACAACCGCAATGAAGTCTTGTCCCTCGTCGATGTGCTCGACGCGCCCACGGACCGGAGCGAGGTGTGCGAGTGCCGTGGCCATTGTGTCATGAGGAATACCAAAATCTTCGCCAAGCTTTAGTGCGGCAAGTGCGTTCAAAGCGTTAAACCGGCCGGGGAGCGGCACGATAATCGGCGTGTTGCCATAACGGAAGGAGACCTGCCGCTCGTCGCTGGTGAGATCGGTGAGTTCTGCGGTGCTAAACCCGACGCAGGTGCTCACCGGAGCAGAGAGGAAGGCCTTGGTCTCGGGGACGTCCTCATTGCAGACCAGGATTCGCGGGCTCTTCTTTGAGCGCGCGAGCGTGTCGATGATCGCGCGCTTGGCGGCTACATAGTTCTCGAAAGAACCGTGTCGGTCGATGTGTTCGCGCTGAATGTTGGTGACTACAAGTGCATTTAACCCCAGAAACCAGTGTCGATACTGCAAGACACTCTCTGAGGTCACCTCGATGATGAGATGCGTACAACCAGCTGCGAGCGCACGGTGCATAAATGCTTGTGAGAACCCGCGACCCTGCAGGGTCATTTTGTATCGATTCGGCTCCGACTCGTCATCTATCGCGAAGCGGATGGTCGAGATGAGTGCCGTGTGGTATCCTGCCGCACGGAAGAGCGCGAAAAGCATCTCGGCCACCGTGGACTTACCCTTGGTGCCCGTGATGCCAATGACCGTGAGCCGGCGAGCAGGGAACCCATACACGGCGGTCATGAGGAGCGCGAGAGAGGCATGATAGGGGCGGCGCAAGAGAGCCACCACTGGTTCGGGGACGATGCGCTTGAGCAGGCCGACCGCCTTGTTGATTGCTTCGTACATACTCTAGCGAGTTGACGAGAGCGAAGCCTTCAAGCGTGCGTCCTTACCGATCACATCGGCGGGGATGTCTTGCACCGCCTTGCGTGCCTCGCGCTCGGTATAGCCGAGAGCGACAAGCGTATCAAACACCTCGCTGTCTTGATCGCTGTGCGCCTGAGGGCCGACCTTATCAGCCAGCTCCACGAGCATCTTCTCGGCACTTTTTTTGCCCAGGCCGACGACCTTGGTGAGATAGTTGAGGTCGCGCGAACCGATGGCGCCGACGAGCGCGTCGCGCGAAGAGCGGCGCATGACACTGAGTGCTGTTTTGGTCCCCACGCCAGAGACAGAGAGAATGAGCTCGAAGAAGTCGCGGTCTGCATCGGTGGCAAATCCGTAGAGCTCCATCCCGTCCTGCTTTACGGCGAGATAGGTGGCGAGGGTGGCTTCGTGACCTATCGAGAGTGTCTCGGGGCCACTCATGCGTACCTCGATACCAAAGCCGGCAACCTCCACAACGGCACTGGTGAGCCCCACCGAGAGAACCTTCCCGCGAATGCGCCGAATCATGCGTCTATGGTACTACCATTTGCCAGGAAGAGGGAGATAGCGTATATATAAGGGACACATGGCTATCACTAGCTCAGCAAAAAAGGCGATTCGCTCTTCTGCAAGGAAGCGCGTGTATAACCTGCGTCGCAAGAATGACCTCTACAAGACAACCAAGGCGTTCACTCAGGCGATTGCCGCCAAGGACACCAAGAAGGCCGAAACGCTCCTCCCAGCCGCCTACAAGGCTATCGACAAGGCGCACAAGACTGGTTTCATTAAAGCCAATACCGCCGCACGCAAGAAATCTCGCCTCGCCGCCGCGCTCAAGCCGGTCAGCGCGTAGCAAACTAGCGAGAAAGCAAATCACCGCATTTATGCGGTGATTTGCTTTCATGGTGCTCTCGGACGGAATCGAACCGTCATCGGCCCCTTCGGAGGGGGCTATCCTATCCGTTGAACGACGAGAGCTTTGCTTAGATTATAGCCGCTCGAGGGTTTCGAGGTTGTGGTCGGGCAAGTAGAGGATAATGAGGCCAATAATAATGCCGGCGATAGCGGTCACGACGTGGTTGTTGCCAAACAGCCAGTAGTCGAAAAGGTCGGCAAGTACCCACACCCCACGCCAGATGAGGATAATCCCGACTGGGATAGAGAGGTTGGTAATCAAGTGTTCGAGTCTGCGTCTGGTCATAGTATGGTGCTCTCGACAGGAATCGAACCTGTATTGCCAGCTCCGCAAGCTGGTGTCCTATCCGTTGAACGACGAGAGCGGTACGTAGACTCTACCGCGACTGGGCGATTTCTCAAAACCCAAGCCATGCGGCCATGAGGTCAGTAACCGTGTGCTGGTGAGCCTCCTCGTCAACGTGATGGAGAAAATATTCATAAACTCCATCCGCATCGACACCGTCGAGCGGGATCGTAAGATGTGGCGAGAGCCAGCTCTCATTCTTGATTGAGAGCAGGGGAGGCAGTTCGCCCTCGATGTCTTCGAGAACAGAAAAAGAAATCATCTGCTCAAAGGGGTAGACCTCATCACCAACCGCGAGGCCGTGCTCCACGACGCGGAAGCGATGAATCGGTGGATGCTTGGTGCCGTGGAGCGCGATCACAATGGCGGCGATGACAATGAGTATAGAAAAGAGGTAGTTGCCGAAGAGGAGCGAGGCAATGGCGCCAGCGACGGTGATAATGCCGAGCGCCCAATACCAATCAGCACTTTTGGGGCTGTGCGGATATTCGCGACCCTCCCACTCGAAAATAATAGTGCGCGCCATACTGCTAAATCATAGCAGACGGCGGCCGCCTCCTCCTGCTGTGGGGCCCCGGGTGTGCGTAAACACAACCACTTTTAAAAGAGAAATTATCGGATTTTGAGAAAAAATCTCATAATCGGTTCGAACTTACCGAAAATTTTCTAAAAGCTAATATTCATATGGTGGAATTGGCTAACGAGAAAACAAATGA
>PFBL01000002.1 GCA_002773355.1 Candidatus Kaiserbacteria bacterium CG10_big_fil_rev_8_21_14_0_10_56_12
TAAAAGTGAGAGTGTCCTAATTCAGGGGTGAATTTGCCCTAGGTTTTCCGCTAACACTCTAACACACGTCATGGAGAGCTACAAGGGTGCCGGGAGAGAGAATCGAACTCTCATGACTTGCGTCGACGGGTTTTGAATCCGTTGCGTCTACCAATTCCGCCATCCCGGCAGCGCTCTTCGTAGCTTTACGCAGAGGAGAGCTGTTCGTGCACAGTAGCATTTCGTACCAAAATTTTCACCATGTTAAAATAATCGCAATGCACGACGACTCGGCCTACGTCCCGACAAAATATGACTCGGTCTATTGGATTGATATCCATCGGATACAACCGAACCCCTACCAGCCGCGCAAGGAGTTTAGCGAGGAGGGCTTGAAATCCCTGGCAGAGAGCATTCGCCAGTATGGGGTGCTTCAGCCACTCGTGGTTACGCGCACCGAGGTAGAGAAGCCAGAGGGCGGTCTCGAGAGCATCTATGAGCTCATCGCCGGCGAGCGTCGCCTTAGGGCAAGTAAGCTCGCGGGACTCAAGCAACTACCGGTCGTGATACGTAGCGGAGAGAGCAATCTCAACAAGCTCGAGCTCGCGATTATCGAGAATCTCCAGCGCGAGGACCTGAACGCAATCGACCGCGCCAAAGCACTCCAACAACTCATCGAACAGTTTGGCATCTCGCACTCAGAAACCGCGGCCAAGATTGGCAAGAGTCGTGAATATGTCTCAAATAGTCTGCGATTGTTGCAACTGCCCGAGGAGATGCAGCAGGCGATCGTCGATAAGGAGATCAGTGAGGGACACGCGCGCACGCTCCTGGCACTCAATGACCACCTGCCAGAGCGCGAGACCCTCTTTCGCGAGATTATGCTGAAGAAGCTCTCTGTGCGCGCGGCAGAGCGTATCGCGCGGTCGATCGCCCAAGAGCGTGTTCGCAAGCACAACAAGAAGACCCCCGAGATGGTCGAGATCGAGAAGTCACTCACCGAGTCGCTCGGTACGCGTGTGATTATCGAGACCAATGCCGAGGGGGGCCGCCTCTCGATTGACTTCTTTACACCCGATGAGCTCTCCCACCTCGCAGAGGTGCTCGTCGCCGAGCGAGCGAACAACGAGGCTCAGCAGACGTCTGCGCCGGTATACCCAAACACCACGCAGTTGATACTGGACGATCCGATACCGCCGGCCGCGCCCGAGGAGGCGGTCGATGACGATCTCTACTCAATTACTAATTTTAGTGTTTAGCAGATTTTCTGCGCGAGAGCTTCTTCCGTCGGCGCGGCGGTCTCTTGTCGGGCTCAGTCATGCCAAGTGCGAGGCGGATCTGCTTGCGTGCGAGTGACGTCTTCACATGGTCGAGCCATTTTGCCGAGGGGTTGGCTGAATCGCGGCGAATAATCTCGACGACGTCACCGTTACTGAGCTCGGTATCAAAGGACACCATCTTGCCGTTCACCTTAGCTCTGAGGAGGTGGTTACCGAGATCGGTGTGTATCGCGTAGGCGAAGTCGATCGGCGTCGACGCGCTCGGCAGGTCGATCGCATCTCCCTTCGGGGTGAAAAGAAATATGCGATGCGAGAAGAAGTCCTCCTTAAGGCCTTCAACAAATTCTTCCGACCCGCTCACCTCGGCGTATGCGTCTGCGAGCTCGACGAGCCATGGTGGCGCCTTGGTCGGTTTGTCAGGGCCGTCTGCAGGCTTGGTCACGTGCATGAGCGAGGGGATAAGGGAGCGCACCCAGGAGGACGAGAGCGAGGAAAAGCGGCTCTTCTGCACGTCGTGAGCGAGCTTCTCGACATTCTTACCGAGCTGTTTGTAGGTCATGTGAGAGGCGATGCCGAACTGTGCGCGGCGGTGCATCTCTTCAGTCCTGATCTGGATTTCGACAATACCGGCCTCAGGGGTGACGACGGTCGTATGGAGCGACTGGTAGCCGTTTGGCTTCGGGAACGAGATGTAGTCCTTGAGCTCTCCCGGGATCGGTTTGTAGTGCGCATGCACGGCACCGAGCGTGATATAGCCTTCCTCAAGGGTTGGCACGATGATGCGGAGCGCCGCGATATCATGAATGCGCGAGATGTCGTCGCCCTTGCGCTTCAATTTCTGGTGCAGGCTCCAGAGACCCTTGATTCGGATATCGGTGCGAAAAGACAGCACGCCCTTTTTAGAAAGCTCTCGTTGTAGAACTTTGTGCACCTTGACGAGCCCGGTCTCGGTCTCTTTCGTCACGAGGTTACGCAACTCCGCGGTGTGGTGCGCTGCGTCCGGGTCTACGTAGGGGAACGCGAGGTCCTCGAGCTCGCTCTTCATCTTGCCCATACCGAGCCGGTCGGCAATGGGAGCGAAAATCTCGAGTGTCTCAAGCGCAATGCGCTCGCGCTTATGCTCGGGAACGTGCTCGAGCGTTTCCATATTGTGATAGCGGTCGGCGAGCTTCACGATGAGGACGCGCACATCGCTCGCCGTCGCGACGAGGAGGCGGCGCAGACTCTCGGCGTGTCGCTCGATCCCGCGGTAACGGTGCTTCCCGAGCTTCGTGACACCGTCCACGATGAAGAGGAGCTCCTTGCCGAATTGCTCCTCGATAGCTTCTCGAGTAATGCACCCATCCTCGACGGCATCGTGGAGAAGCCCGGCGGCGATCGTGACGGCGCCCATTCCATATTCAGCGAGTATCTTCGCAGTGGCCGCCGGATGTATAAAATAGGGTTCACCCGAGTAGCGGGTTTGTCCTTCGTGCGCCTTCTCTGCACAGGCGTAGGTCTTCTCAACGTAGGCGATGTCCTCAGCGCTCGGGCTGGGCATCTCACCAATGATTTCCTTGACCGTCACCATGGTGCACACTATACACCCAGCGCTTTTCTCCCACCACGCGCAAACGGAGCTATGCGAGATACGTCGCGGCGTCTGTAGGGGTAAGCGTATCTGGGTCGGTATTCTCGGGGAGATATATGCGTCGCAGTCCTTTCTTTAGGAAGAGCCCCTGCTTGGATTTATAAAGTGTGAGCGTCTTACCGGTCTTCGGGTGCTTGTCTATCTCGCGTACGATCTCCACGCCTCGCGGTGGCTGCTTGGGAGTATTGAGTAGTGCCATCGCCTCATCAAAAGTTACCGTGTACGGGTCACCCTTCTTGAGGGATCGGAACTCGCCATCGCTACCGACATAGGGGCCGAAGCGCCCCGTGTTCGCAAACACTGGCTTGCCGGTTTCTGAGTGCATACCAAGCTCACGTGGCAACGAAAGATACTTAACGGCATCGGCGAGTGTGACAGTGCTGAGATCGGTACCAGCTGGGATGCTCGCACGCTTAGCAGGAATCTTACTAATCTTCGTTTTTGTCGCCTTCTTTTTTGCAGGTTTCTTTTGTTTGGCTGGCTGTGACGCCGACACTCGATCGTCTGAATCTTCTCCACTAGATTGCGAGAGCGGCATCTCGACATAGGGGCCGAATCGCCCCGTCTTGATATAGATCGGCATGCCAGTCTCGGGGTGCGTGCCGATCGGTTCGTCGCTCTTGAGCTCGGTGCCATCCTCGGTACGTGCGCCAAGACAGTCGGGGTAGCGCTTACAACTCATAAACACCCCGCCACGCCCGAGCTTGTGCTCCATCGGCCCCCCACATAGTGGGCAGGGGAACTCGCTTGAGACGTCCCCGAGCGAGGTTGCCTTGGGTAACGTATCACCCGCCTTGACCTCCTTTTCAAACGGACCATAGAAGGCCTGCAAGGTCTCGGTATAGCCGCGCTCGCCGCGCGCGATCTCGTCGAGCTCGTTCTCCATCTCGGCAGTAAAAGTGTCGCCCACGTAGGTCGGGAAGTTCTCTTCGAGCCAGCCCGAGACGACCATGCCGGTCGCCGTCGGCCTCAACGCGCGCGCCAACTTCTCGACGTATCCGCGGTCTTGGATTGTCTTCATTATCGAGGCGTAAGTCGACGGCCGACCGATGCCACGCTTCTCGAGCTCTTTAATTAAACCTGCCTCGGTGTAGCGGTTGGGCGGCTCGGTCTGTTTCTCTTCTGACTCGAGTGAGAGAAGCTCCACGACATCACCCTCAGTCACCTTGGGGAGCTCGACATCCTCGCCGCGCGCCCGCGTATCGAGCGCGAGCCACCCGGGGAAGAGAACGCGGGAGCCATTGGCGCTAAATTGAGGAATGTCTGCATCTGCTTGCACGGAGATATTGGTGCGCATGATCTTGGCCGATGACATCTGTGATGCCAGCGCGCGCGTGCGAATGATCTCATAGAGCGTGGTCTCGTCTGGCGTAGCCCCAGCGTGCGCCACAGCCGGATGCGAGGGGCGCACGGCCTCGTGCGCCTCCTGCGCATTCTTACTCGTGGTTTTATAACTGCGCACGTGCACGTACTCCTTACCAAATTCTTTTTCGACAATCTGTGCCATGCTGGCAACGGCCTCCTTGGAGAGATTGACAGAGTCGGTACGCATATAGGTGATGTGCCCAGCCTCATAGAGCTTCTGCGCGGCCCGCATGGTGCGCGAGGGGGCGAAGCCGAGACGTGTAGAGGCGGTTTGTTGCAGGGTCGATGTGGTGAACGGCGGGCGAGGGTTGCGCTCCTCTGATCGCTCGGTCACGCATGCGATCGTCCATCCTGCGGCTCTGCCTGCTGAGACGATACGGTCAGCCTCTGCCTGCGTTGCGGGTTGCTCAGCGCATGACGCGACAATGTCACCGCCCTTTGAACCAAAGAGAGCGGAGAGAACATAGTATGTCACGGGGACAAAGGCGGCAATCTCGCGCTCCCGCTCGGCGAGGATGCGCAGTGCGGGCGATTGTACGCGCCCTGCTGAGAGCCCGTAGCGGACCTTCTTCCATATGAGGCCCGAGAGATCGTAGCCAACAATGCGGTCGAGAACGCGCCGCGCCTCCTGCGCCTCCCGCAGATGCTCATCGATTGGGCGCGGGTGGGCGAGTGCCTCCTCCACAGCCTCCTTGGTGATCTCATGGAAGACGACCCTCTGTGGCTTCTTGAGGCCGGCAACCTCCTTGATGTGCCAGGCGATCGCCTCGCCCTCGCGGTCGGGGTCGGTCGCAAGATACACGTGGTCGGCCTTCGAGACGGCACGTGCGATCTTGTCGATCACGTCGTGCTTACCGGGCGAGATCACATAGCGGGGTACGAACCCGCCCTCAATATCGACCGCGTCCTTGTTGCTCTTGGGTAAGTCGCGGATGTGACCGACCGAGGCAAGGACGGTATAGTCCTTGCCAAGGTATTTGCTAATCGTCTTCGCCTTGGTGGGCGACTCCACTATCAATAAGTTCTTCATCGGTAGGTTAACTCATAACCTACATACCTATATATGGTCAAGCAACCTCCACGACTATCGGGTGGTGATCCGAGCCCATTCGATCGGAGATCACGCCCGCTCTAGTAATGGCAAACGAGTCTGAGACGAGAATATGATCGAGCTGCGAACGTGAGAGCGGGTGCGTGGACGACTGCTTGAGCGGGTTGGTTAGCTGGTGTGTAGCAAAACGCCTCTCAACATCGCGTCGTTCTCTTTTGTAAAAAAACATATCTCCTGTGGTACCACCGAGCACCCACGAGATCGGGGTGATGTGCGGCTTCTCGAGGATGTTGAAGTCGCCGCACGCTACGGTCGGCAGGGCGTGATCGCGTTCGAGCATCACGGTCTCAAACTCCTCAGCGCGCCAGCGCGGCGTTGCGAGCGGGAGGTGCATATTAAATACGCGCACTACACTGCGATCAGTCTCGATATCGATGTAGGCCGCATGTCGATTGCTCACCCAAAGTGCCCAGAGACGCAAGCCAACCATGGCTCTGACGAATAAGCGTGCCCGTAGCGGCAACCCAACCTCGCGATACGGGAGCGGTATGCGTCCATCGTTCACTATGGGCGCGCGCGAGAGCGTGACTAGGTACTGTAGTGATTGCTGGCCGGCAAAGACGCGTTCGACCTCGCTCGCAACGCTCATGTGGTAGGGCAGAGCGCGCAGTCGATCGAGAAACTCCTCTGGGACCTCCTGGAGACAGAAGATATCAAAGGGCATACGCGCGATAAAGTCGAGCGCACGATCGGGCGCCTTGTTGCGAAACAGCATGTTCCAGGAATAGATGATCATTTTATAAGTTCTACACGCGACGCCAGGCACCATACTCCTCTTTGATAAGCCCGCGAAGCTCGAGCGAGACTAGGGCGGTCAAGATCTCGCCCGCGGCGCTGGAAGCGCCGCGTACTATCTCATCTCTCGTGCGTGGCTCTTCGAGCATACTCCACACCCCGAGCTCAGAATCTTCGAGATCGATGGGGGCAGTGCCTGTAGCAGTCTCTCGCGGGGCGATCTTTAACGCCTCGAGGAGGTGCAGGGGCTCGGTGACGACTGTGGCGCCGAGGCGAGTGAAGAGGTGCCCGCCAAAACCGTGTGCGTCGCCGATACGATGGGGGACGCACAGGAGCTCGCGATTGTACTCGCCAGCGAGGCGTGCGGTGATGAGCGTGCCCGACTTCTGCCCAGCCTCGATGAGGAGTACGGCATCGGCGATACCAACCATCAGGCGATTGCGCTGGGGGAAGTAATAGATGCGGGATGGTGCCTCTGAAGGATACTCTGAGACGAACCCTCCCCCTTGATCGAGAACCTCCTTGGCAAAGCCGCGGTTACTCCGCGGATAGAGCACGCTGTCGCCGAGCCCCGAGCCGGGGATAACGAGCGTGTGGAGACCCGCGCGAAGCGCCGCGCGATGCGCGCAAGTGTCGGTGCCGAGTGCAAAGCCGCTCACGATGGAGACGGGGTACCCAGCGAGCCCCGCGATCAGCCGCTCGCACACCTCTTGCCCGTAGCGCGTGACCGCGCGTGAGCCGACGACGGTGAGGAGCTTGTGCCCGGCTGGTGGCATCGCTCCGCGCGCCCACAGCTTCTTCGGTGGCCCGGGTATCTCTGCTAGTTGTGCAGGCCACTCCTCCTGCGCAAGTTCTCGAATAAGCATCGCGTCATTATAGCTGATCAAGACCAACGCTCCGGCGCGTGACTTGACAGTGTGCTTGCATTATGCTAGTCTGCAGCACAGACGCGCGGGGCAAATTCACCCCTGAATTAGGACACTCTCACTTTTAATAATACCCAATCGTACGGCCTCTTCACGTGAGGAACGATAGC
>PFBL01000025.1 GCA_002773355.1 Candidatus Kaiserbacteria bacterium CG10_big_fil_rev_8_21_14_0_10_56_12
CAATCAGGCGGGCAAAAATTGGAGGGGAGTTTGAGGGGAGGAAAATTTTTGCCCGCCTGCCGAAGTCCCGTACCAGAGCGAGCTCGGTGCGGGATAAACTCCGCCACGCCGCCCTGCTCGTTCAGAGCAGAACCCAGCAAAAAAGTTTTCTTTTCCTTTTAGAAGAAAAAATCGGGCGCGCACAAAATAAAAAATGTGAAGAAAACTTTTTTGTGGGGTGGCGAGCGTCAGCGAGCGGCGGCGGGGCGGAGCGTCAGTTTCTTTCAAAGAAATTTCGCGCAAAGTTTAGAATATCCCACTCGATTCGTCTCGCGTAAACCGCGTGACTCACTCGTGGCAAGCCACCTCGACTCTGTCGGATATCACGATTCACACAACGAATCGAGTGCCCTGAGCGTAGTCGAAGGGCTGTCGACACACAACGCGCCACCTTTGGTGGCGCGTTGTGTTTTACTAATGATATGCATTTCGTCTACATGGTCCAGAACTCGTACGGTGATTTATATACTGGAATCACCAACAATCATGAACAGCGGCTTCGGTACCACAACGAGCGGCGTGGCGCACAATTTACAAAACGGGATTCAAAATTTGAATTAGTATTTCTCGAGCAACACACGACATCGGCTCAAGCACGCAAACGCGAAATCCAGATCAAGAAACGGCGCCGAGAGAAAAAAGACGAGTTAATCAGTCGTTATCGAGAGGGATCGCCTACGAGCTTGTAGACAGCGAGCAGATTATCCGTGACCGATCCCGCAACTCCACCATAGCGGAGGGCTTGACGTATGGTGCTGGGTGTGCTATGTTCCATACAGATCATCCCACAAACCGTGCACACTGCGCGCGAGGCAATGGAGAAAACAAATGAAAAGGCTGAATCCGCGCTTTTTTCTTGGCGTTGTTCTCGGCCTCATTATGACGAGTCCCGCCATCATGAGTTTCGGGAAGGAAGATTACGATGCAAGTGTATCGTATCGAAATGTAGCGAGTGGGTTGTCGTTTGTGACGATATGGGTCGCTACCGTGTACTCGGTGCGTCGCCCGCACACGCGGCTGGGCATCGCCTGGGCGACAACCCCGGTATGGCTCGGCTTCGCGGTCGGCGTTGGCCTCATCACGCTTGAATGTCTGGCGATCCTCGCCCACCGTTACCTGTGAGACGCGGAGTCGACAGGTAGCAGACCCCGAACCTGAGGACAGAGAGTCCTCGACGTGTTTGGGGTCTTTCTGTTTTTAGCACCTCTCCGATCTGGGCTTGGAACTTTGAATACCCCCGCTTTGAAGTGATTCTAAGGTATTGAACCATTACGGAGCTATTGACATTACCGAGCCATGTCCATTTCAAACAAATCACATGTTCAATCTCTTGTAGTATACTTTGACGCATGCGATCTAATCCAAATGTGAAGTGGCGTTATGTCTGGGCTCTTCCTGTCAGCTTCTTCCTCATTTGTTTTTTGTTTATCGAGCTGCCGAAGTTACTTTATCCTCCCGCTGGTGATATGGCTGGAGCTATCCCCTTTTTACTCTCTTTTGAGTGCCTCGTGCCGGGAATAATTATCGGGTTGTTGGTTGACATCCTGCGCAAGATCAATTAAGTCCGCTGGTAAAAAAAGCCGCTGGCAGAGCCAAGCGGCAGGGTGTGCTGGTGGAGGAGTCCTGGGGGGTTTCCATTTCCCCTCCACCAGCACGAAGCGGCGCTCACGGGGAGGAGTTGGCAGCTCCCCGTGAACTTCAGGAAGAAGAGGCATTGCACCCCTCCTCCTGCTGACCACCGAGGCAACGGGCGGGGTCGCCTCAGTGGCGAGAAAGCCTTACCTACGGCGGAATTCCTCTAAGAGACTGCATCTCAGCCACCTCCTCCACGAGTGCCCTGTCGGGCACTCCTCCATAAAACTAAAGCGATTTCGGGCTTCTTTTTCTTTCGTGTTTTTCCCTATCGTATACCTCCGTGCCGTACCATACACCCACTCGCCGATGCGGTCAACGTAGTTGTACACCAGCAAAAAAACCGCCTCATAGAGAGACGGGTACATAAAGCCGCGGAGGAGGCCACGAGGCGAGGGACCTCATATATGTGGCCTCATCCGCGCCGAACCGGAGCCGTCCGCATGTACAGACGGCTCGAACCCTTGCTGATTCCTGTGTACCTCCTCTAGAAATAAGCGTTGAGATTGGCTTTCGCCTCGCTTAACTACCCTCCACCTCACTCCCCTGCCATACACGCGTCAAGCCTTAGCGGATCGAGCGATACCCACCCTCCACGCCCTCTTTCGAGAGCACGACCTGCCAGAGTTGGAGATTGCGTGCGCGAAATGCTCCTGCACATTGTAAGAGATAATACTTCCACATCCGATAAAAGCGCTTGCCGTACTTCTCTTCAAGCGCAGGCCACCCCGCATCAAAGTTCGCGAACCACGCCATGAGCGTCTTATCGTAGTCTGCACCAAAGTTGTGCCAGTCTTCTATCACGAACTTCTTGCCCACGGCCTTTGTAATCTGTGTCATCGAGGGGATCACGCCGCCCGGGAATATATATTTATTGAGCCATGGGTCGGTGGGCGGGACCGCGTCCTTCCGTCCGATAGTGTGGAGCAAGAAGAGGCCTCCGTCCTTCAGGCACCGGCGCGCGACATCAAAGTAGGCGCGGTAGTTCTTGCGCCCCACGTGCTCGAACATACCGAGCGAGACGATATGGTCAAACGACTCGTGCACGTCGCGATAATCCTGGAGACGAATCTCGACGGGGAGTCCCGCGCAGAGCTCTTGAGCGAGCGCCACCTGCTCTTTAGATATCGTGATCCCAACGACAGTCGCGCCATAGTGAGTCGCGGCGTGCCGCGCGAAGCTCCCCCACCCACAGCCGATATCGAGCACGCGATCACCCCGCTTGAGGTCGAGCTTCCTACACACGAGATCAAGCTTCGCCTCCTGTGCCTCGTCGAGCGTTGTGGCGTCTCTCCAGTACCCACAGGTATAGGTCAGGCTCTTGTCGAGCATCGCCTGATAGAGATCGTTGCCGAGATCATAGTGCACCTCGCCAACGGTAAATGCGCGTCGGCCCGACTGCATGTTGAAGATCACGGCCTTCGCGATCATGCCCAGCATCGCGGGGTTTGCGCGCACTTCCTCGTCAAGGTGCGCACTCAAGACCCGCGCGAAGAATTGATCGAGTGCGGGCGCGTCCAACCACCCGTCCATATATGCCTCGCCGAGGCCGAGCGAGCCCGAGCGCAGGAGCCGAGAGAAGGTGCGCTCATCGTGGACGACGAGGTCCCATGGACTATCTCCATCGATACGGATATCGGCCTTGGCCAGGAGCTGGTCGATAAAGGCAGGTCGTGATGCCATATCCTCTGAGTATACCCCACGCACCAACGCCTCCCGCCGAGGCGGGGGTTGCTCTTTTACTACGTTAAGAGTGCGGCTCACCGACGCGCCTTTGATCGCTCATTTTCGGTAAGGTGTTGCTTGCGCAGGCGAACACTCGAGGGCGTTACCTCGAGATACTCGTCATCGGCCATGATCTCCATGCCCCGCTCGATAGTGAGGTCAAAGATCGGCACCAGGACGAGCGCCTCATCCATGCCCGAGGAGCGCACGTTTGATTGGTTCTTGCCCTTGGTTGGGTTGGCGAGCATCTCCTCGCCTTTTGCCGTATTGCCGATCACCATCCCTTCATATACCTCCATTGCCGGCTTGATATAGAGCTGGCCACGATCCTGCAGTGACCAGAGCGAGTACCCCAGGGCCTTGCCGGTCGCCATCGATATCATCGAGCCCACTTGTCGCTTCTTGATCTCTCCCGCATACGGCTTGAACCCAATGAAGCGCGATGACAGAATGCCCTCCCCTTTCGTATCAACAACAAACTGTCCGCGATAGCCGAGTAGTCCACGCGTCGGCCCGATGAGGGTGATACGCACGCCCGCGTCCTCCATCTTGAGATCCTGGAGCTGGAAGGCCCTCTGTCCAAGCTTCTCGATAATAGCGCCCTGAAACTCGCTTGGCGTATCGATCACGACCTCCTCAAAGGGCTCCTGCCTCACCCCATGTTCCTCATGCATGATCACGTGCGGCTGAGAGACCTGGAGTTCATACCCTTCGCGTCGCATGTTCTCAAGCAAGATCGCGATATGGAGCTCACCGCGCCCAGAGACGGCGAATGACTCGGTGGCCGCCTGCCCACTTGAGGCGAAGTCAACCTTGAGACCCACGTTGACCTCGAGCTCTTTTTCAAGCCGCTCGCGAATCTGCCGACTGGTAACAAACTTGCCTTCGCGCCCCGCAAAGGGCGAGTTGTTCACGAGGAAATTGAGCGAGATCGTCGGCTCATCTACCGCAATGGCCGGTAGCGTCGCGGCCTCCTTATCGGTAGTGATGGTCTCACCAATATAGATATCGGGTAGTCCCGCGACCATGACGATATCACCCGCCGGAGCGCTCTCGGTCTCGACGCGCTGTAGACCCTTGAAGGTGAAGAGCTTGGTAGTGCGCCCGGAGCGCATCTGGCCGGAGGGAGTCTTAACAAACACCGTTTGATTGGGCGTCATCGTGCCCTCGTACACGCGACACACGGCCAAGCGGCCCATGAAGTTGTCGTAGGCGAGGTTAAAGGGTTGGGCGATGAGCGGCGCATCGGGCAAGTGCCCTGCCGAGGCGGCCGGCACCTTCTCGAGGATGAGGTCGAGCAGTTCCGAGAGGTCGTTCACCGCCCCGCCCCGGCTCGGCAGGTCATCTACCTTGCGCGCCGCTACGCCGTCACGTCCCACCGCGTACATAACGTGAAAGTTTGACTGCTCGTCGGTCGCGCCGAGTTCAAGAAATAATTCGAGAACCTGCTCCTCGGCGCGCTCAGGGTCGGCGGCCGGCTTGTCGATCTTGTTTAAAACGACAATGGGTTTGAGGCCGAGCTCGAGCGACTTCTTGAGTACGAATCGCGTTTGCGGCATCGGACCCTCCTGCGCATCAACGACGAGCAAGACTGAGTCGATCGAGCGCAATACGCGCTCTACCTCGCTGCCAAAGTCGGCGTGCCCCGGCGTGTCGACAATGTTGATCTTGGTGCCTTTGTACTCCACCGCAGCGTTCTTAGCGTAGATAGTAATACCCCGCTCACGCTCGAGTGTGTTGCTATCCATCGTGGTCCCCTCGGCCGCGGCTCCCGTCTGTTTGAGGATCGCGTCCGTGAGCGCGGTCTTGCCGTGATCAACGTGGGCTATGATAGCGATGTTGCGGATTTCCATAGAAAAAGTAAAAGCCCTTGGGGCTCATACGACTCACTCTACAACAATTACGCGATAAATGACAGCCCGGCCGCCGCGCCCGAGATAGCCATAATGACCACGGTCATCCACCCGATGCCCGCCAAGAAGCGGTGATTGGCATACGACCCCATGATGTGGCGGCTCCCCGAGAGCCGCACCACGAAGAAGAGGATAAAGGGGGCCACGACCCCGTTCACCGCGGCGGCATAAATGAGTCCCTTAATCGGATCAAGATGCAAGAAGTTGGCCATCATGCCGAGAGCCGTTGCGGCTATGATGATGGTGTAGAAGGCTACTGCCTGTTTGATCTTGCGGTACAGCCCATAGTGCCAACCAAAACTCTCTGCGATCGCGTAGGCGGTCGAGCCGGCGAGTACCGGCACGGCGATAAGTCCGGTGCCAACAATACCAACGACAAACAGGATGTAGGCAAAGTCGCCAAACGGCTTCAACGCTAATGCCGCCTGCTCGGCGCTAGTGATGTCGATACCGCCGTGCACATACAGCGTCCCGGCGCACGCGGCAAAAATACAAAAGGTAATGAAATTAGAGAAGCCCATCCCGCTCCAGACGTCTCTGCGCATAACACGAATAGTGTCCTCGCTCACGACGCGCTTGCGCGCCGCAATGGAGGTCTCTCCATGCAATATCTCCTCCTCGACCTCTTGCGCTGTTTGCCAGAAGAAGAGGTAGGGCGAGATGGTTGTACCGAATATCGCACACAGTAGAATGATCTGATCCTTCGAGAACGTGATTGAGGGTATGACGGTGTGCCGGACCACCTCTGCCCAGTCGAGCGGCACCGAGAGCGCCACCGCCACATAGGCGAGTAGCACGAGGGTGAGGTACTTGAGATACGCCGAGAACTTGCCAAATGACACGAGGATCTGGAGCGCCAGACTCGCCCCAGCAAAGACGATTACCATGAGCTCCACGCTGAGCCACGGCCAGAGCAGGCGGGCGCTCGCCGCCATCATGCCCAGATCGGCAGCAATGTTGAGTACATTGGCACCAAACAGCAGTATCGTGACCATGTACAGCGCCTTGGCTGAATAGTGATGCCGGATATTTGCCGCGAGGCCCTGGCCGGTAACGAGACCAATCCGCGCGCACATCTCCTGCACGACCGCCATGAACGGGTAGGTAAAGAGCGCTACCCAAATGAGCTGTAGGCCATACTTAGCTCCTGCCGCCGAGTAGGTAACAACGCCCGACGGATCGTCGTCGGCCGCACCGGTCGTGAGACCAGGCCCGAGTTGAGACCAATACTGCTTCAACTCCCCGCGCAGATTCTGTGGCGACATACGTTGCCTCAACTATAGCATCGCCACCCTCTCACTTTCTCGTTGGCCTGGACCCCAAAATTTGCATGCCAACCCTGTATGATTAACCGCACTAACATACAGGTATATGAAGAAACATCATATCGCACTCGACG
>PFBL01000007.1 GCA_002773355.1 Candidatus Kaiserbacteria bacterium CG10_big_fil_rev_8_21_14_0_10_56_12
AGGAGTCTGCCTGTGTTTAACACCATGGCTTTTGCGACTCCTAACGCATCCAGGGAATCACTTTTCTCTGGGTGTGGGGGGAATTCCGCCATGCCCGAGCGGATAGAATTGTCGCCACGCCACCTGCCCGAATATCTTTACGGGCAGAACACCAAAGAAAAATGTCCTTTCCTTTTTAGAAGAAATTGGTCGTGCGCAAATCCGAAAAGCAAGGAACATTTTTCTTTGGTGTTGCCGAGTGAAGCGAGGCAGTGGCGGAGCGTCCTCATTCGTGGGGGTTCTCCGCGAAATGGGTTCTGACTTTTTCATACAAACACCACACTAAGCGCTTGTGTTAGAATGCGTTCACTATGCCGGAAATTTCTATCAAACCTGAGGTCGTATTTCATATCGGTCAGCTACCAATAACAAACTCTATGTTTATGGGGACGCTGACGGCGATCGTCCTTCTCATCTTTGGGCTCCTCCTTAAACGCTCGCTTTCAGAGGTCCCGGGCAAGCTCCAGGGCTGGTTTGAGGTCATCATGGAGGAGACATTGAAGATTATGGATAATGTGCTCGGCTCGCGTGAGCGGTCACTGCAGTATTTCCCGATTGTCTTCACGATTTTTCTCTTCGTCCTTGTCTCCAACTGGATGGGCCTCCTGCCACTGAGCCACGTGCTGGTGGGCGAGGCGCCGCTGTTCCGTGCGGCGACATCCGACCTCAACTTCACCATCGCACTCGCTGTTATGTCCGTGTTGGCCGTGAACGTGCTCGGAGCCGCCGCAATCGGCGTGAGCGCACACCTCAACAAGTTTTTTGTTAATCCCCTGCGTGACCCAATTGGATCCTTCGTGGGGCTGTTGGAACTTGTATCAGAATTTGTTAAGATAATTTCGTTCTCGTTCAGGTTGTTCGGGAACGTGTTCGCGGGCGAGGTCTTGCTTACCATCGTGGCATTCTTGGTGCCGTACGCAGTACCTCTGCCTTTTTTGTTTCTTGAGGTTTTTGTCGGTGTCATTCAAGCATTCATCTTTGCCATGCTCACGCTCGTGTTCCTGGGCATGTCGATAGTGACTCACGGAGAACACAGCAACGAACCGTTAGTACATGCTTAAAAGTAATATAAAAATATGGATCCAGAGACAATGAAATTTTTGGCAATTGCGATCGTCATCGGCCTCGGTACGATCGGCCCAGCGCTCGCCATCGGGAAGATCGGCTCCTCGGCCGCTGATGGCATCGCACGCAATCCTGAGGCATCGTCGCAGATACAGACGGCCATGATCCTCTCGCTCGCCTTTGCTGAAGCGGTGGCTATCTACGCGCTCGTTATCGCCCTCATCCTCAAGTTCGTCTAGTGATGATCGAGACGTAGTCTATGAGTCAGCTCTTCTCGCAACTCGGCATAGAGCCAGTAGCACTTATCTGGCAGGCACTCAACTTCATCGTGGTGCTTGTGGTGCTCTTTTACTTTGTCTACACGCCGCTCTCTGAGCTCGTGGCTGAACGAAGTAAAAAGATCGAGAAGGGGCTCGAGGACGCGGTATGTGCCGCCGGCGAGCTGTCACGGGCTGAAGAAGCCTTCGAGGCACGCCTCAGCGAGGCAGAAAACGAGGCTCTTGGCGTCATGCGCCAGGCCGAGCAGGACGCGCAAGCACATTCGCAGAAACTCGTTGCCAAGGGTGAGGAGCGTGCGACCGCAATTGTTGCGGAGGCACGCACCCTAGCCGCACACGCACGCGATGAAGAGATGTGGGCGCTTGAGGATCGGGCCAAGGAGTTTGTCACTAGTGTGCTTGCGAAGACCGTTGCGCTCGACCCGCGTGCGGTAGACGAAGCGCTGATTGCGCAAGCGGCTGACCTAGTCCGCGCTGAACTGCACGCACAGAAAGCCGCATGAAGCCACGCCCGAGCCACTATGCGCGTGCGTTCGTCGACTCGATAGCGTCGGGTACCTCTGGGCAGGCCGCGCGTGAGGGTCTCGTGCGAGCTCTTGCAAAGAATGGGGACACGCACCGCCTTGCGCAGGTCGTCTACGAGATCGAGAAGATCGAGACGCAGTCGCACGGTGGTCACATGGTGCAGATGGAGTTTGCTCGAGAGCCAGAGAAACATCTCGAGAGCACGCTGCACAAACAGTTCACCAAGGATGATCTCATTACCATTGCTCTCAACCCGTCTCTCATTGCGGGCACGAGGATCACCCTCGATGAGTCGCGCGAGCTCGATCTATCTCTCGCCGGCAAGATGCGCGCGCTGTTCACACATTATTAATTCATACACCGTTACCATGTCCTACGAAGTCATCGAGAAGCTTAAGCACGAGATCGCCGGGTTCAAGGATGATCCGCATTTTCATGCTGTCGGTACTGTAGTAGAAGTGGGTGACGGCATCGCGCGCATTTCGGGCTTGACCAAGGCCGTGAGCCAGGAGTTGCTCGCCATACACACGAGCGAGGGCGACATACCATCCATTGCGTTCTCTCTTGAAGAAGAGTTTATCGGCGCGATCATTCTCGCACCTGCGTCCGGTGTGAAGGTCGGTGACCGCGTGAGCGGCTCTGGCCGAGTGCTCTCGATCCCGGTGTCTGACGAGATCCTTGGACGCGTGGTCACCGCGCTTGGTGCGCCTGCAGACGGCAAGGGCATTATCTGGAGCACAGACACCACGCAGCAGTATCCGCTCGAGCGCGCGGCGCCCGACGTGGTCTCACGCGAGAGCGTGACGGTACCGCTCCATACTGGTATCAAGGCTGTTGACGCCATGATCCCGATCGGCCGCGGTCAACGTGAGCTCATCATCGGCGACCGTGGCACCGGCAAGACGGCGATCGCACTCGACGCAATCCTGAACCAGTTGAACGACAAGGGCAGACCGCAGGTGTATTGCGTATACGTCGCCGTCGGCCAAAAGCAATCCAAGGTTGCCCAGATTGTACGCAAACTATCAGAGGCGGGAGCCATGGCCTATACAACCGTGGTGTCAGCGCCCGCTGGCTCGCCGGCGCCACTGCTCTACCTCGCACCATTTGCGGGTGCCGCAATCGGCGAATATTTTATGGACCAGGGCAAGGACGTGCTCGTGATCTACGACGATCTCTCCAAGCACGCGGACGCCTATCGCGAAATGTCGCTTCTCCTCCGCCGAAGCCCTGGTCGAGAGGCATACCCGGGCGACATCTTCTACCTACACTCGCGTCTGCTCGAGCGCTCAGCGAAGCTCGACGAGGCGCACGGCAGAGGCTCCATGACGGCACTTCCCATTATTGAGACGAAGTTGGGCGACGTAGCGGCCTACATCCCAACGAACGTGATCTCTATTACCGACGGCCAGATCTATCTCGAATCGAGTCTCTTTAACCAGGGCGTACGCCCGGCCGTAAACGTAGGCCTCTCGGTCTCGCGCGTTGGTTCCTCAGCACAAACCAAGGCGATGAAGAAGGTCGCGGGCAAACTGCGCCTCGAGCTGGCACAATTCCGTGAGCTGGCCGCCTTTGTGCAGTTTGCGAGTGATCTCGATGAAGCTACCCGCGAGAAGATCGCACGAGGCGAGCTTCTTACTGAGCTCCTCAAACAGCCAGACGGTGCGCCGCAGGGCTACTACCACACCGTGCCCGTGCTCTATGCGGCCCTGAATGGCTACATGACCCATGTGCCCAAGGAGGATATTGCGGGCTACCAGGAGCGCTTGGTCGAGTACCTCGAGGCGCGTCACCGCACCGACGTGCTCGATCCCATCGAGACGACTGGCAATCTCGACGAAAATGTCGAGGCGGCTCTGAAGGGGGCGCTCGAGCAATTCAAAAAATTGTAATGGAATCAATACATCACATCCGCACGCGCCTCGCCTCGGTCAAGAACATTGGCACCATTACCAAGGCCATGGAGGTCGTCTCCGCGACAAAAATGCGTCGAGCGCAATCGATCGCGCTCTCCTCGCGTGAGTACTCCTTTGCCGCGCTACGAGCCCTCACCGACCTCCTGCGCTACATGCCTGAGAAGGCACTCCTGCAACACCCATTTGTTGCGGGTAAAAAGGCGCGAACGCCCATCACCTTGGTTGTGCTTATCGCCTCTGACCGCGGGCTCGCCGGGGCCTTCAATGGCTCGGTGGCGCGCGCGGCGGACGCGTTCTTTAAGAAGGATCGTGCCGCAGACCCAGAAGGAAGGGAGTCTTACCGTCTCGCGCTTGTCGGGAAGAAGCTTGCCTCTTATGCGCAGAAGTCAGGCTTCTCGGTGGTCGAGACCTTCACCAACTTTGGCGATTATGCGACGGCAGACGAGGTGCTCCCGCTCACGGACATGATTATGGATGGTTATCGAAGGGGGAAGTGGGAGAGGATCGTCGTCGTCTCGACACACTTCAAGACGACACTCGCCCAATTTACGGTCACTCGACAGATCCTACCCATGAGCCTCGACCAGGTTCGTGAGACCGCGCGCGAGATCGTCCCCGAACACGGGAGGTTTGCCGAACTCCGCGACTCCTTCGCTCCAGACGCAGGGGACGAGGCGCTAACTGAATACCTCTTTGAACCTTCTCCGGAGCGGGTGCTCTCATCGATCTTGAAGCACCTTGTCGCCATGCAGTTCCTGCATCTGGTGCTCGAGGCCAACGCGAGCGAACACTCGGCGCGCATGGTCGCGATGAAGAACGCGAGCACCAACTCGAAGGAGCTGGGCGACACCCTCACGCTCTCATTCAACAACGCGCGTCAGGCTCTTATTACCAAAGAAATGATCGAGATTAGTAGCGCGCAGGTAGCTGCAAATTAATTATCACCACCATGCAAACACATCACACACAGCACTCAGACTCACAGACTCCGGCCAGCGGCGGCACCGTGGTCCAGGTGACCGGCCCGGTCATTGACGCATCGTTTGCGATTGGTGGTGAGCCGGCACTTGGCAACGCGCTCGTGGCTACACTCGGAGAGGCGCGCATCACCTTCGAGGTAGCCAAGCATCTCGAGCCGGGGAGAGTGCGCGCTATCGCGCTTGCATCGACCGATGGTTTGGCGCGTGGCGCGGCTGTGCACGACACGGGAGCCGCACTCTCGGTGCCAGTCGGCAAGGAGGTCCTGGGTAATATTTTTAACGTACTTGGCGAGCCGCTCGACCAGGACCCGAGTAACACCTACGACTTCGCCAAGGGGAAGCGCTGGCCGATTCACCGCGAGGCACCAGCCCTCGACAAGCAGTCAACCAGGGTTGAGGTGTTCCAGACGGGTATCAAGGTCATTGACCTGCTCGCTCCCTTCGTGAAGGGCGGTAAGGTGGGCCTCTTCGGCGGGGCGGGCGTCGGCAAGACCGTGTTGATCCAGGAGCTCATTCGCAACATTGCTGAGGAGTCCGGCGGCGCGTCGATATTTGCCGGTGTCGGTGAGCGAACGCGCGAAGGCAACGATCTCTATGGCGAGATGAAGGAGTCTGGGGTGCTTGATAAGACCGCACTTGTCTTCGGCCAAATGAACGAAGTGCCCGGCGCGCGTCTGCGTGTTGCACTCACGGCCCTCACGATGGCCGAGTATTTCCGTGACGAGGAGGGGAAGGACATGCTACTCTTCATCGACAACATCTTCCGCTTCTCGCAAGCAGGCTCTGAGGTCTCGACTCTCCTTGGGCGCCTCCCGAGCGCGGTGGGCTACCAGCCGACGCTTGCTACTGAAATGGGTGCGCTACAAGAGCGCATTACGTCGACGACGACGGGCTCAGTGACTTCGGTGCAGGCTATCTATGTGCCAGCCGACGACATTACCGACCCGGCACCGGCGGCCTCATTCGCCCATCTCGATTCGACCATCGTGCTCTCACGTGCACTCACCGAGATCGGTATCTATCCTGCCGTTGATCCGCTCTCCTCGAGCTCGTCGGCGCTCTCTCCAGCCATTGTGGGCGACCAACACTACAAGACCGCGCAGGATGTCCAGAAGATTCTCCAGCGCTACAAGGAGCTCCAGGACATCATCGCGATTCTCGGCATGGAAGAGCTCTCAGACGAGGACAAGCAGACCGTCAATCGAGCACGAAAGATTCAGAAGTTTCTCTCACAGCCCTTTAACGTGGCGGCGCAGTTTACCGGACGAGACGGCACCTATGTCACGCTCGAGGACACGGTGCGTGACTTCGCCGCGATTATCGCTGGCGAGCACGACGACAAGCCCGAGGACTTCTTCTACATGAAGGGCTCGCTCGACGCATAGATAGATATATGAAAACGAAGGTGCTAAATCTTGCGGGGGTGCTCTACGAGGGAGAAGCGAAGTCGGTGAACATCGCGACGAAGTCGGGCGAGGTGACTCTGCTCGACCACCATCGCCCGCTGATGTCGGTACTCGCCTCAGATAGCCGCATCAAGATAGAGAGGGAAGATGGGACCAAAGAAGCCTTCGTGTCAAAGAGCGGGTTCCTCCACATGGACGGCAATAATGAGCTCACCCTACTTATCGACTAACGTTTAATCACATGAAGAAAATTCTAGATATAGAGAGTCCAGCCGATCATTTTCTCCCAAGCGCTGGTCGAGAGTGGTCCTGAAGTGCATTCAGGAATGCCGAGAGGACCAGTTGTGTGGCATGGGTGGTATACACTGAGAGCCCCATCACCTT
>PFBL01000017.1 GCA_002773355.1 Candidatus Kaiserbacteria bacterium CG10_big_fil_rev_8_21_14_0_10_56_12
TCCTTTGTGGTTCATACTCGTATCTTAACGAGTGTCCTAATTCAGTACGGAATGCACGCAGCTGCCCTCGCATGCAGCAAAACCGTGCCATGGAGGGACATCATGCCCATTTATACAGCTCTTGGGCCGCAAATGGAGTCGTTGCGAAGCGTCCAGGATGCAAAGGAATTCGTCAAGTACCTGTTCGAGCGCGGACTGCAACGTCTTCATACAGCTGACGAGAGTGCACGATGCGATCGTCGTGCCGAACTTATCGGCTATTTGTTGTTGGTCCAGTATACGCTCGAGGACGCCGGACACCACGGGCCGGCATTGAGCGTACGCGCGTTCATCACGAGCGTACGCAACGAAAACCTCATGCAGGGCATGGCTGTCGAGGGACTGCGGGCAATGCTCGCAAGCACCTTCGCGTAGCCCGGCCCACCCGAACCGCCCGCGAAGCGAAAGCCGTCCGGCCTCGCTTCGTCTGGCGGCTTTTTCTTTTTATAGCTTACCCACCAGGTCGAGCCCCGGCTCGAGCGTATCTTCTCCTGGCTCCCACGAGGCCGGGCAGACCTGCCCCTTATGACTCTCGACATATTGCGCGGCAAGGAGTTTGCGCAGGGTCTCAGACCCTTTTCGCCCAATCGAGTTGTCGTTAATCTCCATCGAGCGCAACACGCCTGCCGGATCGATGATGAAGCTTCCGCGGAGCGAGAGGCCCTCGTCTGGCGTGAGCTCTGCCTCGCCGCCCTCGATAAGTGTGCCAAAGGCGTACGCGAGCTTGCCTGCAGGGTCGGCAGCCATTGGGTAGCTAATCGCGCGGATACCCTCGGAGGTATCGTGCCAGGCCTTGTGAGTGAAGACGGTATCGCATGAGACCGAGATGACCTCTGCATTCGCGCTTTGAAACTTCGAGTAGAGCTTCGCGAGCTCCTCGAGCTCGGTCGGGCACACAAAGGTGAAGTCTGCGGGGTAGAAGACGAGCACCACCCACTTGCCGCGTAGCTTAGAAAGGCTCATGGTCTTAACCTCCCCGTTATGAAATGTCTCGAACTCAAAGTCAGGCACAACCTCCCCAACCTTCACCTGCGCGGTATAGTCACGTACCGCATCATGAAATTCACCGCAGTGCTCACAATAGTTGCTCTTGGTTTCTTTCATATATTTCTGTAATTATGTGGGTACATGGTACCATCGCGCCTAATGAGTGCCAAACAGAAGATCCTCTGCATTATAGGGCCCACCGCCTCGGGTAAGTCTGCGCGCGGTGTCGAGGAGGCGCTCGCGCGCGGTGGCGAGGTCCTCTCAGTAGATTCGCGCCAGGTCTACCGCGGACTCGATATCGGGACAGAGAAAATCACCCCGGAGGAGATGCTTGGTGTGCCCCACCATTTGATCGACATACGCGACGCACGGGAGGCCTACTCAGCTGGCGACTTCGTCACCGACGCAACGCGTCTCATTCAGGTCGTCGTCGCGCGCGGGAGACTCCCCATCCTCGTGGGCGGCACACATTTCTACTTCGATGCACTATTGCACGGCTTGCCCGCCCGCATCGACGCGAACCCCGCGTTGCGCGAAGAGCTTGAAAAGCTCTCTGCAGACGAACTGTATGCGCGAGTTGTAGAGCGTGACCCGCGCCGCGCCGCCGCGCTCGACCCACAAAACCGCCGTCGGCTCATCCGCGCACTCGAGATTATCGCATCTCTTGGATCGGTACCACAGCGCCGCGTACCTACGCCCTCTCCTGGTACAAGGGTCAACCTTGTAAATTATGCCGTCGAGTGGATGGTCGTCGATTTGCCACGAGAGGAGTTGCACGCACGCATCGATGCCCGTCTGACACACGCAGTTGCCAGAGGTCTCGTAGAAGAGGTCGAGAGGATTCGTGAGCAGGTGGGCGATGAACGGCTTAATGAGCTGGGACTGGAGTATAAAATTGTTGGCGAGTATCTGCGCGGTGAGCGCACCAAAGAATCGCTCCTCCCCACCCTCTCGGCCAAGCTCTGGCAGTATGCCCGACGTCAGAAGGCGTGGTTACGAAAACTGCATGATGAATTGAGGTTGGTTGTGGAGAGAGGGCCCGACGTATGGCTAGAGTGAACAAGCTCCCAGTACAGTGATGTCCCAGTGATCAGACTCCTGGACATACTGATTTTGCTTACAGCTATCAGTATATGCCGGTCCGGAATGATCGCCCGTTCGTACGCCCACGTAGGTGAGCCCTTTAAGAAACGCGTTGAGGCTAGAGTTTGCTCTTATATCAACCTTGTATCCTGTCCCATGTGAATGCGGACCGGGAGCGTGCCCCGCTTCGGACCCTCCCGAGACAACCACTGAGCAACCGCCGCACGAATTTTTTATGTTAATCACCTGCTGGACGGTTGAGGGGAGCATGCCGCCGACGTTCGTACAGCCTGGAGAGGTAACCCCGTTTTTGTCATAGGGGTCGCAGGCCGCTTTGTTCACGCTCACCCCCGCGAGCTCAAACTGCTGGCGAACAGCAGCTTCATTTGCCGGCGTCGTGCTTGGTGGCACCACAGACACGGTGCTCGTCGCCGATGCGCCTGTGACAAGACCGCCGTTTGGTGCCTGATGAAGGATTGATTCGACTGGGATGCAAAGCTCGCCGACGTTGCCAGATGAAATCAGCGACGACCACGTCTGCCCCGCGAGCCCAGGATCGGTGGGGTGATAGAGGACCGCCATGAGAGCATCGATGATGAGCCACGCGGCGAGCGCGATAACGATACCGATGATGGTATTGGTGAGCATCTTCTTCGCCTCCTCCTTGGCGCTTGGGTTGAAGGCGTTCGTGACGAGGAGGAAGCCCGAGTATGCGAGCATCACCGGTGCGACGATGCTGATCGCGAGAGTGAGCGCGATGGTAATAATGTTGTTAATCGTCATTATCACCGCCGCCCACCCGAGCGGGCAGTTATTCCACCCGTCCTCGAGGATGGGGCCGAAGTATGGTATCGAGTGCGCCGCGGCAAATAACGGGAGACCAATAGCAATAACCGGCACAGCGAGGAGTACGGCCCTGCGAATCGTCATTGGGTTCATCATACCCTGTCGCACGCCATTCTCGGAGTGCTTTCCCCACTGCCCGTGGTCTGCTATCGTGAGAGAGCGAGACGCCGCACGAACCGGGTCTGATATCAGTTGCTTGCACTGATGTTGACCCCTCGCTCGGCGTGCGCATACGCAAGCATGCGTATGCGCAGCCTCGCTCGGGGTCTATAGGCTCAATGGTAAACCGCCGGTCTCCAAAACCGGTTTTGCAGGTTCGAATCCTGCTGGACCCGCAGTATTAAACGCAGTGAAATACTGCGGGTCCAAGCACGTGAACTACTTCACGTGCGCGCAGGATTCGAACGCCGGAGCATGTTCGAGTCAGCAGACAAGAACGGCGAGGCGGTGCCCAGACCGACCTGTTGTGAAGACAATAGGTCGAGTCGAGGGAGAAACTCTTGCTGGACCCGCCTTCAAGTCACACTAGGCGACGACCTTACTGTGAGGCACACGAATGGCGATCGCATCGTTCTGCACCACCCACCGATAGATCTCTGGGCTTAGGAGTGCCGAGAAAAGCACTGCGCCGGTGAGGTGCATGAGCGTGAAGGGGATCTGCCCCGCGAGCGCTATCGCAAGAGATTGATGGAAGAGAAGCGGGCCCATGGCGACGCCCGTAATCGCGTCATAGATCACCGTGCCCACAACGCCAAAGATCACGAAATTCTTGGCGGTTGCTTCTCGATTTTTGAAATAGAGATGCGCCACTGGGCCGAGTGCGCCATAGGTGAGAGCCGTCACCAGTGTCCACACTCCCCAACCACTCGTCACTGCATCAAAGAGCGCAATGCCGAGAAACCCGAAGAGAAAGCTCGCGACCGACCCATAGCGCTTGGAGAACGGCATGATCGTAGCGAGCATTGGCTCAACATTTGGCGGGCGAAAAGGTATGAGACGAAAGAGAAAGACCGTTGCCCATCCGATAACAAACTTCAACCACCCTGTTTTAAATTCAATTTGCATAGTGCTCAGTATACTACAGAAGGTTAGTAATCCACTCTACGAAGGAGTGCCAGAGACGCGCCCAGAGGCTCCGCGACGCCGACGTCACGTCACGTGGCCCAGATTTAGGCTCCGCGAGCGGCAGGGCCGCGGCGAAAGCCACAGACGCAGTCACCCCAGTTACGCCCCTGGCGCGCTGCTCGATGCGCCGTGGCGCTGGGCGCGGCGTCGGCTCGACCAGTGCTGGCGTCGAGGTGGCGACTGGCGGCGTTGATGTGGCCTCTACCAGGGTTTCCACAGTAGAGGTCGCTACTCCGAGCACTTGACCACTCGGGGCCGCCACAGCGCCAGACGTCGCCGTAGTAGGGCGATCAAACGATGACAGCAACGCATCCCATGGTTTACCGAGTGCGGCCGAGACAGCATAGGCCGTGGCCCAGATTCTCGTCTCCTTGGGCTCTGATGCTGGCTCGACCCCGCCGTCCGCCTGCTGTGTCGCGGCAAGGTAGTCGAGCGGACTCTGTCCTCCCACCTTCCACCCGCTCGGACTTTCGCCAAGTGCCGCGATCGCCTGCAAGACCCAACTCGTACTAAAGCTGTTACCGAAGCCACCGTCACTTTTCTGTTGTCCTCGCAGATAGGCCTCTGCGCACGCGATCGCTCCCGAGACTCCGGGCAAAGCACTCACCGCTGTGAGTGCCTGGATACCTGCAGCCGTTACGTCCACACTGTTGTCCCAGGATCCATTTGATAACTGCGCAGACACGATTGTGGCCGTCGTCCGCGCAATGATCGCATCGCTTGCCGTGTATCCTGCGTGCAGGAGTGGAAACAGCGCAAAGATATCATCGTTATCAAGGTTCGCATCGCCCACCTGATTGCCGTCAAACGTCGTGACAATCGGCTCAATATAATCAACAGCGGTCCCGGTATACGGATTGATGCCCTGCGACTCGAGCGCCATCGCGTGCCGTTCATGGTCAGTTACGTTATCAAGCGACGCGGTTCTAAGGAGATACGCCCGCAACCCTGCGTTCGATGTCGCACTTGAGGCATATGCAATAGCGGCCCAGTCGCTCAAGTACCCGGCGCCAAACGAGCCGTCGCCCAACTGCACAGAGGAAAGGTATGCCACCGCGCGCGAGACGCTAAAAGCGATAACAGAGCCACCCGAGGTAGCGCCGGCCCCGCCGGTGTCGCCAGAAACTGATGAGTCGGTCGTGGTCGCCGTTGTGCTCGACGACACTGTCAGCGTCGCGTTTGGGTAGTATCCGCTCGTAGCGAGCCCAACAGTATAGGTGCCAGGGCCTTCGAGTGTCAGCGTTGCGTGCCCGTCGCCATCGGTGGTGGAGGTTGCGTATACGATCGGCGTGTACGAGGAGTCAAATTGAACCGAGCCAACCATCTCTGCCACAGCAGGATCATAAGTACCGTTAGTCGCGTCGTAGTGCTCAGCCGTCACGGTGACCGGTTCACCGACCACCGCGGCTGGCGCATCGAGCGATATTCGCCATTCTGAGCCAAAGAAGACGTCAGCGACGTCACCATCCTGCAGTTCGTAGGCGTCCATCCCAACAGACGGGAACTGCCCGTCCACCGCATAGGTCCAGTTATAGCACGCGGGCGAGGCTGATACGGTCGGCACCGCAATGCAATTCAACAAGAATGAATGGAACGAATCAAAGTATTGCAGATCGGTGATATCAAACGCCGTGTGCGTCTCATCGAGCGTCGTCAAGAGCGCAAGCACGCTCCGAGCTGGCACCGCATGCGCATCACTCGAGCCTGTCGGTGCGAGAGATGCCTCGGTGCTAGTCGAGGGCAGGTCAATCGTGAAGGAGTCGATCAGAGATCCGTCCCAGAGGCGAAGCGTTGCTGTCTCGGCCGCCTCGGAGGGCGTGGAGGTTGCCGTGGTGGTTGACGGAGTCGAGGTGGCCGTAGGAGTGGATGGCGTTGAGGTGGCAACGGTCGCTGGCGTAGTAGAGGCTTCTGCATGTACCCCTGCCGGTATCAGAGTACATATAAGAAACAGGAGTACGACGGTACGGCGAGCAGTGAGGGTGTGTGCGATCATGGTAACGAGTAGGACGGCGCGTACTTCCACACGACCGCATCGCCCGGCTGAAGTACGGTTGTCGAGATGCCGGCCGATGCAGAAATGTCGTTCACGTAATACACCCAATAGCGCCCACCCCCATTCTTTGTGCCATTGATGGTATCGACAAAGAGGCCCAGCCCCGGATAGTCGCGACCCGAATATGTGATGCGTCCGCTTGCGGACAAGTCGTTCATCGCCTCAAGGACCGTCTCACCGGCGTGCACGAAGATCGGGTGTGTCGTGGAGCCAACAGAGAACGTCGCGTTCGTGCGAGGTGCAGTCGCGGGCGTGACTGAGTGAGGCTCCTCTACCGGCTTTTCGACCATCGGTGACACTGCCGGCCGAGTGGTGGTCGCCATCTCTACGCCCCTCTGTTCCGGAGCCGTCGCCGGGCGGCTCCCCAGTAGCACGCAGCCAACGGCGAGTACGAGCACGATAGGTATCAATAGGGAGTAGTGGTAAGGGCGCATAAAATTAAAACACTCTGCCCCAAGCAGAGTTTCTAGACATATACCAACCAAGGCAACGCAAGATCCTGCTCGGGATTATGAGGTTGGTGATAATCGGACTAACCCATAAGGCATTACCGTTGCGGCACAGTGCAGGGATCTCACCTGACTTCCTATTCGCTTGCGCGAATCCGACCTTACAGTCGGCACTCAACCCTGAAGAGATTGTACTATGGCACGCCTCGAGTGCAAGTGGCACTACAGGAGCGTCGTGAGCACTTCACGCAGTGCGTCTGGATCGGTCAGCACATGCCCCTGGTCTGAGACGCCCGCGAGCGGCGCCGCGACAATGCGCGTGTCAGACGACAACAGCTGTTGATCTACCCCGACCTTCTCCTCAAGAGAGTACTTGAGCAGTATCCACGCCGGTATCTCTGCAGTATTCGCGATGAGCACGTCTGCGGGACGACCGAGATAGTGCTCGATCTTCTCGACAAAGTCCAGCGCGGTGTAGTGGTCTGTCTCGCCCTTCTTCGTCATGACGTTCAGTATCACGATAATCTTGGCAGAGGATGTGTGAATCGCTTCGCGCATGCCGCGAGGAAGGAGCGTAGGAATTACGCTCGAGTACAAATCTCCAGGAGACACGATGATATGCTCGGTCTGCCGAATCGCGTCGAGTACGGCAGCCGAGGCGCTAACCTCCGGCTTCAGATATATTTTGGTTATTGAGTGCACCTCAGGATTCCAGAGCGGGTTCTTCGCGAGCGTGTCGATATTCGCCTCGCCAGAGACTGTGTTGCCGATCTTCAACGAGGCACAGAGCTCCGTCTTCTCGTCACTCACGGGCAATACTCTATGGGGGCCGAGGCAGGTGCGCCACAGTGCGCGCAACGCCTCCTGCGGCGTCCTCACCTTCGTAAGTGCATGAAAGAGGAGATTCTTTACCGAGTGCGTATGTAGTGGGCCGCTTTCGTATCGATATGAGAGCGCGTTTGCAAGGGTCTCATCGTCGCAGAGCGCCGCGACACATTTGGTGAGATCTCCCGTGTATCCGGTGCCATCATACTCGCGTTGTAGGACGCCCGTCGAACCACCAGAATCGGTGCTCGGGCAGACACCCGTGATCTGCACATCGGGAATCCGCTTCAATGCCTTTAGCACTTGCGAATGCCCGCTCCCGCCGCCTAGAGTAACAATCGTGTGCATGCGCTATCTAAGTCAAAACCGCCTGCAGGCGGTTTTGGTTACTTATTATTTCTTCGCCTCCTTAAAGGGAACATTTTTTCGAAGCGTGGGGTCAAACTTCGTGAGTTCGATCTTGCGCTGTACCGCCTTCTTGTTCTTGCGGGTCCAGATCACGTGGTTGGACTTGGTCGACTTGAGTTTTATAAGACGGTCTTGTGACATGGAGGCACTGTAGCAGACGGCGCGGCGCTAGGCAACTGCGGCGGCACGGCGTGCCTTGGTCGCGCGCTTCTTCGTAACATCGAAGTGCGGTTCGTCATTCTTGATAGAGACCGTCACCTCGCCGCCCTCCATGAGCCCCTGCGTCACCATGAGCGAGGCGAGCGGAGTCAGGATCTTGTCCTGGATGGTTCGTCGGAGCGGTCGCGCGCCATACTGTGGATTGTACCCCTTGTCAGCGAGCCATGTATGCACGCCTGGCGCAAGAGTGAGAGCGATACGCTTTTCTGCGAGGCGTTTCTTCACCTCCTCGACCTGGTTATCAACGATGCGCGCCAGTGCTTCCTTCGCGAGCACATCGAAGATGATGATATCGTCGAGCCGGTTCAAGAACTCAGGACGGAAGTGCTCCTTGAGCGCCTCCATGGCCTTGGCCTTGGTTTCCTCATAGCGTGTTGCGTCGGTTGCGTCTGCCTTGCCAAAACCGATGTGCGCGAGGCGATCGATAAACTCGCCGCCGATATTCGAGGTGAGGACGATGATGGTGTTTTTGAAATTGACCTTGCGGCCTTTACCATCAGTGAGGTGTCCCGAGTCGAGCACCTGCAACAGAATATTGAACACTTCTGGGTGTGCCTTCTCGATCTCGTCAAAGAGTACCACCGCATACGGCCGGTGCCGGATGCGTTCGGTGAGCGTACCCGACTCCTCGTAGCCCACATAGCCCGGTGGCGCGCCAATCAGCTTGGCGACCGAGTGCTTCTCCATAAACTCGCTCATATCCACACGCACGAGCGCGTCCGCGTCGTTGAACATAAATTCGGCGAGTTTGCGCGAGAGCTCCGTCTTGCCCACGCCAGTTGGCCCAAGGAAGAGGAATGAGCCTATCGGGCGATTAGGATCGCTGATGCCTACGCGCGAGCGCTTCACCGCATCCGTCACCTTCTTGACGGCCTCATCCTGCCCGACAACCGCCGCAGAAAGCGCCTCTTCCATACGAGCGAGCTTCGCTGACTCCTCCTCAATCATGCGTGCGACCGGGATCCCAGTCCATCGGCTCACGACCGCCGCGATGTCCTGCTCGGTCACCTCCTCGTTCAAAACGCGACGTGATTTCTGCAGTGTTTTGAGACGCTTAAGCTTGGTCTCAAGGTCTTTTTGAATCTGGGGGATCTTGCCGTACCGTATCTCGGCAACTGTGCCCAGATCCGCATTCATTTCGGCGTTGTCCGCCTGCACCTTGAGCGACTCGAGTTCTGTCTTCGCCGCGCGGATACCCTCGAGCACCTCCTTCTCATTCTTCCACTTGAGCTCGAGCTCACTGGTCTTCTCCTTGAGGTCCGCCACCTCGCTGTCGATCACCTTGATGCGCTCCTTAATCTCCTTGGCGTGCTCCCCATCAAGATCCTTCTGCAGAGCTTGCCGTTCAATCTCGAGACGACGTATGCGTCGGTCAGTTTCTTCGAGTAGCGGCGGCTTATTCTCGAGTGCGATGCGGAGTCCACTCGCGGCCTCATCGATAAGATCTATCGCCTTGTCAGGCAAGTATCGATCACTGATGTAGCGCGCAGAGAGCTCTACCGCGGCGACAATGGCCCCGTCAGTAATGCGCACGCCGTGAAAGAGTTCATACTTGTCTCGTAGTCCGCGCAGTATCGCGACGCCGTCCTCGATGGTCGGCTCCGAGACAAAGACCGATTGGAAACGCCGCGTCAGTGCCGCGTCCTTCTCAATGTATTTTTGATACTCCTTCAGCGTGGTAGCCCCAATCACCCGCACTTCGCCACGTGCGAGTGCGGGCTTCAGCATGTTCGATGCATCGAGAGAACCCTCGGCGCCACCGGCGCCCACCAGCGTGTGGAGCTCGTCGATAAACAGAATGACTTTCCCTTCTGCCCGCTCCACCTCCTTCATAACGTTCTTCATGCGCTCTTCAAATTCGCCGCGGTACTTGGTACCCGCGATCATAAGCCCGAGGTCGAGCGAGAGCAGCTCCTTGGTCTTGAGCGACTCGGGCACGTCGCCACTCGCCATGCGAGCGGCCAGCCCTTCAGCGATGGCCGTCTTACCGACCCCCGCCTCACCAATCAACACTGGGTTATTTTTCGTACGCCGCGCCAGTATCTGGATCACCCGATTAATCTCTGTGTCGCGTCCGATCACCGGGTCGAGCTTATTTTCCGAGGCCATTTTGGTGAGGTTCCGCGCGTACTTCGCGAGTGCGCGGAATCGTTTCGGACTCTCCACCTGCCCGTCCTTCGCACTCTTCAATTCTTTGAGTATCGCAACGGCGGCCCCCTGTGCGATGCCGAAGCGCGAGAGAATGTCGGCCGCAGAGCCAGGATGCTCGATGATAGCGAGGAAGAGATGCTCGGTACCAACAAACGTCTCGTTCATGCGCGCCGCGATCTTGCCGGACGCCTCGAGCGCCTGCGCGAGATCCGGCGTGAGATAGATCTGATACGACGGAGAGAGAACCGACGCGGCCTCGGGTGCCTCAAGGTGCTCGAGGGTGGCGTCTGCGAGCATGATCGTGTCAACCTCCATGCGATCAAGGATCGAGAAGACGAGCGACTCCTCCTGCAACACCAGCGCGGCAAGGAGATGAAGCGAGGACACGTGGTTCTGCCCACGTTCGATCGCGAGCTCGTGCGCTCGGCGCACTGCTTCTTTGGCTTTGCTGGTGAAATTGTTGAATGGCGGCATTGTGTGATTAGGAATTAGTGGCTGGCGGTGTGAGAAGCGTCGAGATCGCTTCTGCACTTATAAGGAGTCCGTGAGTTGTGCCGTTGGCAAATATACCGATCAGATTGCCCGATAGATCGACTGCCGCACTCCCGGCACCAAGACTTGGCAATGTGGTACGCACCTCCGTATTGCCAACGCGAGAGACGATGCCGGTCGCGGCCGAGCCGTCTTCACCAATCGCGAGAACTGTCTGGCCGAGCTTGAGATCCTTTGTGGGAATGAGCTGAGGCGACGTGGCCTTGGGTAGCGTTGCCGTATCGGAGAATCCATAGATAGCAAGACCACCCCCCGAATGAGACAGCGACGCGGGCACATACGCCTTGTTCGCAAACTCGATCAAGACCTCCTTAGGCAGGGTGTCGCGCGATGCCGTGACAATCGCGCGCGCAGACGGGAGATATGCACCGACCGCGAGTGCCGGTGTTGTCGTGCCCGTCTTCACGTTGTAGAGCGCCACCGTGTGTGCGGCGCCCGCCGCAATCGCCCCGGTTACGAGGTCTTGATTCGACGGCGCGGGCGATCCGACACTCGTCGGCACCACCTTGGTCACCGTCTCCACGGTGTGGTCAACGACTCGGTTAATCGTCTGCGTGACGACGGCGGGCGCTTGGTCGAGGAGTGAGACCGTGAGGATCCCGGTCGCTACTGAGGTGACGAAGTTGACCAGGACGGTGAGCAAAATGAGCTGTGATTTTGAAAGTTCTTCTATATTCATGCCCCCATAATGCTACCCGCGGCCTCGTGTGTCAACGAGCGCTCGCTCCTGCGGTCGTCGTCGGGGCACCGCTCCCGCCGACATACGTCGAATCATCCCTTTTGAGTGAGTCAAGGAGCGCGCGCATGACATTGACCGACTGCTCGCCAGCTCCAGATGGCCCGCGCTCAAGAACGACTGCGAAGGCGTATTTCGGTTGCTGATACGGGAAGAACCCAATGACCCACGAGTTGTCGTACTCATTATGCACGCCCGTTTGAGCGGTCCCTGTCTTGGCCGCTACTTCGATGTAGGGGACGTCAAGCGCGCGCGCCAGCGCGCCGGTCACGCTCTGCCGCATCCCCTGTCGGACAACCGTGAGTGCTGCACTGCTGACATCGATCGCTGTTCTCGTGGGCGTGCCGGCCACCAGCATCCGTGGCTGAACGAGCGTGCCGCCGTTAGCGATCGCTGCCGCGGCGCGGACCATCTGTATCGGCGTAACGAGGGTCCCATATTGCCCGATAGAGGTAAAGTAGGTGTCGCCGAGATACCATGGCTCCTTAAATGTAGCCGCCTTCCACGCGGGAGAAGGAATCACGCCACTTGCTTCGCCAGGTAGATCGATGCCCGTTGTATGACCGAGCCCGAAGGCGCTATACCAGTGATCAAGACGGTCGATCCCGAGTCCTCTTTGATCGCCAAAACCGCCGCCGACTGTGTAGAAGAAGACATCCGACGACCACGCGATAGCCTTACTCACGTCGACAATGCCAAGCGCCCTCCACCCATTGTAATAATAGGTCTTGCCGGGATGATACGGGTCTGGTACGGCAAGTCGCCCGGGATCGTTGATTTGTGTCTGTGGGGTGATGACGCCGTCAGTCAGCGCGCCCGCAGCGACAATCGGCTTAACGATCGAGCCAGGCACATACACGCCCTGCACGGCGTGATCAAGAAAAGGGTGCCCCTGGCTGGTGTTGTAGCTCGCAATGGTCGCGACGGGAGAACCGTTTGACATGACGTTTGGGTCGTAGCTCGGGTATGAGACGATGGCATGGACGTCTCCGGTATGCACATCCATGATCACTCCGGCGCCAGCAATAAATCCGGCAGTATCCGCTGTTCGCGCGATCGCCTCTGCAAAATGTCGTTCGAGCGATGCGTCGACCGTGAGCGTCAGTGGGCTCCCGTCTCGCGGAGGCACAATCATTCCTGAGGAACGCACGTCCCCCACCGCATCCTTCTCGACGAGCACGCGCCCGTTTGTCCCCGTTAATACCTCGTTGTATTCGGCCTCAAGTCCCGCAACGCCCGTAATCTCCGTATCATAGTAGTGCCCACTGCTGTCTTTCTTTGGATAGGAGACGTAGCCGATAATCTGCCCCATTTGGGGCATGAGATATCGTCGCCCTGTGCCCGTACCCTTGTTTGCATCAATATTTTCTACCAACACTGCACCATGACGATCGGTAATGATGCCGCGGGGTGCGAACAGTGCCGTGGATTCGAGACTATTTTGGGCACTCTGTCGCGCAAAGGCATCGCCCTGCACGACCTGCACATAGCCCGCGCGCACGAGCAACAGACCAAACACTACGACGAAGACGCCGGCAAGCGCGAGAAAGGTTGTGTGTGACAAGGGTCGCTCAATACGCCCCTCGAATCGTGCCCGATCAAAGGTCGCGTCATTCGCCGAATCAATGAAGATGTCTTCGGGATTGATCTCGGTGTTTTGCTGTCGTGCTCGTCGCCACCTCATGTTCTAGGATGTACGCCGCGTGCGCAGGCGACTACGCACAACGAGTGCCACCACCGAGACCAGAGCGCCGAAAAGCGTGAATCGCGGCCACAGCGTGGTCTGCGGCACGTAATAGAGCACGTCAAGCAGGAGCCCTGTCGCGAGCGGCATGAGTGGTTCAAAGAAAGCGGCACCGAGTGCGAGGACTACCGTTGCCTGCCACGGGAACACCAACGCTGAAACGAGTGGCAACACACACGCCATGAGACGTGTCATGGCGCGGTGCTCGACGCGAACTCCACCGACTGACCGACGCCCGTCGTCCGAAGCTCGACCGACCCGAGCGAGAATAGGTTGCTCAGCGGCCTGATCCGCAGGGTCACGGCGGGAGAGGTAGCATCTCCATCAACTCGCGCCACCACGCCGATCGGCAACATGCCTGGCCCCGGCACATATATAAAGTCGCCTACCATGATATTCGCAGAGCGTGGCAGTACAGCCACAAGCACGCCTCCGCCACGACCGGTGATTGTAACGGGGACGCTCCTCTCTCCCGCCCAACCCGCCGTCTGCACGTCAGGCGAGGAAAAGAGCACTGCCCGCGAGAAATCGCTGGTCGTGCCCGTAACCACGCCGAGCGGCACGCCACCACTGCTAAACACCTCCATGCCATCGGAGACTCCAGCAGACTGCCCCTGGTCGAGTACCAGGGTATCGTAGGGACCCACGGGTGGGCGTGCTACCACCTGGGCGACAACGCCACGAGAGGCGCCTGTCGTCGACACGTTCGTCTCCACGACGCTCTGCGAAGATTGCTTTGTGAGGCGTGCGTTTTCGGCCACGAGCGCCACATTCTCCTCGCGCAAACGCTCGTTCTCTGCGGCCTGCTCTGCGGTGCTTGAAAACGAGTTAATAACGGCGTGGCTCGCGCGCGCAACACTCGCCGAGACGCCGAGAAATGGTGCGGCAATCTGCATGAACACGTTCGGGAGCGCAAACCGCACAAGCGCAACCGCGCATACGAGGAGCACCGCGCGAGCACCCCACGAAAGTTCGCGCACCGTGAGGAGGGCGTTACGCCTCGGTAAGTATGTCTTCTTCATCGATAAAAAAGTCTGCGTGCGGTGTTGGATTCTCGGTGATGATTCCCGCGCCTCGCACCACGGTGGTGAGCGGCTCTGGCGCCACCTTGATGGGCACGCCGAGCATCTTGGCGAGCACCTCTGGCAGGCCACGCAGGAGCGCACCGCCGCCAAAGACCGTAACGCCGCGCTCGAGCACATCAGAGAGTAGCTCCGGTGGTGTCGCCTCAATAACATCCTTCATGGCGTCCATGAGCGCATCGAGCGAGGGCACGAGCGCCTCGCGCACATGATTGTCGGTCAGGGTCACCTCGCGCGGCAAACCTGTCGCAAAATCTCGCCCGCGTACTGCCTTTGAAAGCGTCTCGTCCTGAGGTGTTACCGCACCGATAGAAATCTTGATGTCCTCTGCGGTACGCTCGCCAATACCCAACTTAAACTCATTTCGCACATAATCAATAATGTTTTCGTTAAAACGGTCACCCGCAACGTGCGAACTCTTCGACGCCACGGTCCCGTTGAGCGCGATGACGGCAATGTCGGTGGTGCCGCCGCCAATATCAAGCACCATAGTGCCGACGGCCTCGGCGACTGGGAGCTTCGCCCCAACCGCGCCCGCCACGGGCTCCTCGACGATAAACGCCTCGCGCGCTCCAGCGTTCTTCGCCGCATCGCGCACCGCGCGGCTCTGCACGTTGGTGACGCCGGTTGGTACGCCAATCACCACACGTGGGCCGAACAAGCGTGCGCGCCCGCCCTGCGCCTTGTTGATAAAGTAGGTGAGCAACTCCTCGGTAACTTCGAAGTCTGAGATCACCCCGTGAGAGAGTGGGCGCACGACGCGAATGTGCGGCGGCGTCTTGCCGAGCATCGTCTTGGCCGCGTGCCCAACCGCGACCACTTGATCCGTCTTCTCGTTAAGTGCAATCACTGACGGCTCGTTGATCACGATCCCCCGCCCGCGCACATAGACGAGCGTATGCGATGTCCCGAGATCAATCGCGATATCACTGCTGAATAGTGAGTTTTTTGAGAACCGTGGCATAGGCTTAGCGGAGGAGCTCTGCACGCGGCACCTTAGCGACGGCGCCCGAGGCACGATCCACCACCTCAAAGATGTCTGTCGCCACCGCGTCTCGACCTACGACGATGCGCTTGGTTATCCCGAGCAGGTCGCTCTCGGCAAACTTCTGTCCGGCAGAGAGCCCTCGATCGTCGTAGAGGACCTCGACGCCGTGCGTTTGCATATCCTCATACAATTCGTCCGCGGTCTTGGTGATGTCCTCGTCCTTGCCGACTGACACGAGGTGATGGGCATACGGCGACACACTCTCGGGCCAGACGAGGCCCTTGTCGTCTGACAACAGCTCAACGATCGTGCCCATCACCCTCCCCGGGCCGATGCCGTAACTGCCCATGAACACCGGCTGTGGCTTACCCTCCGCGTCGGTATAGGCGAGCCCGAGTGCCTCGGCGTACTTGGTCCCGAGGGTGAAGATGTTGCCTACCTCAATAGCCTTGGCCTCTGTGAGGCTTGCTTTATCAAGCCCGGTGCTTGTGTACACCTCGGGATCGTCGTAGACCTCCTTGTTGACCGCGAGCTTCGCCTCTTTGTCGAGATAGATAGTGTCTTCTCCCGCATCACAGACCGTCTGGAACTCGTGCGAGTACTTGCTAAACGAGCCACCCGAGGCGAACGTGCGGTAGGTCTGCTCCCCGATGCCCATACGGTCAAAAATCCGCTCGTAGGCGGTCGCCGCCTTGTCATAAAATGCCTGGTGCTCCTCTGCATCACGGGAGAAGGAGTAGAGGTCCTTCATAATAAACTCGCGGGTGCGCATGATCCCAGACTTGGCGCGGATCTCATTACGGAACTTAGTTTGAAATTGATACACGTAGCGCGGGAGATCTTTATATGAGGAGACGTGCTCGGTCATGAGACGGGTCAATGCCTCCTCGTGTGTGTTGGCGAGGCCGAGCTCGGTACCGCTCTTGAGCACCGTCTTGAACCATACGTCGACGACCTCGTCGCTCCATCGGCCACTCTCCTGCCACGGCTGTGGGTCTTGTAGCGTGGTGAGCAATACCTCGGCGCCGCCGAGCGCGTTCATTTCCTCGCGGATGATCGCGATAATCTTGGTAAGGGTGCGCAGCCCGAGCGGCAAGTAATCGTAGACACCCGCCATCTCTTTGTTGATATAGCCAGCGCGGATTAGGAGCTGCGCGTTCTTGGCAACCTCGTCGGCCGGGGCTTCTCGACGTGCTTTGGTGAAGAGCTGTGACTGCCGCATTGCTCCAGTATACGCGCAGAGGCCCTCTCGACACAACACAGAGAGCGGAACAAACGAAGGTAGTGATCAACGCGAGCTTGACAACCGCCATTGGTATGTCACAATGAACGCAGGAGGTAACATGATGGCGAAGAAAAAGGACCCGGCCCGCTGGATTCTCCGGTTGTGGTGGGTCGTCGCGGCGTTCGGCGCGCTACTGGCGCTGACCGTCAGCCTACATGAACCCGCTCAGCGGCCCCGCGAGACTCTGTCTCGCGGGGCTTTTCCTTTTCCCTACCCCACGAGCTTGAAGATGTCGTGCGCGGTCACCACCACCATAAGTAACACAAGAAAGGCGAAGCCGATCCCGTTGAACGCCTGCGCCCCTCGCGGCGGTATGGCTCGCCTCGTCACGCCTTCAATAATGACGAAGAGGAGTCGACCGCCATCGAGTGCTGGGATCGGTATGAGATTGATGAGTGCGAGGTTGATAGAAATAATTGCCATGATCGACAGTAGGCTCCCGAGACCCTGGGTGGCCGCACTGCCCACGACCCCCGCGATGCCGACCGGCCCAGACACGCCAGAAAGATCGGCCGAGAATGTCAGCATCCGATACAAGAAGTTCACGAGTCCAACGGCCGTGAGGCGCGTTGCCTCGCCTGTGATGCGCGCCCCCTCTCCGAGGGCCGCACCGATCGAGAGCGGTACGATCCCGACCGTTGCAACCTGTATCCCGAGCGCGTAGCGCGCGGCATCGTCAGCAATAGCACCCTCGAGTGGGGTCGCTGTGACCGACGCCTCGCCTCCCGAACGTTTGAGTGAGAGCTTGATCGGGGTGCCACCCCCAGCGCGCACAAAATCGGTGAAGCTCTTAGGGTCGACTGCCTGCCATGCACCTGCCGCGGTCACGGCGCTCGTGATGGCGTCTCCCGGGAGGAGCCCTGCCGTGGCGGCAGGCGAGCCCGGTAACACACCCACGACAACGAGCGCCGTGTCGTGAGCGCGCGCAACGTCGCTCGCGTCGAGCGCTCGCGGCGTCCCGAGCACGAGCGACGCCGTTATGAGCGCGTAGGCGAGCACGAGGTTCATCGTGATGCCCGCGACGAGTACGAGCGCTTTCTGCAGGTTGTTCTTAGACGAGAATGCGCGCAACCCGAGCCCTGCCGCGCCAGCATCCTCGCCGTAAATTCTTACGAATCCACCAAAGGGGATCCAGTTGAGCGTGTACTCCGTCTCGCCCACCTTGCCGAGGAGCAGTGCGCGTGGCGGATACCCGATGCCGAACTCGTCCACGCGCATGCCGGTGAGCTTGGCCATCACGAAATGACCCAACTCGTGCACCACTATGAGCACGACGATGACGACGATCAAAAGAATGATTTGCATCAGTTGATTCCGTTACTGGGCAATCTCGGCCTCCTTTCTCTCCAGAAGCGCAGCGAGGGCTTCGTTGCCTGCATCAATAAGCTTCTGCACCTCAGCCTTGAGCCGTGTTACATCATCGTCGCCCATGCCGCCCTCTTTCTTGGCCTCCTCAAGAGCCTTGAGCGCGTCGGTACGATGTGCGCGCAGGGTCACCCTCGCCTGCTCGGTCTTGTCACCCGCGAGTTTGCTCAGTTGTACGCGTCGCTCGGACGTGAGCTCGGGGAAGGTGATGCGTAGCCCCTGGCCATCGACCGAGACACCCACGCCGAGATCTGCCTCGGTCACTCCTCTCTCGATATCTTTGATGAGCGCCGCGTCCCACGGGATCACACGCAGGGTGCGCGCATCCTCGACTGAGACGTTAGCGAGCTGTGAGATCGGCGAGCGAGTGCCATAGGCCTCTGGCTTCACATTGTCGAGCAAGGTTGGTGTCGCCCGGCCCGTGCGCACGCCCGAGAGCTCACGCCCTAGCCACTCCTCGGTCTCTTTAATAGCTTCTTTGAGAACGGTAAAGTCGTATGCCATACCTCTAGAGTATACCAGGTGTCATCGCGAGAGATCGCGCGGGATCACGAGCGAGAGATGCTCAAGAATCATCCGTACCGGCGCACTCCGGTCATGCAAGAAGGTCCTAAGTTCTGTGGTGTCGCGTAGGAGCGACACGATCTCCGGCGCGCGGTTGCCGGCATGCAGTGCCTCATAGGCAGTCGCCTCGACACCGTTCACGATCGCGAGCGCTCGGTCGCGGTTGGTGCGCCGTTCGTCCTCGTCTCGCCCGGTCGAGAGTCGCTTGATCATCGCCGTGCGCTTCTCTCTCGCCGCGGCGAGGAAGACGCGCGCGTCCTCCGACACCGCTCGCGCCGCGCCAGCCCCCTGGCGAAGCACGACCACCCGTGAGCGCAATGTCGGCAGGAGGCCGCCAAGAGTAGGCAAGATGAGGAACAGGTGCGTGCCCGGCACGGGCTCCTCAAAGATCTTGAGGAGCGCATTCTGCGCCTCGCGGTATGCTCGCGCCGCCGCGATGATGATGGCGCGCTTGGTGCCGCGCAGAGGCGCCTGTATCGCGATCTCACTCACCTGCCGCGCGTCCTCGACCGAGAAGAGGCCGTGCCGGAGCACCACGACATCAGGGTTCGCCTTCTGCTCGAGGCCGAGCTCGCGCTCTACCCACCCGAGTGCGAACTCGATGCCCTTGTCTGCCTCCGCCTCAATGACAAACGCGTGGTGTTGCATAGGCCTATTCTACCGCCTTTTTGAGAAGACTCAGCTTGATGAGAAAGTTGACATGGATGCAGTATTTGTAATATCTCTGGAGTCGAATCACCGCCTTTTTCACCGTTGGCGATCGCACTATGCCAGCCATTACAAAGGAGTCAATCTGATGTCGTACACTGCAGAAGTTCCCTCTCGTGGGACGCGATCGATCCCATGCGTGGCGCCGGTCAACGACCACATCGTCTACGCGGGCATCGAGGACTTCGATCCTCGTGCCTTTCTCGCCGACATAACGTTCACGATGTCGAACAAGTTCCGGCGTCTCGTTCTCGCAGAGTGTCGCACGATCAGCGTTCCGACGCTGGTCGGCGAGGCCTACACGGTCGTCAGAGACAACCTCGACGACCAGGTCAGGGCTTCCCTGGGCGACCACTGCACTTTCGAGAGCGCCTCGCATCTTTGTGCGCGCATGGCGCGGCTGATCCAGGCGCACCCGACAAGGATGAGAGACGAGATCCTTCGCATCTGCCAGGTGAGGAACATCTTCTACCTGGACAAGTACGCCATCTACCTGTACCGACTGAACTCCGGCGAGGGCTGGTATCTGGATGCCGAAGGCCTCGTCGTCGGCGGCCAGCCGATAGACAGCCGAGTCTTCTCGGCCGGCTGAGCAGGATGAGAGGCCCCGATTATAAGGGCCCGACGCGCAAGCGCCGGGCCCTTTTATGTAAGGATTTAAATACGTATTTAAATCCTTACTTCATATTGCTACCTATACATAGGGCAGCCCTATGTATCCATCACTTCTTCGCGAGGATGCTTTTTTGATATGTGTGCAAATGTTTGAGGGCGATGCCCGTGCCGCGTGCGACGCAATAGTACGGGTCGTTTGCGAGCTTCGCGATGACCCCGGTCCGCCGATACACGAGCTCGGGCATCTGGCGGAGCTGGCTCGTGCCGCCCGTGAGGATGATGCCGTTATCGATAATGTCCGCCGCGAGCTCGGGCGGCGTCTCCTGCAGGACCTTGCGGATCGCCTGCGTCATCTCGCGTAGCTCTCTGCTCATCGCCGTCGCCACATCGTTGGTGGTGAGATCAACAGTGCGCGGCAGTCCCGAGACAGTGTCACTCCCACGCACAGCGAAGGTGAGCTCCTCTTGGAGCGTGACCGCCGAGCCAATCCGTATCTTTACCTCCTCAGCGGTCTTGTCGCCCACCGCGAGATTGTGCGTCTTCTTAATATGGTCCGCGATCGCGCGGTCGAGACGGTTGCCCGCACACTTGACGCTCGTCGAGGCGACGATCCCACCGAGCGAGATCACCGCCACATCGATTGTCCCGCCGCCAATATCGGCGACCATGCGCCCCATGGGTTCATGTATCGGGATCCCTGCACCGATGGCGGCGAGAATAGGCTCCTTCACCACGAACGCGTTCTTCGCGCCGGCCTTGAGTGCCGCCTCGATGACCGCGCGCTTCTCAGTCGAGGTGACACCTGCGGGCACCGAGACCAGCACCGTGGGCTTAAACGGGTTCCACCAGAGCGCCTTCTTCATAAAGTAGCGGAGCATCGCCTCGGTCACGCGGTAGTCGGCAATAACGCCATCCTTCATCGGTCGGTAGACGATCACGTCGTCGGGCGTGCGCCCCACCATCGCCTTGGTCTCGGCCCCGATGGCGAGAACCTTGTTGCCGCCGCGCTTCCCCGTAGCCTTGCTCACCGCGACGATCGACGGTTCGTTGATTACGACCCCCTTACCGGGGACAAACACGAGTACGTTTGTTGTGCCCAAATCGATGCCTAATTTTGGAGAGAAGTACGACATGGTGCTCACATGTTACACTACTCATCATGCAAGGTGAAATGAATTTCGTCATCGAGGGTGGCAAGCCGCTCTCGGGCACTGTCGAGACCAGCCGGTCAAAAAACGGTGCGGTTGCGCTCCTAGCGGCCGCTCTACTCAATCGTGGCACCACGACGCTCGAACGCATGCCGCGCATCGAGGAGGTGAACCGCCTGATCGAGGTTCTAGAGTCGATCGGCGCTCAGATCAGCTGGGAAGGCTCGAATGTCGTGATCACACCCCCTCAGGAATTCAACCTCGACACGATCGACCGCACGGCCGCAATGAAGACACGCAGTATTCTCATGTTCGTCGGCCCACTCATCCACCTGTTTAAGAAATTTGATCTCCCGCAGTCCGGCGGTTGCACCCTCGGCCTGAGGACGGTACGTCCGCATCTCATGGCGCTCGAGAAGTTCGGTGTCACTATCACGGCTAGCTCAGACACCTACCAGGTGTCTCACACCAAGCTTGTGCCAGCCGAGGTGGTGCTCTACGAGTCGGGCGACACTGCCACGATCAATGCCCTCCTCGCGGCCGCGCGCATCCCCGGCACCTCTGTTATCAAGTACGCCTCGGCGAATTATCAGGTGCAGGAGGTGTGCGGCTTCTTGCGCGCGCTCGGTGTCTCAGTTGAGGGCATTGGCTCGACTACCTTGACCGTCACGGGCGTTGCTGAAATCAATACCACGGTGTCATACAGCGTTGCGCAGGACCCTACCGACGCGATGTTCTTCATCGCGGCGGCCATCGTGACCGACTCCGCCATCACGATCACGAGTGCGCCGATCGACTTTCTCGAGATCGAACTCCTCATCCTTGAGAAAATGGGCCTCGTCTTCACACTCTCCAATCCTCACCTATCAGAAAATGGTCTTACCAAGCTCGTCGACCTCAGCAACGAGCAGTCCGAGCTCCAAGCCAGCCCCGAGAAGATTGCGCCGCGACCCTACCCTGGCCTCAATATCGATAACCTCCCGTTCTTTGCGGTCATTGCAACTCAGGCCAGGGGTACGACACTCATCCACGACTGGGTGTACGAGAAGCGTGCCATCTACTACACCGAGCTCGATCGCCTTGGCGCCAAGACCGACCTTCACGACCCACACCGCATCTCAATCGAGGGCCCCACGCGGCTCAAGCCTGCAGAGCTGATTTGTCCACCAGCGCTCCGCCCGGCGACTATCATCCTGGTCGCGATGCTCGGCGCCAAGGGGCGCTCGATGCTCCGTAATGTGTACAGCATCAATCGCGGATACGAGGACATCGTCAGCCGGCTCCAGCATCTCGGCGCGTCCATCGAGGTCTATACAGGCTAGTCGCTATGAAGCCCATCCGCGACATACTGCCGGATATTGAGAAGAAGCGCGCCGAGGCACCCAAGGGGCGCAAACGGCTCACCGAGCGCGGCGAGCTCATGCGCTTCTTCCTACGACATCTTAACGTAGCGCGCAAGCAGGACGGGCTCGCGCCGATGACGATGGCACACCTCGGCACGGTGCTCGAGCAAATTCCCACCAAGGATCTCTACTATCTGAAAAGTGTGTGTAGTCAGGCCAAGCATTTTAGTAAACGCTTCTGGTGGGAACTCGACCCCACCAAGTACGAAGACCTTGCATAATAGCGAGCACGTGCTATGCTTTGTCCACGACCGGCTGTTTATCTCCTCCAGCCGGCCTGCAGAGCGGCGCGGCGGGTTTTACCCATCCGACTCGCAACGGACCATAGCCACTCCGGCCCGTCCGCGCCGCTCTGCACAACCCATAACGCGCGACCACTGTCGGTCCGTGTTTTCTTTTATACTTATTTGCTATAGTCCTCATATGTCTGACGTGCCGAAGCCAATAGTGCAGAAGGACTCGCCCGTGCTGAGGCGAGTGGCGAGTGTGGTGCCCACAGACCTCTTTAACTCCCCCGAGCTCGACCGACTCATCCGCGATATGAGCGAGGCTCTTGACGGCCAGCCTGAGGGCGTCGCGCTCGCCGCGCCGCAGATCGGCGTCTCGATGCGCCTCTTCATCGTGCGCGTCGACCGCACGCTCTCAGCCGAGGAGATCGAGAAGCGGGGGCTCGAGCCTGCGGAGGTGCCCCCGCAAGTGGAGGTCTATCTCAATCCAGAGATTATTAAGACCTCCCGCAAGCGCGCCAATGCCGATGAGGGCTGCCTCTCCGTCAAGGGCGTGTACGGCACAACGCATCCACATGAGCGCGTCACTCTGCGTGCACAGCGCGCCGATGGCACCACCTTTGAGCGCGGGGCCGGCGGTCTCATGGCGCAAATCTTTGAACACGAGGTGAGCCATCTTAACGGCATTCTCTTTATCGACCACGCCGACAATCTTTTTGACATTCCCCATGACGAAGACAGTAAATAAATTCGTCTTCTTTGGTACGCCGCAGGTGGCGAGCGATACGCTCTCTACGCTTCTTGAGCACGGCTACACCCCCTCGCTGGTGGTCACAGCGCCAGACGCGCCGCGCGGGCGCGGCCTAGTCCTCACCCCCTCGCCTGTCAAGGAGCTCGCGATCGCACATGACCTGCCGTGCGTGACGCCCGAACGCCTCGATGACTGCGCGATTGCCGCCATTGCCGCAACTCAGTGCACCTACGGGATCTGCGTGGCCTACGGCAAAATCTTTCCCGAAGCACTGATCGACACCTTCACACTGGGCGTGCTAAACGTACACTATTCGCTCTTGCCGCGACACCGCGGCGCCACACCGCTCGAGGCGGCGCTCCTCGCCGGCGACGCAGTGACGGGCGTGACCGTGCAGAAGATGGTGAAGGCGCTCGACGCTGGCGACGTAATCGCACAGAGAGAAATATCGATTGGAGAGGAGGAGACCGCGCGTGATCTGCGCCCACGCCTTATCGCCCTTGGCGCCTCACTGCTCGTCGACACTCTGCCAAACTATCTGGACGGTACCGCAAACGCGGTCGCGCAGGACGCCACTCGTGCCACTCATTCTGGCAAGCTTAAGAAGGAGGATGGCCTCCTCGACCTTGACGCTCCTGCGTGCGAGAATTGGAACAAGTATCGTGCCTATGCCGACACCATTGGAACGTATGTTCTGCAGGACGGCAAGCGAATAAAGATTGTCACCGCGTCACTTACGAATGGAAAGTTCGTTATCGGCCGCGTAGTACCAGAGGGCAAGCGCGAGATGGACTACCACGACGTTGTGTCGCGCCGCTAGCTACCGATCCGCAACATGCGCTTGAGCGCGACGCCACCACGGCGCAAGAGACGTCGCGAGCGCCCGCGAGCGCGTCGTATCTCCGCCTCGAGCTGACTCCGCACGCGGTCTGCGGCGCTCTCTGGCGTCGGCTTCACGGCTTCGGCGTGATACACGTAGCCATCAATCGAGAGTCGCGCCACGAGCCGGCACGGCTCTGAGGAGCGGCCCTCGGGCGGCGCCTCCTCAAGCTCTACCTCAAGTAGAGCCGTGTCCCCGCGATCTCCAAAGAGTCGAAGGGGTGCGAGTAATTTCTCTTCGACCGATCTCTCCGCCTCTGGCGAGAGTGGATACTTAGCTGCCTTCATCGTGATGTTCATAGCTCAGTTCGTTAGCTATTAACTACAAGCATCTTACCGCGCGAATGGTGTCCTGTCAGTATCGTCACCTTGGATAGCGGCACCCGGTAGCGCAGAGCCACGATCTCGCGCACACGCACATTGGCCCGATTGGCCTGTGCGGGCTCACGTACACTGATACGCAGAGTGTCATCCACTTCTTCTACTTCTTCTCGCCTGGCGCCTGGCACGACATACACCTTTAGATACATTTCGTTATGTGCGCGAGTAGCGGCCCATATACTCAGCCTGTTCAATCACGAGCGGATCAAGCGCGTCGAGCACCTGTCGCTTCGTCGCGCCCTCGCTGAGCGAGAGCGTGTCGCGCAGTGCGTAGAGCTTGAAGAAGTAGCGGTGCTCCTTGGGCTCATACTCCGGCGGCGGGCAAGGGCCCGTGTAGTGTGACTCCCCCAGCGTATTCACTCCTGTCACACACCCATGCAACCCTCCCTCCGGTATCTCGCGCGTCTCGGGAGGTATATTGAAGAGCGTCCAATGATCGAACGAGTCAATACCGTATTCCTTCTTCTTCACCTCTGGTATATCGGGGTCGTCCATGATTAGCACGAACGACTTCGCACCCTCTGGCACCCCTCTAATCGAGAGCGGCGGCGAGAGACGCTTGTCTCCATCACAGGTATATTTCGCCGAAATGCGCCCGCCGTTCTCAAATGCCGAAGTGACGAGTGATAGTGCCATATGTCGATAGTATACCCCACCACTTTCAAACCCGAGGCGATTACGCTAGAATGCGAAGACGCTCATCTGAGCGAGTTTAGAAATATTCCGCGATAGCTCAATGGTAGAGCAGCGCCCTGTTAAGGCGTTGGTTGTAGGTTCGAGTCCTACTCGCGGAGCCAGATAGGATGAGCATCAGCGAAAGCTGGTGTTTTTCCTTTATCCATGGGCTCTTTTGGCGGTTCGAAAGTGTTTTTCTTGGTATTTTTCTCTGAAAGGGTGTACTGACCCCCGTTCTTCAGTCCACTTAGTGGACAAGTGTGTGCATTGTAT
>PFBL01000023.1 GCA_002773355.1 Candidatus Kaiserbacteria bacterium CG10_big_fil_rev_8_21_14_0_10_56_12
AGGCGCTCCTCACGCGTTAAGTCTCCTTTGTGGTTCATACTCGTATCTTAACGAGTGTCCTAATTCAGTACGGAATGCACGGGGCGACCTGAGCCGCGCATATATCAATCACGCTAGACGTCCGGGGAGAAAACAATGAACAATGTGTGCGCGGCTCTGTATCTGATCATCTTCTTCACCGCGGTCGGTACGGCGGCAGCCGTATCCAGCAAAGGGCGCAACGGACTGTTGGTTCTCAGCCTGTTCTGTGGCGTACTTGTCGGCTCCGTGAGTTACACGCTCATTACGCGCGACGGACCGTCAGCGTTGGGCGGCCACGTGCCGGCGATGTCAGACGACATCGGATACGGCAAGCTGGTGGGGGCGAGCGAGAACGTCCCCTACACAACGCTCGCCGTCGTCGAGGGAGACAACCTCATCGCCGTGATTCGGCAGGATGGGAGCGACGACGTTCTGGCTCTCCCGAGCAGGGCGGCGACGCCGCCCCACTTCGTCATTCTGAACGGCGAAATTCGGGCTCTCGAGTAGAGCCGGATCGCACGCCACGACCCACCGAGCAGGAGAACCTGCTTCGGTGGGTTCTCTCTTTTATATACGGTGCGGTATACTATTTTGACATGCTTGATATTAAATTCATTCGCGAGAACGCCGACGTGGTCAAGGCGGGTGCAGAGAAGAAGCACATCAAGGTCGATATCGACCGATTGCTCACGGCCGATGACGAGCGCAAACAGCTGCGGCAGGACATCGATGCCAAGAAGGCCGAGCAGAATCGCCGGAGCAACGAGATCCAGCGTGCGCAGGGTGAGGAGCGCGCCAAGCTACTCGAAGCGATGAAGCAGCTCAAGGCCGGCATGGCTGAGACCGAGGAGCGGTATAAGGTGGTGATGGAAGAGTGGCAGAAGTTGATGCTCGCCGTGCCCAACGTCCCCGACATGTCAGTACCCGAAGGAGAGACCGACGCGGACAACAAGGAGCTCAAGCGATGGGGCGCGCCGACCGCGTTCGACTTCGAGCCCAAGGGGCATGTAGAGCTGATGACCGCCCTCGACATGGTCGACTTCGAGCGGGGGATCAAGGCGCACGGATTCCGTGGCTACTTTCTCAAGAATGATGGCGCTCTGCTCTCGTGGGCGATCTGGAACTACGCCCGCGAGTTTTTCTTGAAGAAAAATTTTAACCCGTTTATTGCGCCCGCGATCGTTAACAAGGAGTTCTTCTACGGCACAGGCCACTTGCCCGGTGACGCTGCGGACATTTTCCAAACACAGGACGATCAGTATCTCGCCGGCACAGCAGAGGTGCCCATGATGGCCTACCACGCTGGGGAGGTACTCACACAAGAGGAGCTACCCAAGCGATACCTCGCCTTCTCGGCCTGTTTTCGCCGTGAGGCGGGGAGTCACGGCAAGGATGTCACCGGCCTTATTCGTGTGCACGAGTTTTATAAATGGGAGCAGCTCGTACTCTGTGAGGCGAGTCACGACGAGTCGGTGAAGTTCCATGAGGAGCTCAACCGCAACACGGAGGAGTTCATCGAATCGCTCAAGATATCGTACCGTCAGCTCGAGATCTGCGGCGGCGACCTCAAGGCCGCACACGTACGCTCCTATGACATCGAGCTCTGGGTGCCCAAAGAGGAGACCTACCGCGAGATCGCGAGCGCATCGTACTACCACGATTTCCAGACACGACGATTTAACATCCGATACAAAGATGCTGAGGGCAAACTGCGCTACGTGCACTCATTGAATGCCACCGCGATCCCCACGCCACGCATTCTCGTTTCGATTGTCGAGAACTATCAGCAAGCCGACGGTAGTATAAAAGTCCCAGACGTCCTGGTGCCCTATGTTGGGAAGAGCCACATCACGAAGCCGTAACGGCTCGCGCTTGGCACAGCGCCGCCGCAGGCGCCGCCGACTGTTGTTGGTGCTCGCGGTGGTGCTTGTATGCCTCCTGCTCGGGCTTGTCATGTATGCGCTCTGGCAACCAGCGGTGCGCATATCTCACGTCGAGGTGCTCGGTGCAGATCAATCCCTCGCAAACGCCGCTCGAGGAGCACTTCAAGGCACGTATCTTGGTCTTGTCCCGCGCGACTCCATCCTCTTCTATCCAGCGGGGGCGATACGTGGCGCACTCATGGCGCGCAAGCCCGACATCGCGGCTGTCTCGATATTTCGCAATGGGCTCAACGGTCTCACGGTCAGGGTAAGCGATCGGGTCCCGGTCGCTCGATGGTGTCCCGAGTCGAGTGTCGCACTGTCCACAACATCTTCTCGCTATGAGGACTGCTTCGTCTTCGACGCCGGTGGTCAGCTGTACGCCACCTCAACGTCGGTGGCTCTAGTCAATTCATTTATTTTACATACGCCACTAGCACGCGGCGTGGCGAGCCGAGGTACGATTCTGCCACAAGCTGAGAAACTGCCTACGGTCTTCAATTTCGCTCGTGAAGTCGCCATTCTCGGGTCGCCCGTTGTCGCAGTCCAGATAGCAGATGGCGCTGTCAACGATACTCTCGAGAGTGGTACGCGCATCACCTACCTTCTCGGCCACGAACAGGCTGCCTATACGGCATTGCTCTCGGCTCGGGATAAGCTCAACATCGCAGACGGGTCGCTCGAGTATGTCGACCTGCGCTTCGACGGGAAGATGTATATAAAGAGGAAGAGTGATACGCTGGCGCAATGAGTTTTTGGAACACACTCCAGAAGCCATTCTTTGTGATGGCGCCGCTTGCTGATGTCACTGACGTGGCATTCAGATTGCTCGTCGCTCGGTGCGGCGCGTCCGACGTGTACTGGACAGAGTTTGTCTCTGCCGACGGTCTCTACCACACCCGCGAGGTCAAGAAGATACCGGATGCGGAGAACCCGCTCATGCGCGATCTACTTATCGGCTCGGGTCAGCGGCCAATCGTTGCGCAGATTTTTTCCTCGAAGCCAGACATGATTGCCTATGCGGCGCATCTCGTCGAGCAGCTCGGTTTCGACGGCGTGGATCTCAACATGGGTTGCCCAGATTCGTCGGTCGAGAAGCAGGGCGCGGGCGCCGCACTCATCAAGACGCCCGAGCGCGCCATCGAGCTCATTACGTCCGCCCAGGCCGCTACAAGACTACCGGTCTCTGTCAAAACGCGAGTAGGATACTCGAAGGAGATACTCGACGAATGGCTCCCCGCGCTCCTCTCTGCACGTCCCGCGGCTATAACTCTGCATCTGCGCACGCGCAAGGAGATGTCTCTTGTCCCCGCGCGCTGGGAGCTGATGCAGAGGGCGGTAGAGATACGCGATCGCATTGATGCGCGCGTGTTGTTGATAGGCAATGGGGACGTGCTCGATCTTGCAGATGCTCGCGCGAAGATAGAGGAGAGTGGGTGCGATGGCGCAATGATTGGGCGCGGGATGTTTGGCAACCCGTGGATCTTTGCCGGACGCACCAGCGAGGAGACCCCATTTGATGACAAACTCGACGCCCTACTCTCGCTTGCGCGCGACTTCGAAGCGCTCACGCCACCGAAGCATTTCGCCATACTCAAGAAGCACATTAAGGCCTTCGTGACGGGCTTCGATGGCGCGGCCGAGCTCAGAGCGCGGCTGACGGAAGCGAACTCTGCAGAAGAGCTTGAGAGCATCGTGCGGGCGTATCATATTGACAGCACGCGTCGCAGAGAGTAACGTCTGGCCAGACACGGACGGACGCTCCTCCCACCCGTCTCCACGGGTGCTCAGGGGCGGGCCCGGTTTCGCTGGATATCCTAGTGACGCGACACTCGCAATGTACGCTAATAACTAGGACCCAGCGAAACCGGGTTTCGTTTTATATACAGCGAAGAGGGAATTGGTATACTCTCATCATGGCGCATCAGGCACTCTACCGCACGCACCGTCCCACCACGTTTAAGGATGTCGTCGGGCAGGAGCAGGTTACAACATCGCTCTCGGAGGTGGTAAAGAGCGGCAAGATAGGGCACGCATACCTCTTCGCTGGCTCACGCGGCCTCGGCAAGACCTCGGCTGCGCGCATCTTTGCGCGCGAGATTGGGTGCAAGGAGAACGATCTCTACGAGATCGATGCCGCGAGCAACAACAGCGTTGAGGATATTCGAGCCCTGACCGAGGGCGTCTATACACTGCCATTCGAGTCACCGTATAAGGTGTACCTGCTCGATGAGGTGCACATGCTATCGAAGGGTGCCTGGAATGCTTTTTTAAAAACGCTTGAGGAGCCGCCGCCCTATGCGGTCTTTATTCTCGCCACGACCGAGCTCGAGAAGGTGCCGGCCACCGTACAGTCGCGCTGTCAGGTCTTCGAGTTCAAGAAGCCAGCGCGAGTGGCACTAGCTAAGATGATCACTGGTATAGCGAAGAAGGAGGGCGCCGCCCTTGACGCGAGCGCGGCAGACCTCATCGCGATGCTCGCTGAGGGGTCGTATCGAGACGCACTCACCATACTGCAGAAGGTGCTCACCACTGGCGAGAAGAAGCTCTCGAGAAAAATGGTCGAGATCACCACGGGAGCGCCACGTCGCGAGCTCGTACACGCGCTCGTTGACGCGCTTGCGCTTAGCGAGCGCGGGCGAGCGCTCGCCGCCATCGAAGACGCCGTACGCGCTGATATTGATCTCAGGCTCTATCTCGAGCTCGTGCTCGAAACCTTGCGATCGGTATTGCTGATCCGGCATGCGCCAGACCTTGCACCGAGACTGCGCGAGGAGCTTGGGGGCGATGAGTTTGCAATCCTTCAAAAAGTCGCGGAGCAGAAGGGGATTACCCATGCCACCATGCTCGCCTTCCTCACTGCGAGCGACCGTATCCGCTACGCGCCGATCCCCGCCCTCCCACTCGAGCTCGCAGTGCTTGAGGCCCTACCGGAATGACGCGTTCTGCCGTCCACCGGGCAATCGTCGTTGGCGTGCTCGTGGCGGCGGGCTGGTTCGTCTATGGCCGCTATGAGGCAGCCCGCCCTTGCGCCCAACCAATCTACTATTCGCTCGGTACTGTTGATCCGCGCTTTGAGGTATCGAGAGCAGAGTTGCAGAGTGTCGCGGCGCGCGCGAGCGCCATCTGGAACCGGGCACAGGGCAGACCGATCGTACTCTACGACACGAACGCATCGCTCAAGGTGAATCTCATCTATGACGAGCGCGAGGCGAATGCGAAGCTGGGCGTGGATATTCTCGCGAAGCAGGCGGCCACCGACCAGGAGCGAGCGACACTTGACGCCCAGCAACAGCAGTACACCATTGTGCAAAATGACTACAACAGCAAGGTTGCGGCGATAAATGCGCGTGGAGGCGCCACGCGTAAAGAGTCGGCACAGCTCGCCACAGAGCGCTACGCGCTCGAGTCGCTCGGCTCGGCGTTGATTGCCGAAGTTCGTGCCTACAACGCCAAGTTGACCGCGCTCAATAACGCAGTCGCCGAGTACAACAAGCTCGCGGGTCACACCCTCGAGGAGGGACAGTATGTGCGCGATGCCTCGGGCGAGCGCATTAACATATTTGAGTTTATCGGCACCACACAGCTCGAGCGAGTTCTCGCACATGAGTTTGGCCACGCGCTTGGACTTGGCCACAACGACGACCCGCACGCCATCATGTATGCACAAAACGAAAGCGGCAACCTCACTCCCACCGCCGCCGACCTTGCGGCCCTCTCGGCCCTGTGCGGGACCTGAGCAAGTGCTCGATGAGTGCGGCCGACTTGTATCATGGGCTTCTACGGATTAGAGTGAATCGGAGCACGACCTTAAACCGCCGTATCGATGGGTGGATACAGGGGATCGTAGCCGCAGTGGGGAGTGGTGTAATTGGTAACACGCCTGCCTTTGAAGCAGGAGACTCTAGGATCGTTCCCTAGCTCCCCAGCCAGTTTGAGATGGGTTCGGATTCGGTCAGGTATACTTGTCTACGTATGGAAAAGTCCCCCAAGGAGACAAGGAGATATGCATTTTCTTCGGAGGCACGCTCGAAGGATCGCGCCCGCACAATCCAGACTGTCATAGAGGAGGTGCGTCGAGAACGACCAGAGATTCTTGCCTTCACTCTGTTTGGATCGCTTACTAAGGGGACGGCGCAAGAGGACAGTGACCTGGATTTGAACGTCTATATTGATGCCTAGCAAGTCAAGGCGGCACATCCAGACTCGGCAGTTCTTGTCACACACAAGTGGGATACGCTTTTCTATGACGCAGAGCACAATCCAAAATCTGGAACGTATCGTTGGCAGAATCTCAATCCCGAACTTACTGAGGAATATCGGCGTTATGTTGCCGGCAAGCTCGTCAACGCTCTTCCCGCCCTTCGTCCAAACCAGGTTGAGGACATTTTTCCCCGTCCAATCAGCACGGACTTGATCGATACTATGGTGGATGACATTGCAGCTTCGTATATAAAATATCCACAGGGAGTACATAACACAAAGACACAGGCCATTCGAAATTCTCTAATGGTAATGGTGGTAATGGGGTCAGCCCCCATTATCCCATGCTAATATTTCAGCATGACTCGGATCAACCGCACGGACGTTGGCGATCAGATATACCACGTCCTCAATCGCGCTAATGCACGGGTGCAGGTCTTTGACACCCCTTTCGATTACAAAATGTTCGAGGATATTCTTGAAGAAGCGAGAGAGCGTTTCGGCATGCGTCTGCTCGCCTATTGTCTCATGCCTAATCACTGGCATCTCGTACTATATCCAAAGCAGGATGGTGACTTGCAGAAGTTCATGTCCTGGGTCTCTAACACTCACACTCGCCGCTGGCACACTGCAAAAGGCACCATTGGCGAAGGCCACCTCTACCAGGGGCGTTACAAGTCGTTCCTCTGTCAGGCTGATATACATTTCCTCACTCTTGTGCGTTATGTAGAGCGCAATGCAAAAAAAGCAAACCTTGCGAAGCGTGCTGAATTCTGGCAGTGGTCGAGTGTGTGGCGAAGAGAAGTGGGAACTCCTGCCCAACAGAAGCTCCTTTCTGCCTGGCCGGTCCCCACTCCAAACAACTATCTCTTATGGCTCAACGCACCTCAGACCGCATCGGAAGAGGAGGCAATCGAACGCTCAGAAGAGAAGAACATTCCATTTGGTACAAACCGCTGGCAAACTATGATGGTCAAGAAGCATCGGCTTGGGCAGACAATGCGAGGAGTGGGGAGGCCTAAGAATAGGGGCTGACCCCATTTCCCCATTTCTGGTGGGCAAGAACTTATCAAGGATTCGTGTCATCTCATAATCAAGTTCTTAACTATGGTGCGTACTCTTTGGTATCATAAGGTCATGAGTTCCGAGGGTTCTAGATCATGCGAGTCCCGACCGGAACTGGTCGTCGAACTGTATGATTGGAAGGTTGCGCCCTGGTCAAGCGTTCGTGAGGACATCATGCGTATTGATCGGCTCTGTCTTGGTCGCAAGGCGTTCAGCGAATCAGACCTGAGGACCTATTTTGAGGACAGACTCTCAATAGTGGTGCTTCTCAGACGGGAGAACCGAATAATTGGCTATTGTGCTGCAGCACCTGATTAGGAGGTCAGGGGCGCTCTTTACATACATATCACTGAGATTCTACCCGAGGAGCAAGGGAAGGGACACGTGGCTCGCATGATGAAGCTTCTTGAGGACACGGCACGGTCTCGCGGCTATACATTTGTTACGAGAGACGCGCGAGTAGGGAACGGGTATGCGGACAAAATTGCACAAAACTATAGGGAGCGCATCGTTGAGTCACACGAGAAGACCACCGCATTTGGGCCCCAACGATATTTCAAAATCAGACTATAATGACCCCTGAATTATGCAAGAAATTGAAGTAAAGGCGCATCTGCGAGACCGTGAGGCTGTTGTGGAGAAGCTTGTCTCGCTGGGGTGCACGCTGTCTGACCCACTACAGCAAGATGACACTGTCTATGTCGCAGATCGCGAGGCTATTCACGTCTTTGCTGAGGGCAATCTTTTCTTGCGCATTCGTGTTAACAACGGATCTGAGGTTATATTTACTGCCAAGAAGCGGTCGGGTCCCTTGGTCGCGCTTGAGCACGAGGTCACCGTGAGCTCTCGAGCAGAGCTGAAGGGCATTATCGCTATGTTTGGTTTCGAGAAGTTCCTGACTATCAAGAAGGCTCGACAGACGACACACTATGACGGTTGCGAGATCTGTATCGACGAGGTAGAGGGGCTGGGTGCATTCATCGAGATGGAGAAGCTCTCGCGCGACGGAGACCCAGCGTCGATCCAGGCAGAGCTCTTTGCCTTTCTTGAGTCGCTTGGCGTGCGGCGGGAGGATCGCGTCAACAATGGCTACGACATCCTGTTGTTCGAAAGAGAGCGCGCACAATGACGCAGCACCTTGTATATATTCTTGAATGCGGCGACGGGTCGCTCTACACCGGCTACACCACCGACCTTGTCAAGAGAATCGATGAGCACAACAACTCCACGCGCGGAGCGCGCTACACCAGTGGTCGTCGACCAGTCGTGCTCAAACACCATGAACGCTATGCGAGTCGCGGCGCGGCACTCTCGCGCGAGGCCGAGATTAAGAGACTTTCGAGAGCCGCGAAGCTTGCACTCTGTTGCGACTAGGCTGCACTCCCCGAACTCTCGGCAGTAAGGGACGCAAGCGCCTCCTCCTTCGTATCAAAGAACGCAATGTTATGGCGGTTGGACAGCGACGAGATAATCTCTCCCGTGAACTTAATTTTCAAATCTGCACCGAAGACGGCGGTACGGGTTACAAAAGGACGGTTCGCCTTCTCAAACTCCGCGAGGACCATGATCCCCTCGGGCGTATACGTGCGGTTCAGCTTCGACACGTCAACGAGGATCGGGAGCGGCCGAAGCGCCTTCTCTGACTCAGCTTTAATCATCGCCTCTGCGCGATGAACATCTTCCAGTAGTGCAGGTAGGTTGGTATCAGTGATATCACCCTGAATTGTTATCAGAATTACGTCGGACCCAAGCAGTGTCGCATCAAGTGTGTGAGACTCCATAGGACGAGTATAGCGCGCCAGGGGGCAGCTATTACGCAGACTGTTTACATCGAGGACATCGCGAATCTGGGGTAGAATAGAGCCATGACGCGCAAGATACAGATAGCGGCACTCGGTGTCGCCGCTCTCGTTGCTGTGTACGTGCTGTTTTTCTCAAATATTTTTGCGTTCGAATACCGCTCAGAGGCAGCCGATTTGATACGAAAGTTCTCGCCGCTTCCTGCGCTCAACACTGTCGATTACGATCGACGGCTCCTCCTGCTGGCACATGTCCAGCTCTCGACGACGACGTCGCCGAGCGCCCAGGTCGCCTCGAGTAGACCCGGCCGCCTCTGGCCAGTGAAGGCGGTCTACCCACGCACGGGTGCGATCTTGCCATTCAAACGCATTCTTGCCTTCTACGGTAACTTCTATTCTCGCAACATGGGTGTCTTGGGAGAGCACCCTGACGACGAGCTCGTGAAGAAGCTTGAGAGCGAGGCTCTGGTCTGGGCCGCAGCAGACCCAACGACGCCCGTGCTCCCGGCGATACAGTATATAGCCGTCGTCGCGCAGGGTACCGCTGGGAGGGAGGGCAAATATATCCTGCGGATGCCCGACGAAGAGATCGATCACGCGCTCGCTCTGGCCGAACAGGTGCACGGGATTGTCATTCTCGATCTACAGGTAGGCCTGAGCACGCTTGCGTATGAGTTACCCATGCTTGAAAAATATTTAAGTCTACCTCAGGTGCATCTCGCCATCGACCCCGAATTCTCGATGAAATCAGGCAACCGACCCGGCACCGTTATTGGTACCTATGATGCCACCGACATTAACTACGCGGCCCGCTACCTCGCAGAGCTCGTTCGCGAGCATGAACTGCCGCCCAAGGTGCTTTTGGTACATCGATTTACGCAGCACATGGTGACGAACTACCAGAACATACGCCCATTGCCAGAGGTACAAATAATCATGGACATGGACGGGTGGGGGACTCAAGCGAAGAAGAAGGGCACCTATCAGCGCGTTATCACACCTGAGCCGGTGCAGTTTGCCGGCATCAAGCTCTTCTATAAGAACGACCGTAAGCCTCCGTCAACGGGCCTTCTTACGCCGAGCCAGGTGCTCAGTCTCATGCCAGCACCCATCTATATTCAATATCAATAGGGCTCTTGCTCGATTCAGCACTGTGTTATCATGGGCCGCATATGGAAAACAATAAATATTTCTTGCCAATCGCAGTTCTGGTCGCAGGGCTACTTATCGCGGGTGCCGTGATGTGGAACGGTTCGCGCTCTGGTGATGCTGGTGCAGGGGCCGCGAGCGCAGTAGACGTGAAGAACGTTACTACCGAGGGACATCCCTTCATCGGGAGCCAAGACGCGCCCATAACCCTGGCGTTCTGGAGTGACTTCCAGTGCCCGTTCTGCAAAGCGTTTGAGACTGGCGGTGTTGCTCAGATCACGACGCCGGCCGCGCTTCCAGAGATCATCAAGAACTATGTAGATACCGGCAAGGTCATGATTGTTTTCATGGACTTCGCGTTCCTTGGCAATGACTCGACGGTCGCGGCCGAGTACGGCCGCGCGATCTGGAAGCTCTACCCGGATACCTACTTTACGTGGCGCACAGCCATGTATAAGGCGCAGGACGAAGAGGGGGACAAAGGCTTCGGGAATGCGGCATCGATCGACAAGCTCAATGCCGGTATACCAGGCTTCGATGTCGCCAAGATTGCCTCCGACGTTGCGGCGAATCGCGCAAGCTACGATGCGATGATCGCCGCCGATAAGACCGAGGGCGAGAAGGTCGGCGTTGATTCGACGCCGTCGATACTCGTCGGCACGATACTAATCAAGGGCGCCTACCCGTACGCGAAGTTCCAGACAGCGATTGACTCATTGCTTAAATAGCACCACATCTTCTCTATGAAATTACTCTCTCATTGGATTGTCGCGGCGGTCTCGATCGGCATTGCGGCCTATCTCGTACCGGGTGTCACTGTTGACTTGGCTGGCGCAATCATCACCGCCATTGTGCTCGGTGCACTCAACTACTTCATCCGGCCCCTCTTACTCGTGCTCACTCTGCCGATCACGGTGCTCACCCTCGGCCTCTTCTCACTAATTATTAACGCGCTCTTGGTGCTTGTCGCCGCCGCAGTGGTCCCGGGGTTTGTCGTCAGCGGGTTCTGGTCAGCGTTGCTCTTCGCCCTGGCACTCGCGGTTGTGAACTGGGTATTCCATCTCTGGAGCAACCAAAACGACTAATCACATTTCTTCGAGCGTGATGCGGGAGCTATGCTCTCCGGCTAAGCAAGGCGTTATAGGCAATGGGGACAACTGAGACAACAATGATGCCGAGCGAGATCGGAAGGATGTAGTGCTCGCTGTTCGGTATGACCACCCCGAGAAAATATCCAGCGAGTAGTACGCCAGCTCCCCACAAGATCCCGCCAACCGCGTTAAAGGTAATGAATTGCTGGTAATTCATCGAGCCAACTCCCGCCAAGATTGGCGCGAGCGTTCGCACAATGGGGACAAAACGAGCGAGGATCACGGCACGGCCTCCATGCTTATCATAGAACTCCTCAGTCCGTCGGATGTATGCCTGCTTAAAGAAACGTGTATCCGGGCAACTATAAAGGCTCACCCCGACCTTGCGGCCAAACCAATACCCAACCGAGTCGCCGGTGACGGCGGCAAGCACGACGACAAGGATAAGTGTCCCGATTGAGAAAAAGCCACTCCCCGCCAGCAGACCTGCCGCAAACAGGAGCGAATCACCCGGTAGAAATATCCCGAGAAGAATGCCGCTCTCGGCAAAGACAAAGAGTGCGACGCCCGCGTACCCGAGCGACTCGACGAGGAGTCTCGGGTCCTGTTGTATCCACGCAATGATCTGGCCGAGCATATGCATGCAGTATACTAGAGTAAATGGAATCAGCACCCACACTCGCGACGCCTGAGGAAGAGATCGCGTATCTGCGCGAGCAAGTCGCGCGCCGCGAGGCCGAGCTCGCGGCACACGAACAGACCGAGGCCGCGCGCACACAAATTGTCCGCGAGCAACTCAACGAGCACCGCGCGGCGCCAGACGAGGTGCTCGCCCCCGAGCTTCGCATGAGCGATGCCGCGACCGAGACCGAGGCCGCCCGCCTACTTGCGGAGTTTGATCTCGGCGACACTGAGCAGAGCATCGCAGGTCTGCAGAAGGCCATGGAGGAGAAAGGGATCAAGAATGCGCTCGCCATCATGGAGAAGATGCGCGACCCACGAGTGACTGACGACTTCCACCGTTATCTCGTGGGTTATATTGCCGCGGGATTGCCCGCCCCAGGAGTGGACGAGCGAGCGCCGCGGTTCCAGGCACTACGGATGGGTCTCTATGAGATCGCCCTTCCAGAGCCGAAGAAGGAAGAGCAGGGGAGCCGCATGAAAACCCTTAAGGAGCTCATCTCAGGCATGGAGCAGTTCTACGCGGGCCTCCAGTCGGTTGAGGAGGCCGCGATAGGGGAGCCGCACTACTACGCGCTCGAGCTCGCGGTCCCCGCAAATAGTTCAGAGCTTCAATTTTATGCGGCTATCCCCAACTCAAAGAAAAATTTATTCGAGAAGCAGCTACTGGCGATCTTTCCTGACGCGCACCTCGTAGCCCAGCCCTATGACTACAACGTCTTCGCAGACGGCGGGACCTCGCTCGCCTCGACAGCGTACCTCCCAGAGAATCCCGCACTCCCGCTCAAGGACTACACCGACTTTGATTACGATCCTTTGAACGCGCTAACGAACGCCTTTGCGAAGATTGAGAACACCCACGAAGGCGCGGCCGTACAGATCATCATTGAGCCGCGAAGTGAACGACACGTGAAGCACTATCGGAAGATCTTACAGGCCCTACGCAAAGGGGAGCGTAAGCACACCGCCTTTGGCATACCCGAATCAACACTAGGGGAACTTGCGCGCGACTTCGGCAAGATACTCTTCACCAATAAACCGAAGGACGAGGAGAAGAAGAAAGAGGAGGAAACGCGCCAGATCGAGGCCAACAAGACCTACATCGAGCAGGTAGAGAAGAAGATTGCCTCACCGATCGTCGGCGCGACGATACGACTGGTGGTCTCGTCTCAGGACGACACGAAGGCGCATCAGGTGCTCGGCGAGCTCGAGGCCTCGTTTAATCAGTTTGGCAATACGGATGGCAACCGTCTCGAGTTTAAACGCGCTGACGAGCGGCACGCACAGAGTGTGCTCGACGAATTCTCGTTTAGATTATCCAACCCGAGCGCCCTGCCGCTCTCGTTGCGAGAGCTCACAACGATATATCACTTCCCACCAGAGGGCATCGAGTCCTCGCCTCACCTTAAACAATCGCGCGCAACACACGCGCCGGCACCGGCATCGCTCCCGCAAATTGGCGCACTGCTTGGTACCAATACCTACCGCGGCAAAGAGACGCCCGTGCACCTGTCACCCGAGGATCGGCTTCGCCATCTGTATGTCATCGGCCAGACCGGCACCGGTAAAACCGGCCTTCTGAAGTCGATGATTATTCAGGACATTAAGAACGGCGACGGTTGCTGCTTCATCGATCCGCACGGGTCGGACATCCTCGACGTGCTTGCCTGTGTCACGCCCGAACGCTATCAGGACGTGATCTACTTCGATCCCGCAGATCTGTCGCGACCTTTCTCGCTGAACTTCCTTGAGTACGACCTTACGAAGCCCGAACAGAAGACCTTCATCGTGAACGAGCTTCTCATGATTTTCCGTTCGCTCTATGGTGACGTACCTGAGAGTATGGGGCCCGCCTTCGAGCAATACTTCCGCAATGCCACACAGCTCGTGATGGAGGACCCAACAACTGGCTCAACAATTCTCGACATACCACGCGTACTTGCGAACAAGGAGTTTCGAGATCTCAAGCTCTCTAAGAGTATGAACCCTATCGTGAATCAGTTCTGGACCGAGATCGCGACCAAGGCCGACGGCGAGGCCTCGCTCGCAAATATCGTGCCCTATATCACTAACAAGTTTGACGACTTTACCGCCAACGACTTTATTCGCCCCATCATCGGCCAACAGGAGTCTTCCTTCAAGTTCCGCGAAGTTATGGATACTAAGAAGATTCTGCTGGTAAACCTGTCTAAGGGCCGCCTCGGCGAAAAGAACTCCAACCTTCTCGGCCTCATTCTCGTCGGCAAACTCTTCATGGGGGCGCTCTCCCGTGCCGACAACCCGCGAGCGCCATATCCGCCGTTCCATCTGTATATCGATGAGTTCCAGAATGTGACGACAAGCTCGATACCGGGGATTCTCTCTGAGGCGCGTAAATACAAGCTCTCGCTTTCGGTCGCGCACCAATTCTTGAGCCAGGTAGAGGAGAAGACGCGCGACGCAGTCTTCGGCAACGTAGGCAACATGGCGGTCTTCCGCGTCGGCGAGGAGGATGCCGAGTTCTTCGAGAAGCAGTTCGCGCCTTCGTTCAGTGCCCTCGACTTCGTCAACATCGAGAACCGCAACGCATACGTCAAGATACTGGTTGATGGTATCCCACAAAAGCCATTCGACATGCGCACGCCCGATCTCCCCGCGCCGAATCTTTCTCAGGTGGACGATCTTATCCAGCTCTCTGCACTCACCTATGGGCGAGACCGTGCTACTGTTGAAACTATGATACGAGAGCGATATATCATTGCATAATACTAATCTATGGCTATTTCACCCGAGGAACGCAGAATTAGAGGTTTTGAAGCAACCGCGCGTGCGGCCGCCATCACAGCTGGGGAGACCGCAGCTACTACAGAAGCCGATCGAGAGATACGAGACCATGAGGCGGCGCGCATCGCCGCCGCCACCGCTGAAGGTAGAGAGGAGGGCTATCGACGAGGACTCCGTGCCAACCGAGCACGGCTCGATACTCGTGCTGAAAATCTCGGCATTGAGCCACAAGGGTGGTTCCGTCGCTTGGGCGCACGCTACAACCGAATGAAGATGTGCAACAAGATCTTCATCGCGGGCGGTCTTATCGGTGGTGCCGTTACCTTTGGTTCACTCATACCGATGATAGCCCTCGGCGCAAAGATAGGCCTAGGGGCACAGCGCCTCGCCGCATTTGCCGGCATCTTCCACAAGACAGAACAGCGGATGGAGAATGCGCGCGCGGGTTCATTCTTCGCCCGACGCACCAACGGCGAGCGAGCGCTCATGGCTGCAACACTTGCTGGAGTATACACACTCGGTATCAGTAAGGTCATTGGCGAGGCATTTCATTATGCCGGTGAGACCTCGTGGGCTCACACGGCTACCGACTGGTTGCGCGGGCACTGGCCGATCAAATCTGGAATGTTCTCGCTCTCAAAGCCTGAGGTTATGGGCCCACCAGCACCACATCAGCCTCAAACAGGGGCTCCAGTGGAGTTTGCTAGTGCACACTCCACGCACCCAGGAGCACCTTCGTGGGACCAGTATGAAATCAAGGATGGAATGCCAGAGTATCAAGTACTCGATGGAACATTTGGTATCGATCACCCGTTGCCGCCTCTCGATGCAGCGGCACATGCTGCAGCTCCTGGCAGTGCCGCTCCGTCTCTCGACCACATACTCCATCCCGACCCCATCGTTGCTCACGACGTAGTGGCGCCAGAGCATCCTCTTACATCCGCACCTACGCCCGATGTATGGCCTGGTTCAACACATCTAGACACCTCTGCGATCGAGCCTGCAACGCCGGCCGAATACCACGAAAAGCTAGCTGACTTGCTTAAATCAAAAGAGTTCTTACCACACACCCCAGAGCCTTTAGCTACGCCTGTGCCGCAGGAGGGCAGCTTTATGGCGAGCCTCGACACTCCCGCCGCTGCGCACGCACCGTCGGTGCCTTCGGTCCCTCTCGAACACGTCCTTCACCCAGATCCTTTGGTGCCAGAACAACCCACCTTCACGCCGGGGCATGTTGGTGAACCTCAAAGCTTTGCTGAATTTAACGCGACTGCACCAGCTCCCGAGGCACCTGACGTAGTCGGGGAAGCGGGGCATCAGGCAGCGTTCGATCATCTAATGCACCCAGAGCCGCTCGTCGCGCATGACACATCGGCTCCTGAACATCCGTTTACTCCTGCGCCAGAGACTGTCGACCCAAACCACATGAGCTTCGCACAGTTTGAGGCAGGTAACCCAGCTGCGGCTCCGGAGTTGCCAACCATAACAACAGGCGCCTCTGCAGGTCATGGGTATGAATTTATGACCAAGAGGTTATGGATGCAGTTGCAGGACAAGCATCTAGATCCGTCACAGTACGCAAAAGGAAGTGATCTTCGCACACTCATTGAGACCAAGCCTGCAGACATCGACGCGGTTGCTCACAATCTAGCGACAAGTCACGGCTTCTACCACTCTGATGGTACGAACACCCTTATTCCTCCAAACTCGCACGTCAGCTTTGACACTCAGGGTCAGATCCACTTTGGCGATCCGGCGCATCACATAGATGTAATACAGTCACCTGTAGACGCCAAGGTAACGCCTCCGTATCATCCTGAGATGAACACGCCACATCCTGAAGCACAGCTGACTCACATCGATAACGCTGACACCCACACAAGCATTCTCTATAATAACGACGCTCTGGTGACGCCCGCAGACCATGTGCAACCACAGGTAGACGCAAGCCATGCGCAGCCTGCACCGCAACAATCTGCAGTAGTCGGACACGAGGCACTACAGCAACCTATTGATGTGCCAGTTAACCTGAGTGAGACACACGGATACGTGAGCAATGGACAGCTCTACGTGTTGGGCGGCGATAAGGCGTTGATTGATGCTACCGCCCAAGACTACGCCTTGAAACATCATGTGCCGGTACTTGTCGACAAATCGTACAAACTTCTCGGCATTATTCCCACGCCGAGGTTTGTCGAGTATGTGCCAGCGCCAGACGGTACGGTGATCGGCGTCATACACAACGGACCATCGTACGTGCCAGACTTCAACAAAATTACAGAGAAGGTCTTTTAGACCATGATATAATTTGATTATGCAAGACGAACTTTCAAAACAAATAGCAACCGACCTCGGCATTAGTGATTTACCAGTAGAGAAGCAACAAGAACTCATAGCTGAGTTTGGCCAACAAGCACTACAGGCCGCAACGGCATCCGTGCTAGAGAAGCTCAGTGAGCCCTTACGCGAAGAGTTTCTTAAGCTCTCTGAAGCTGGAGACGCAGAAGGTCTCAAAAAACTTCTCGATAAGGAGGTCCCCGACCATGATGAGATAGCAAAGAAGACGGTCGCCGAAGAGGTAGAACGATTTAAAAGTTTTGGCTCCGAGTAGTATACTAAGATTGTAATCGTTATATATATTTATGAAACCAATCCAAACAGGCATTGCTGTCGCGCTGGCGCTTATAGTAGTGCTTATATTCTTTGTCTTTCCAGGGCTTTCGCCATTTGGAGATATAAGCCAGCCACAGACAGAGGGCGATATTAGCCAAAACGCAACAACAACTATGTCAAATGATTCAAGCGAGCAATTACAATCGGTAGACACCATCGTCGGCACTGGCGAGCAAGCCGCAGTCGGCGATACGGTGACCGTAAATTACGTAGGCTCACTCACTGACGGGACGGTCTTTGATGCCTCGGCTAGCCACGGTTCGGACGGCTTCACGTTCCTCCTCGGCGAAGGCAAGGTTATTAAGGGATGGGACGAGGGTGTAGCGGGCATGAAGGTTGGTGGTAAACGCCACCTCGTCATCCCGGCCGCTCTCGCGTATGGTGATCAAGAAGTCGGCGGCGTGATACCCGCAAACTCGACACTCGTGTTCGATATCGAACTTCTGAACGTACAAAAAGGCGGGCAATAAGACGTCTGCATAAAGTCGAACAGGCGGACGGATCTATGATCCGTCCGCCTGTTGCACTGGCCCGTCTCAATGGGGCTAGTGTATAAAGAACGGCGTGGGAGGGTCGTCGGTGGTCCGCGGAAGCAGAACTCCTCGGTTGTCGGGCGCCGGCAACGAAGTGTGTCCATCGCCGTACCAAAGTACGAAGTTCAGGCCTGTGAGAATCCCGTACCTCTGCTTTGCTTCCCAAGCATTCAACATAACGCAGTAGCCTTGCGCTGCTTTCTCGGCGCCGTCTTGGCGGTAGCGTCCGGTGTTGGCGCCAGCCGCAGCGCCATAACCGAGCCCCCCTAGGACGTACCGAACCACGTCCGCTCCTGGAAAGGCAGAGACGAAGGCACCCTCGCCGACAGCCACCGCGAGCGCGCCCCAGCCGCCCTCCTTGGCGATTGCCTGAGCCCAGCTCGGCAACTTCGAATAGAGCTGCCGCTGGCAGTCTGCGTCCAAGAAGAGCACCTGGCTCATCTCGACGCTCGACCACCGCGCGGCCTTTCCGCGCGACTCCGGGACATGTGGGATGTCCCCGGGGAGCCGCACGACTGCGACCGCACCGGAGAACCCGTCCCCGGAATAGTCGCCGTGGAGTGCGGGAGCATCCGGGTCGATGGTGGAACATCCACCAAGCAACCCGAGCATGAGCACCGCCGCCACTGCGACGGCAGACGTGGTTATTCTGTTCATGACGTCTACCTCCGTGCCAGCACTCGAGCGCCAGCCTGTTACTAGAGAACATTTCGGGGCTTTCCCGATGTGACTGATGATACAGCGTTCATCTCGTTTGTCAACTTCACTGAAAGTAAGTTATTGTTACGCAAATGAACGCTATTTCATTTGACATTCAGGCCCGCGACGGAAGGGCACGCACAGGTATGCTCACCACACCGCACGGCACCATCCACACGCCCGCATTTGCTCCCGTAGGTACCAAAGCGAGCGTGAAGGGTGTCGCTCCAGAAGCTCTCAAAGCGCTCGGTGCAGAGGTGGTGCTTGCCAACACCTATCACCTCTACCTGCAGCCCGGTGAAGAGATAGTGAGCGCGGCCGGCGGCTTGGCTCAATTTATGGGCTGGCAGGGGCCGACCATGACCGACTCGGGAGGGTACCAAGTATTCTCGCTCGGGGCGGCGTTTGGTAGAAAGATCTCAAAGTTTGTAACACAGGAGTCTCCTTCCCAGGAGGTCCTCGGGTCGGCAACGCCTCAACCAGATCATCTTGTCCATGAGACTCCTATGGTGTACGACGAAGATGTGGCGAGCCAGCACGGCCAGCTGGCCATCATCGACGATGATGGTGTGAGCTTCACTTCGCACCTCGACGGCTCGCTGCATCGCTTCACCCCAGAGCGCTCTATAGAGATACAGCATGCGCTTGGGGCCGACATGTTCTTCGCTTTTGACGAGTGCACCTCACCGACTGAACCCTACGAGTATCAGCGTGAGGCTATGGAGCGCACACACCGGTGGGCCGAGCGCAGCCTGAAGGCACACCGGCAAAATATCGAAGCAAGTCGTACGCAAGCTATCTTTGGCATCGTGCAGGGCGGCAGACACGAAGACCTGCGCAAAGAGAGTGCGCGAGAGATAGCCGCAATGGGCTTCGATGGCGTTGGCATTGGCGGATCCTTTAGCAAAGAAGACATGCGGGGCGCGCTTCAAGCAGCAATGGGGGAGTTACCCGAGGAGTTGCCCAAGCACTTTCTCGGTATCGGCGAGCCGGGTGATATTTTGGAAGGTATTGCAAATGGTATCGACCTTTTCGACTGTGTGGCTGCCACACGCATCGGCCGCCACGGCTCTATTTATACACGCCGCGGCATACTACACCTCACAGGAGAGAGGTATAAGAATGACTTTGGTCCACTCGACGCGGAGACCTCCGTACCGGGCCTCGACAGGTACACGCGCGCCTATGTAGCACACCTCATACGCGCTAAGGAGATGCTCGGGTCGATAATCTGCTCAGAGCACAATCTCGGATTCATCCTCCAGCTCGTTGCCGGTGCTCGTCGGGCTATCCTCTACGGGCGCTTTACTGCCTACCGAGACGAGTTTGTGAGAGACTACTATCATGCGTAACTTCAAACTCCACACCAAGTGGCCGCCGGCAGGAGATCAGCCCGCCGCTATCAAGAGGCTCGAGCACGGGCTCGAGGCGGGCATGCGCCATCAGACACTCTTTGGCGCCACCGGCACAGGCAAGACCTTTACCATAGCAAATGTGATCGCCAAGCATGATAAGCCGACGCTCGTCCTCGCGCACAACAAAACACTAGCGGCGCAGCTCGCACAGGAGTATCGAGAGTTTTTCCCCGAGAATGCCGTGCAGTACTTCGTCTCCTACTATGACTACTACCAGCCCGAGGCCTACATCGCACACTCGGACACCTATATTGAGAAGGAGGCAATGGTGAATGCCGAGATTGATCGTCTGCGCCACGCCGCGACGCAATCACTCCTCACGCGTAAGGACGTCATCATCGTCGCCTCGGTCTCTGCAATCTATGGGCTCGGCTCGCCCGAGGAATACGAGAAGGTGCACCTCAAGATAGTCGCAGGCGCCGCAGAGAGCCGCGCGGCACTTATCCGCAAGCTCGTTGGGATCTATTTCGAGCGCACAACGGCCGACCTCAACCCGGGCCAGTTTCGTGCGATTGGTAACGCGCTTGAGGTGATGCCGGTCAACGAGCACTCGCTCTACCGGATAACGTTTGATGATGAGCTAGTCGCGCGCATCGAGCAACTCGACCCGGTGTCGCGTGCCCGCCGAGCGACACCGAACACCGTCTTCATCTTCCCCGCCAAACACTTCGTCACCAGTGAGGCCGAGCGCGACCGCGCGCTCGCGGATATCAGGCTCGAACTCGACGAACAGCTTGCCAAGTTTAAACGAGAGGAGAGGCCACTCGAAGCCGAGCGCCTCAAGCGTCGTACGCTCCACGACATCGCGCGCATTCGCGAGCTCGGCCATACCAACGGGATCGAGAACTACTCGCGCCACTTCGATGGCCGTAAAGAGGGCGAGCCTCCGTTCACTCTGCTCTCATACTTCCCCCACAAAAATATAGGGACTTACGATGTCCCTAATATGGTGCCGGATTTTTTGACGGTTGTAGATGAGTCGCATGTGACCGTACCGCAGATCGGTGGAATGTTCGCCGGCGACCGCTCGCGCAAGGACAATCTGGTTGAATACGGCTTTCGCCTGCCTTCGGCACGTGATAACCGCCCGCTTACCTTTGAGGAGTTTGAGGAGCGTGTGGGGCAGACTATCTACACGAGTGCAACCCCCGGGCCCTATGAGCGTAAGCATTCTGAGCAAGTTGTGGAGCAGATTATCCGGCCAACGGGCATTATCGACCCCGAGCTTGTAGTCAAACCGATCGTCGAAGGCGCTACTGGTATGATATATCATACCAATGCGAGTTCCACCAAGACATATCCAGGACAAATACAGGATTTTATAGACGAGGCCGCTGTTGTTATTAAGCGGGGCGGTCGCGCGCTCGCGACGACACTCACCAAACAGATGGCGGAGGATCTCGCGGCCTTTCTTCGCAAGCGTGGCATCAATGCGGAGTATCTCCACTCAGATGTGAAGACGATCGATCGTATCGATATCCTAACCAAGTTCCGCAAAGGCGGTTTCGACATCTTGGTGGGGGTTAATCTTCTGCGCGAGGGGCTCGACCTGCCCGAGGTTGAGCTGGTGGGTATCCTCGATGCCGACAAGGAGGGGTTCCTCCGGAGTGAGACCGCACTCATCCAGACCATCGGCCGCGCCGCGCGTAACGTGCTCGGGCACGTGATCCTCTACGCCGACGTGATGACCGATTCGCTCACGCACGCAATCGAGGAGACCAACCGTCGACGCACACTTCAGCTCGCCTACAACAAGAAGCACGGCATCACGCCGAAAACCATCGTGAAGGAGATTCATGACATCGCCGCCTCGATGCGCACTGAGCACCAAAAGACGATCGATGAGCTACTCGTGCTCGACACGATCGCATACAAGGATGACCCTAAGGCATTCATTGCGCAAAAGAGGGAAGAGATGGCTGCCGCGGTGGAGCAGCTCGACTTTGAAACCGCCGCTCTAATTAGGGACGAAATCTACAAACTCGAAGGCACTGGTCCAAAGCGAGCAACAAGAAAAAAGAAACTGTTTCAGTAGTCCTGTGCTATACTCATACCGTACCTGCCCCGCCACGGGCAGGAGTTTCTAATGCAAAAACAAAGCAAAAAACAAGAACACCATCACAAACACGGGAGCGATTGGCTTCGCGTGAAAGGTGCGCGTACCCATAATTTAAAAAATATTGATGTTGAGATGCCGCGTGGCGCGATGACGGTCATCACGGGCGTCTCAGGCTCAGGCAAGTCATCACTTGCATTTGATACCATCTTCGCCGAGGGGCAACGCCGCTACGTGGAGAGTCTCTCGGCCTATGCACGCCAATTCTTGAACCAAATGGCCAAGCCCGATGTGGATCAGATCGACGGCCTCTCGCCAGCAATTTCAATAGACCAGAAAAGTCGCTCTAATAACCCGCGCTCGACAGTGGCGACCGTAACCGAAATCTACGACTACCTGCGCGTCCTCTACGCGCGCGCTGGCCAGCCGTATTGTATTCATCACGACGTACCCATTGTGCGTCTCTCCAAGGAGGAGATGATCAAGATGGTCTTCGACCGCATCGAGACGAAGCGTCTTGAGCAAGGGACCAGAGTGATGGGCGTCGCCGTTGATCGGTCTGCGGTCACGATCTATGCGCCCGTCGTTGTAGGGCGCAAGGGCGAGTATTATCAACTCCTGTACGATCTCCTGGGCAAGGGGTATGAGCGAGTAGTCATCGACGGCAATGAGCAGTCACTACGCGAGAAGATTGCCCTTGATCGCAACAAGCAGCACAGTATCGATGCGGTGGTCGACAACATCTTTGTCTCCGAATTCACACGTGCCAGTGAGGCCGCGCGCGAGCGCCTCTCGGAGGCTCTCGAGCTCGCGCTCAAGGAGGCTGATGGCCTGGTCAAGATTAAGCATCCAAGCGGCGAGATCGAGACGCTGTCGAGCAAGTTTATCTGCCCCGAGGATGGTGCCTCGTTCCCCGAGGTGGAGCCGCGTCTCTTCTCCTTCAACTCACCCTATGGCGCATGCCCCGCTTGTAACGGGCTCGGCACCGAGTCCCTCTTCTCAGAGAAGGTGTGCCCGGCCTGCGAGGGTAAACGTCTCCGCCCCGAGGCCTTGCGTGTCTACATGAAGGGTGCGGGTAATGAGAAACTCGGTAAAAACATCGTCGACTTCACCAGCGTGTCTATCAAGGACGCTAAGGCATTTGTCGATTCGCTTGAATTATCAGAGATGAAGTTCGACATCGCCGCACCTATCGTGCGCGAGATTGATGCGCGCCTCACCTTCATGTTGAACGTCGGCCTCGACTATCTCACGCTCAATCGCTCGGCCGCGACCCTCTCGGGCGGCGAGAGTCAGCGTATCCGGCTTGCCTCACAGCTCGGCAGTGGGCTCACGGGCGCGCTCTACGTGCTCGACGAACCGACGATTGGCCTCCATCAGCGCGACAACGCCCGCCTCATCAAGACCCTGCTGACGCTCAAGGAGCTCGGCAACACGATCCTCGTGGTAGAGCACGACGAGGACACGATCTATGCGGCCGACTATCTTGTCGACATTGGCCCAGGGGCTGGTACCCACGGCGGCAAGGTCGTCGCGAGCGGCTGGCTCGACGAACTCCTCACCGCGAAGGAGAACGCGAGTGTGTCCAGCACGCTCGGCTACCTGCGCGAAGAGAAGTCGATCGCGATACCAAGCGAGCGGCGCACCAGTGAGAAGGGGTGGATCAAGGTTCGCGGCGCGACCCTGCACAACCTGGTCAACCAGAACATCGACGTACCCCTGGGCAAGCTCGTCTGCATCACCGGCGTATCGGGGAGCGGTAAGTCAACCTTTCTCTACGATATTCTGCATCGCAATATCGCCGCACGCATGAGCAAGAGGGAAGCCACGCTCGAGCACACCTCGTCACTCACAGGGAGCGAGTACATTAGCCGCACCGTGCTCATCGACCAGTCGCCGATTGGGCGCACACCTCGCTCAAACCCGGCGACATACACGGGTGCCTTCACGCATATTCGCGACCTCTTTGCCTCGACGGCCGAGGCACGAGCGCGGGGGTGGAAGCCGGGCAGGTTCTCCTTCAACGTCAAGGGAGGCCGTTGTGAGGCGTGCCAGGGCAACGGCTCGATCGCCGTCGAGATGCACTTCTTGCCCACGGTTTACGTCACCTGTGACGTGTGTATGGGCAAGAGATTTATGAAGGAGACGCTCGAGGTCACTTATCGAGGCAAGAGCATCTACGACGTGCTCCAAATGACGATCGAGGAGGCTGAGAAATTTTTCAAAGATATCCCGGCGATTGCCGACCGGCTGCAATCGCTCAATGCCACGGGGCTCGAGTACCTGACCCTCGGGCAGAGCGCCACTACGCTCTCGGGCGGGGAGGCCCAGCGGGTCAAGATTGCGAGCGAATTCTACCGACCGATCACGATGAAGACGCTCTATCTCCTCGATGAGCCAACGGTCGGTCTCCACTATGATGATGTACAGAAACTTATCGAGATCTTGCAAGAACTTGTTCGCCGCGGTAATTCGGTCGTGGTGATCGAGCATAATCTCGACGTGATCAAGAGCGCCGACTACCTGATCGACTTCGGTCCCGAGGGCGGTGACAAGGGCGGTAAGGTGATCGCCAAGGGCACGCCTGAGGATGTCGCCGACACCGACGGCTCGTATACGGGGGAGTATTTGACAAAAATATTGAAGCGGCAGAAGGGGAAGGAAAAATAAGAAGAGCCCAACTTGCGCCAGGCTCTTCTTGCCTTGGCGCCCGTCGGGCTTGATACTCAGGAGGGACAGACCTAGAACCGGCCCCTCAACAGGTCATCGTTGAGCACGTCCGCTTGCACCTTGAACCGGTGTTTGACCTCCGAATCGATCTTCTGTACTTGGGCCATCCGCTCGTACAGCTTGACCGTACTGGAGAAGAAAGCCCCGAAGGCACTACTGAGATACGATCGCCTCAGGAAGTGCTCGATATCATCTGTCACCCCGAGCATGTCCCCCTGCGGAGCCATGGGATAGTTGAGGTAGTCTGGGAAACACCCCTCCTCCGCGGGAATGACCACTTTGGTCTCGAAATCCCGCAGCAGAAGGTCGAACCACTTCTGCCGCGCGGCGAGCACACCCAGGTGATTCGCCGCGACCGCCTGCAGTTGGTTGATCTGAATCCGGAGCCGCTCAAAGGCGTCCCGGTCGATCTCGATGGTCCCCCCCGTCTCCGAGCTCGAGGCGCAGGGCATCCTAGACCTGTAGTGCGGTATGTGCGAGAGCCGACAAACTGTCAATTGACGAGCTCATGGCTTCCCTTCTGCCGTATTTCCGATACGCTCGGCGTTGCGTGCTCTCACAACGAGCTTGCGTGCATTCCGTACTGAATTAGGACACTCGTTAAGATACGAGTATGAAC
>PFBL01000001.1 GCA_002773355.1 Candidatus Kaiserbacteria bacterium CG10_big_fil_rev_8_21_14_0_10_56_12
GGTACCACCTGGCTGAACATCACCGGAGGTGGCAACCAGTGTCTCCGCGTCGACAACAACGGCAAGGTAGCGGGTGTTGGAGCAGACTGTGGCACAGGAGGCACGAGCTATTGGTCGGCCTCGGGCTCGGACATCTACAATAATAACGGCGGCTCCGTCGGCATCGGCACCACGACTCCGATACGACCACTCACTGTTGGTGCCTCCACCGGGCCGCAGCTTGCGCTCGTCGACGGCTCGTTAACGAGTGATGCGTGGAACTTCCGCTCCATCAACGGCACTCTGTACCTGGCCACCTCCTCGGCATCAACCTATGCGACGTCCACCCTGGCCGCACTCACATTCCATAACAGCGGCAAGGTAGGTATTGGAACCACGAGTCCCATGGCGCGACTTACGGTTGCGCCGCTCGCGACCGGATACCCCTTTGTCGTGGCGTCCTCTACGGGAGTGAGCTTCGCTATCAATAATCAGGGATATATCGGTATCGGCAATAGCACGCCCACGGCCAACATTCAAATTACTGACGTATACGGGAGCCCTTCTATTCGGTATCAGGCGACTGACTCGTTGCAGGTATTAGATACCGGAGTACAAAATGGAAATACTTTTGGTACTGATACGAGCGTGGGTACCGTTACCTGGAATAATCCTAGTAAAGCGCAGTATAGCGATGATTCCTACGCAACCGATGGAGGACTCGCAGGTACAACCTATTACCTCACAGCGAAGAACTTCGGTTTTGCAATTCCTGCGGGGGCGACAATAAGTGGCGTGCAGGTCGACGTTGAAATGAAAACAATCGGGGCAACTAACGCAGTAGACAACTCGGTCAAATTGATAAAGGGAGGCGCCATTTCTGGCACTGATAAAGCCACGGGGGCGTATCTCGCCACCGTCGATACGTATAGAACGTACGGTGGGAGTGGCGATTTATGGGGAAACACCCTTACTCCAGCAGATGTAAACGCATCGACGTTCGGCGTGGGCGTGAGCCTAACGCGTGGCGGCTCGCTCACCTATATCGACCACATTCGTATGACCGTCTATTACGTCGCGGCGAGTACGGCTAACGATTGGCTCGCAGGCATCGACCGGACGGCCCCGGGGAGTCCCTATAAAATTGCCAATGCGGCCGCCTTCGGCACGAAGGATCTCCTCACGCTCACCACCCGTGGCTCAGCGGGTCTTGGTACAACGACGCCGCGCGGGGTACTCACGCTTGCCTCGTCGACCGCCTCACAGCTCCTGCTATCGGATGGAGGGAACACAAGCGCATGGAACTTACGTGGTATTAATGGGAATCTCTATCTGGCCACCTCGTCACCCACCACCTTTGCGACCTCGACACTCGCCGCTCTCACCATCAATACGAACGGTTTTTTTGGCATTGGGTCGACCACACCATGGGGCACTCTCAGCGTGAACCCAGCTAACCAGAATGTAGGAGCCCCTTCTTTTGTCGTGGGCTCCTCGACCAAGACAGACTTCATCGTTACGCAGGGCGGGCTAGTGGGCATTGGCAAGACTGCTCCAGGATACGCGCTCGACGTGAATGGCGATGTTAATATTGCCGCTACGTCGGCGTATAAGCAGGCGGGTAACACGGTGCTTACGGCCTCATCTACAGTGTTCGGCACCTTTGTAGGTATCAGCTCGGCACCACTCAATACCGGGAACTACAACTCGGCCCTCGGGTACCTCTCGCTTAGCGCCAACACGACGGGCGATAGCAATACGGCAGTAGGGTACAGTGCGCTCCTACAGAATGTTGGGGGTGCCGGCAACTCGGCCGTTGGCACGGGCTCCCTCATTGCGAACGTGTCGGGCAATTACAACGCGGCTCTTGGGGCAGACGCATTGAGTCAGACCACCGGCTCCTATAATGTGGGCGTGGGGAATGCGGCGGGTGAGCTCGCTACCGGTTCGAGCAACATATTCGTTGGCTATAAGGCGGGACGCGATCTTGTCAGCGGTACCAACAACATCGTCATCGGTAACAGCATTGACCTCCCGTCGACCAGTAGCTCGAACATGCTCTCGATCGGCAACCTCATTTACGGCACCGGCCTGAGTGACAACAATCCAACACCATCGGCCTCTCTCTCGACCGGCAATATTGGCATCGGCACCTCGACACCACAGCGCAAACTTACGGTTTCGGATTCGAGCGGGCCCCAGCTCATGCTCACCGATGCGTCGCTCACGAATAACCCATGGAATTTTCGCAGCGTAAGCGGGGCCTTGTATATCGCGACCTCCTCGCCTACTACCTTTGCAACCTCAACGAAGACAGCTCTCAGTATTTCAAAAGACGGTCTCGTGACGGTCTCGGGCTCGATTGTCTCAGCGGGAAGTCTAACCGCCACCAAGTACTACATTAAGGGAGTGTCTGTGCTCGGGCTCGACCCAGTTCTCAACAACTATTTCTTTGGTGGGTATGTCGGTAACGAGACGATGACCGGCGAGAACAATTTCGCCATCGGCTTCCAGTCGCTTTCTCACAATACGACGGGTAGCAATAACGTTGGGATCGGTTTTACCGCCCTCCTGTACAACACCACGGGCTATGAAAACACCGGAGTTGGTGCGAGTGCCCTCTATAATAACCTGGATGGCTATAACAACACCGGCATCGGCGCGGGAGCTTTACTCGCTAACACCGGTGGTGATGAGAACACGGCCACGGGTTGGCATGCACTCGCAGCCAACACCTCAGGAAACTTTAACTCCGCATACGGCTCGGGCTCCTTGTTGATAAACACGACCGGCTCCAACAATACGGCCTTCGGCACCTACTCCTTGATTATTAGCGCCGGCTCAAACAACACGGCGCTCGGGTATCAGGCAGGTGTCGCGCTCAGCACAGGCTCCAACGATATCATCATCGGCAACAGCATCGATCTCCCCTCCTCAAGTAGCTCGAACATGCTCTCGATCGGCAATCTTATCTACGGGACCGGTCTCACGAGTGCACCGCGGACCGCGGTATCAATGGGCTATGTTGGCATCGCCACCAGCACACCGCAACGCGCTTTGACGGTCTCTGCCTCGACGTCTCCTCAGCTCATGCTCTCGGATGGTGGCAATACCAACGCGTGGAACTTCCGCAGCATTAATGGCAACCTCTATATTGCCACCTCCTCACCGACAACGTTTGCTACCTCGAGTCAATCAGCTCTGACCATTAACACCAATGGTGGTGTTGGTATCGGCACCACCACGCCAATGTCAAAGCTCGACGTAAATGGCGGTGTCTCAATCGGTTCATATGCGGGGAGTACGGCCGCTCCATCAGATGGGCTTATTGTATCGGGAAGCGCAGGTGTCGGTACAGCAAACCCTGTAGGGGCACTAGATGTGAGAGGCACGACCGGTATCACGTGGGGGGGTGGAATTTCGGGGATAAGCGCATATGGGCTTGTTAATATTGGCACACCTGCGAGCACGGGAGTCACGGGGGGAGGATCGCTTTTCATAAATACTGCATCGCTCGCCGTCAACTCATTTTCGTCTGGGTTAGGTATAGACGGAACGTACGCCTCGTCTATCTCGACCATTAGTATAAAAGCATATGGTGTTAACTGGTCCTCGGGAAGTTATGGCTCGAATCTTACCTTTTCGACGACAAATCTGTCCTCCTTAAATGAGGCGATGAGAATCGATAAGCTTGGTAACGTTGGTATTGGCACTATAAGTCCGGGGAGCAAACTTGATGTTGCAGGGACTCTCTCAACTAACAATACGGTAACGTTCACTGGATTGACGGCAGGCAACACTAACCGCGCTGTATGTATTGTGTCTACCACGGGAGTCGTGGAGATTTCGAGTGGCGCCACGTGTTCAACCTCATCAAGTCGCTATAAACACGACATAACCTCACTGGGTGCCGCAGATACGCTTGCCGAAGTGAGAAAGCTCCGGCCGGTATCTTTTGTCTATAATCAGGATTTTAATGATCCTTCAACGCACGTTGGGTTTGTGGCGGAAGAGGTCAACAAAATTGATCCACGTCTCGTGCTATACGACGCACAAGGTCTCCCTAATGCGCTTCAATACGAAAACATTACCGCCATCCTTGCAGGAGCAGTACAAGCCCTTGATGCGCGTACGCAAGGAGTTTCCAGTGCAGCATCCAGCACCAGCAACGTATACGTAACGGTCACTGGTAACGTGGGTATCGGTACCAACACTCCGAGCGAGAAGCTGGTTGTCTCAGGCAATGTGCGTGCAAGCGCGTATCTCGTGCCGGTCGCGGACGTTACGCCGTTTGCGCTCTCGAGTAGCAGCGCGAGCGTAGCGGCCCAGGTGCCCGCTTCGGTGCTGACCGCTGGCGGCACGGTTGATCTCTACAAGCTCGCGACCTACAACCTCTCTGGGGTGCAGGCGCTCGCGGCTCGGCAAGACGCTCTCGCCATTCGCGTCGACTCCCTCGAGAAGCGCCTCGCCATGCTCGAGAGCGGCGCGGTCTCGAGTCAGTCTGGCTCGAGCCTCTTCTCGACCAGCACGCTCGTGAGCGCTCTTGGTGATCTCGGTGTCACGGTGCAGAATGGGATTGCGCAGTTTAGTACACTCGCCGCGCGACAGTTCATCGCAACGACTGACAGTAATGGCACCACAAGCTCCGCGAGCGTTACGATCAACACCGGGAACACCTATGTAGATATCACGAACATACTCGTGCACCCAAGCACCAAGGTGTTCGTCACCTTCTCGTCGCAGGTGCAGGGCGTGTGGTGGGTGAGCGAGAAACGTGAGGGAGGATTCAAAGTTCAGCTCGCGACCCCGCAGGCGAGTGACGTGTCATTTGACTATTTCCTCGTGCAGACCGAGGGCCAGCTCACCACGCCGACCTCGGCGACCTCCAGCCCATCCTACGCGGTAACGCAGGGCGGCGGGACTCCGGTAACGTTGAGTGCGGAGAGTGTGTTACCGCCAGTGACCGCGAGTCCGGTCATCGCGGCGAGTACGACGCCCGCAGCGTCGAGCGACGCAACGGTGGCAAGCTCGACCACTGCCACGATGACACCGTCTCCGACGACGAGCGCGACGCCGGTGACCATTACCGACGTACCACCGGATGCCACGGTGATCACGACCGTCACAACCACCACCACGACCAGTGTTACGAGCACCAGCGATGCACCGGCCCCAACAGCAACGGCCACAAACCCAGCCCCGACCGCAGAACCGGCCCCGGCTCCTACCACCGCACCGACAACATCCTCCGGTGCTACCTCGTCGGCAACCACACCGACAACAAGTTCAACGCCTGCCGCTGCACCAGCTCCAGCGCCGGCCACGAGCAACACTACCACCACGGTGCCGTCATCAACCAGCGCTCCGGCACAGTAATGCAGCAAATGTCGTATACTAATCGCATAACCCGCACTAATTCTTAACATCATGGCTACTCGAGTTGCAATTAACGGATTTGGGCGAATTGGGAGAGCCTTTGCGCGCCGCTCGGTTGGGCGCGGTATAGAGATAGTTGCCATTAATGACCTCGGGTCTCTCGAGAATCTCGCCTACTTACTCAAGTACGATACGGTCTACGGGCGCGCGCCGTTCTCGGTCGACGTAGGTACTAGGGAGCTTATAATCGACAAAAAGCCCATCAAGTTCTTCTCCGAGAAGGAGCCGTCTGCACTACCGTGGAAGGAGCTTAATGTCGATGTGGTAGTCGAGTCGACGGGGTTCTTCACCGATTACGAGAAGGCCCAAGCACACATCGATGCTGGCGCGAAGCACGTAGTGATCAGCGCGCCGAGCAAGAGTGAAGATCCGAGCGGGGCAACGATCTTGATGGGTGTGAATGAGGAGAAGTTTGGTACCTGCGCGATTACGTCAAATGGGTCCTGTACCACCAATGCCGCGAGCCCACTGATTGCCATTCTCGATGCCGCCATCGGCATCGAGAAAGCAATCCTCTCCACTACGCACGCCTATACGGCGAGCCAATCACTCGTTGATGGCCCTGCAAAAAAGGACCTCAAGGAGGGTCGGGCGGCGGCACACAACATTGTGCCCACCTCGACGGGTGCGGCGATATCGGTTACCAAGGCGTATGAGGCGCTTGCCGGCAAGTTCGATGGCGTATCGTTGCGTGTTCCTGTGCCGGCAGGCTCCATCGCAGACATTACCTTCGTGGCGAAGCGCGACACCACCGTCGAGGAGGTAAATGATGCGTTGCGCAAAGCGGCGCAAGACCCTCGCTGGGAAGGCGTCTTTGATGCGACGGACGAGGAGTTGGTTTCAAGCGATATTGTAGGCCAGCCTCACGCCTCGATCGCCGATCTCGGTATGACGCGCATCGTGGGCGGCAATTTGGTCAAGGTGCTCGCCTGGTATGACAACGAAATGGGCTACACCGAGAGTTTGGTCCGGCACGTGCGCAAGGCCGCGAGTAGCAATGGCTAAGGTATATATCGCCGCCGATCATGCTGGCTTTGCGCTGAAGGAGGCGCTTATTGCACACGTGCGCACCCGAGGATACGAGGTTGAAGACCTCGGAGCACACCATCTCGAGGCCACGGACGATTACCCCGATTTCATGACACCTCTCGCAGAGCGAGTCGCGGCAGAGCCGGATGCCCGTGGTATTCTCGTCGGCGGCAGTGGACAAGGGGAAGCGATGTGTGCGAATCGAGTGCGTGGCGTGCGCGCAGCCGTCTTCTATGGACCTCGAGAAGTGACTGTAGCACTCGATATTGACGGCGGACATTCCGAGGACGGATATGACGCAGTCCGTCTGCCACGTAGGCACAATGACGCCAACGTGCTCTCGCTCGGCGCACGCTTCATCTCCGGAGAGGAGGCGGATACGGCGGTGCGAATCTTTCTCGACACACCCTTTTCCGGTGCAGAACGGCACCGGCGACGTTTGGCAAAGTTTTAGCACATCGAGAGCGCTCAGTGTGCCTCGAGTGGTCTATACTGAGAGGTAATGAGATTACTCGTGCCCGCCGTCATACCCGCGTCATACCGCGAGCTCATTGATGCGCTCGCGTATATTGACCAGATACCGAGTCGTCGCGTGCAGGTGGATTTTGTCGATGGATCGTTTGCCTCTCCGGCATCGTGGCCCTTTAACGTGCCGGGAGCGGATCTTCACGATCATGTTGGGCAAGGCATCTTCTTGCCCCGTCTCGACCGGGTTAAATATGAGGCCGACCTGCTCTGTAAGGAGCCAGAAAAGATCGTCGCAGATCTTATCAACTTTGGCTTCGTGCGATTAACACTACACGCCGAGGCTACTGACGACGTCTCGGGACTTATTGCGCGTATGCGACACCTTGTTGGTGCAGAGGCAAATTTCATCGCATCGTTGGTGTCCATTGGTCTCTCTATCAATCTCGATACGCCCGTCGACGTATTAGACAAGCACTTCGACGAGGTGGAGTACGTGCAGTTTATGGGCGTGAAGATCATCGGTAGACAAGGAGAGCCTTTTGATCCGCGCGTGATCGAGAAGGTGCGTGCCTTCCGTAAGGCGCATCCAACTGCCTATATACAGGTCGATGGCGGTGTCTCGCTTGAAAACGCAAAGGACCTCGTCGAAGCGGGCGTATCTCGGCTTATTGTAGGTTCAGCAATTATGCATGCTACCGATCTACAAAAAACCGCGGCGGCCTTTGAGGGGTTGCGCACGCCGTTTGGCGTGTGAGGTGCTCACCGTATACTCACGCTATGACACTTACTGATACCGAAATCCTCGTACTTGAAAAGAAGGCGGAGCTGGTGCGCGAGACGATTGTTGAGATGCTCGTTGCGGCAGGGAGCGGACACACCGCTGGCCCTCTGGGGCTTGCGGACATTTTTACCGCCTTCTATTTTCATATTTTGAAACACGACCCACAGAAGCCCGAGTGGTCTGAGCGCGATTGGCTTATTCTCAGTAACGGCCACACGGTGCCGGTACGCTACGCCGCGATGGCGCGGGCAGGGTATTTCCCACTCGAGGAATGCCTCACACTCCGTAGGTTTGGGAGTCGTCTCCAGGGGCACCCAGAGCGATTGCGACTGCCTGGTCTCGAGACAAGTTCTGGTCCTCTGGGCGAGGGGCTTTCGCAGGCGGCAGGCATTGCCTACGCACACCGCATGGACGGCAAGAAAAATCATATCTATTGTGTGATGAGCGACGGAGAGCAGGAGGAGGGTAACACGTGGGAGGCGGTGATGTTCGCGGGGAAGCACCACCTCTCCAATCTGACTGCAGTGATGGACCGCAACAACATTCAGATCGATGGCATGACCGAGGATGTCATGCCTCTCGAATCCGTTGCAGAGAAGTACCGTGCGTTTAACTGGCATGTTATCGAGGTGAATGGCCACGACCTGCGTGCGTTCATCGCGGCCGTGGAGGAGGCGAAAACTATCGTTGAGCGGCCGACGCTGGTGCTCGCGCACACCATACCCGGCAAGGGTGTGCCCGAGATAGAGTTCGATTACCACTGGCATGGCAAGGCACCCAACAGAGAAGAGGCGAAAAAGTTCCTCCAGCAGATCCGCACCATGAGAGGTAAGGTACCGCACGAATATGCTTAATCCCGATGCCAAGCTCGCGCCGAAGCTGTTCGAGGCAGATGTCCCCACGAAGCCAACGCGTGACGGGTTTGGTACGGGCGCCGTCGAGGCAGGGAAGGAGGACCAGAATGTTGTAGTCCTTTGCGCTGACCTGGCCGAGAGCACGCGCGCTGAGTGGTTCCAAAAAGAATTCCCCGATCGATTTATAGAGATGGGCGTCGCAGAACAGAACATGGCGACCGTCGCCGCCGGGATGGCACGCGCGGGGAAGGTCCCTTTTATCACGAGCTACGCCGCGTTTAACCCGGGGCGGAATTACGAGCAGGTCAGGACCACGATTGCGCTCAATCGCGTGCCGGTCAAGGTGTGCGGCATGCATGCTGGCGTCTCAGTCGGGCCAGACGGCGCCACGCACCAAATGCTCGAAGACATCGGCATGATGCGCATGCTCCCGGGCATGACGGTGATCGCGCCCGGTGACGCAGAGGAGGCGCGCAAGGCAGTCGTCGCGGCGGCGAGTACGGACGGCCCGGTGTACCTGCGTTTTGGGCGGTCGGCCACCCCAGTCTTCACGACGACCGACACACCGTTTGAAATAGGCAAAGCGCTCTTGCTCTGGGAGTCTGAGACGCCGCAGGTTGCCCTGCTCTCCACCGGCACCTTGAGTCACACGGCACTCCTTGCGGCCAAAGCGCTCGCAGAAGAAAATATAGGCACCCTGGTGCTACACGTGCCGACAATCAAGCCGCTCGATGAAAAAGCGATCCTGTCCGCCGCCAAGCGCGTCACGCACATGCTCACGCTAGAAGAGCATCAGGCAATGGGCGGATTTGGTTCGGCTGTCGTCGAGTTGCTGTCAGAACGCAACCCCTTGCCCATGCGTCGACTGGGAGTGCAGGATCAGTTCGGTCAATCGGGTACCCCAAGAGAATTGCTCGCACACTATGGTCTTGATGCTGAGAGCGTGCAAGCCGCGGTGCGCGCTCTCGTGCAGGCATGAAGCAAGCCGTCAACAGCTACGTGGCAGTGGCTACTCTCGTCGTCGTGGCGGCCATTGCGACCCTGGGTATCTTACGCGCAATTGATGCCAGCATCCCCCTCATTATTATTGGTGCCAGTGTGTCGTGAGGTGCAATTTATATAGATTCTACGCGATATTCTGAGGGTGCCGTCGCGAGGAGTTGTTCGAGCGATTGGCGAGTAAGGAGTCCTTTTTGCGCACCGATTTCTTGTACGACTGCCATGGAGTTTACCGGTCCCCACAGGAGCGCCTCGGCAAGCGACTTGCCGAGCGAGAGCGCGGCGACGATCGTCGACGTGCACGCGTCGCCAGCTCCAGTGCGATCGAGGGGTGGTTTCGGGTCGGGGTACATAGGCACTTTAAGTACCTGTGTCCCGTCCGACCCGTACGCGCCTTTTGGACCATCAGTAATAATGACGATGTTCGGCCCCAGCGTGTGCATCTGCGAAATGAGCGAAGCCACGTCCTCGCTTTTTACTTCGAGAATACGCTCAGCTTCTTCTTTGTTGCAGGCCACAACCTCGGCGTGAGCATAGAGCGACTTAAGTTTCTCTTTGCCCATCTCCATCTGAAAAGTTCCTGGCTGGAAGGCGAGCTTCGTTTCTGGGTGGTGTGTAAGCCACTCGGCGAGCGAGAGGTGGAAGGCCTCAGAACGAGAGCCAGCCGACGAGAGATACAGCCACGCTGGAGGGACAAAGGATGCGGGTATCTCATACTGGTACGCCTCATGGCGGATGAGTATCGTGCGCTCAGATTCAAACCACAATACGTAATGGTGATTGGTTGCCATGCCTTTGTTGACGGCCACGTGCGTGGTGTCGACGCCCTCTTTTTTGAAGTGGTCAAGTGTTTGTGTGCCGTAGGCATCGTCGCCTACGTTGGAGAGAAATCCCGTCGAGAGACCAAGTCGGACGGCGGCCACGGCCGCGTTCGCGGCGTTACCCACACCGGGAAGAAGCGCCGAGAAGTCATACGGAATCTTATCGCCCCAACGCATCGAGATGGTGCAATTCTCGTCGTTCACATCACACGAAACGCGCGCATCCTCGAGACGTATAAATTCATCGACCGTCGTATCCCCAATAGCAACAAAATCCATGTATTCAAAAGTGTAGCATGAGGTGTCAGTGCTAGAATATAAAGATGACCGACCTTGTGGCAACGGCACGTTCTTTCTTTGAACCCGGCAAAGGGATCCTTGCCGCCGATGAGAGTGTCGCGACCGCGACCACGCGCCTCGCGAGCTACGGCATCGAGACGGGCCCGGAGATGCGGCGGGCCTTTCGTAATCTTTTCTGCGATGCAGAAGGGATCGAGGCGTATCTCTCGGGCGTGATTTTCTTTAGCGAAACACTGCTCGAAAAGGGCGATGATCATGTACGCTTTCCAAAGTCGCTCGCTGTACGCGGCATTCACCCTGGGATTAAGGTCGATCTCGGGAAGGAACCGTTTCCTGAAAGCCCCAAGGAGATGATTACCAAGGGCCTTATTGATCTGTCCGAGCGACTCGTCTCGTATAAGAAGGCGGGGGCCGTGTTTACGAAGTGGCGTGCCGTCATACGCATCGAGGGCGACAAGCTCCCAAGCGCACAAGCACTGCACGAGAACGCAAAGCGCCTTGCGAGCTATGCGCGCGAGGCGCAGATGGCCGGCATGGTGCCCATTGTGGAGCCAGAGGTGCTCCTCGAGGGGACACACTCCCGCAAGAAGTCTCGCGCGGTGATCGAAGAGACTATGCAAACTCTTTTTTCAATGCTTGCGGAACATTCGGTTGATCGCGCGAGTCTGATACTCAAGACGTCCATGGCCCTCTCGGGCGATCGTACCGGCAAAAAGGATACACCCGAAGAAGTTGCCGAGGATACTCTCGCGGCTCTGATGGCGAGCGTGCCACAGCAGATTGCCGGCGTCGTGTTCCTCTCAGGAGGACAATCGCCCGATCAGGCGACCGATAACCTCGCCGCCATTACGAAGCGGGCGCAGGAGTTTGGCGCGCCGTGGCCGCTCACTTTTTCATACGCACGCGCTCTGCAAGAAGAGGCGCTCGCTCTCTGGAGAGGCAAAGAAGAGAACGTGCCCGCGGCCCGAGAAGCCTTCCTCGCCCGACTCCAGAAGTTGTCTGCCGTATTAGGTCAATCCGTCGAGCGCATGTTAGCATAGAATTATGGACGACATTAAATTTGAAGAGGCGAGCTATATACAGCCGTTGACTTCCCAGTCTGGCCCAAAAGGTCTGAGCGGCCTGGTTATACGATCTGGTTTTGCAAAGGATGAAAAAGGCGCACAGAAAGTTCTTATCACCGTGTTTGTTCTCTGCATTCTTGCGCTTATTTATATATGGTGGCCACAAGGCGTCACGAACGTACCGGACCCTACAATCTATTAATTACATATGAAGAGTCGCGAGAAAGGCTTCACCCTCATCGAGCTCCTCGTGGTCATCGCTATCATCGGGGTGCTCTCCTCGGTGGTGCTCGCGAGTCTTAACTCGGCAAGAGCGAAGGCTCGAGACGCGCGCCGGCTCTCGGACATGCGCTCGGTAGTGAACGCGCTTGATTTGTATGCAATTGACCATAATGGCGTATACCCTGGCACACCAATTACCACGAGCTGCGGAGCTTCGTGCCTCAGCAACGTCACCGGACTTGTCGATGGAGGATACGTGAGCGCACTTCCATCGGATCCAAATCCTTCATTTTCCGGTACTAGTAAAGATTATCGATACTGTCTGGCAGGTGGTGCCCACCAAAGTTATATACTTCTTATTCGAACAGAGACATTAAGCCATTCTTCTTGGTGTCGTCCACAAACGCCGGTTACTTCTACAGCATGTGGATGGCAGATTTTCGATTCTTGCTAAGTAGACCGGGTCTGTACGGACTCTTGCAGAAAAGTCTGTAATGCGGCATACTCGGCTGATATGTTGAGCCTCACCGTAGAGAAGCGGGAGAACGAAAGCGCCAATGCGTCGCAATTACTGCGTGCTGGTACATTGCCGTGTGTCGTGTACGGCGGTCAACGCGAGTCTACGCCGATTATTTGTGCGGCAAAAGAGTTTGGCAAGGTGTTCGACGAAGCGGGTGAGGCTACTATCGTTATGCTGTCAGGCCTTGGCGAGCCACTCCCGACACTGATTCATCAGGTAGATCTCGACCCGATTACCAATCTGCCACGACATGTTGATTTCTACGCGGTGACCAAAGGCCAGAAGGTGGAGGTCAATGTCCCTATCGAATTTGTTGGCGAGTCGCCTGCGGTTAAGGCCGGTGCCAACCTGGTCAAGGTGCTCCATGAGATTGAAGTCGAGGCCGACCCTATGAGCTTGCCGCACCGGTTCACCGTCGACCTCTCGGTACTTGCCGAGGTTTATGCGCAGATCCACGTACGCGACATCGCGCTACCGGCGGGCGTAACGCTCGTCACTCCAGAAGACGAGGTGATCGTGCTCACTCAAGAAGTGGTCGCTGAGGCTGTCGAGGAGACACCGAAGGATATCGCGGATGTCGAAGTAGAAGAGAAGGGCAAGAAGGAAGAGGAGGCGTCTCCCACTGAAAATACAGAGGCATAGGTTTGTTGCCACAAGGGCACTTCTTGTTCGCCAATTCTCGTCGCTCATAAGAGCACAATGTCGTATACTGGGCGGATGCCCCGTCGAGTATCTATTCTAGTTGTGCCGGTCTTTCTCATATTTTTGGGCACCTTTGCAGTGTCATATCAGCCGACTCGCGCACAAGAGCTGACGCCACAAGCGCGCGCCGCTCTCCAAGCACAGTATGACGAATTACTGAAAGAAATCGCGGCCCAACAGGAGATTATCAAACAGACGCAGGCACAGAAAAATACCCTGCAAGGCGATGTGACTGCACTCAACGCGAAGATCAGGGCGGCACAAGCCCAGATCGATGCCAAAAATATCGCGATAAAGACGTTGTCCTCGCAGATTGCGCATAAGAACGTGGTTATCACGCAACTCACGAGCCGCATCGAGAGCGGTAAAGAATCGCTCGCGGCTATCTTGCGTCAAACGCAAATGCTCGATGACTACTCTGTCGTGAGTGTCGCCATCGGTGCACAAAACGTGTCTGCCTTCTTCCGCGATCTCGACGCCTTTACCTCGCTTCAGACAGACTTGCACAGCCTCTTTACTGACATCAACCATGCCAAGGCCCAGACCGAGACCGAGAAGGCGAACCTCGCGGTGAAGCAGACTCAAACACTCGATGCGAAATATGTCGTCGAGACCCAGAAGCAGAAAATTGCAAGCAACAAAACGCAAAAGCAGCAACTCCTGGCGATCACGACCAACAAAGAGGCAGAATACCAAAAGGTGCTTGCCGACCGGCAGGCCAAGGCGGCGGCAATACGCGCAGCATTGTTCCCGCTCCGTGACACAGGAGCCATCAATGAGGGCGAAGCGATCCAGTACGCGCTCACCGCGTCGAAGAAGACAGGGGTGCGCGCGGCACTCGTGCTCGCGGTGCTGTCGCAGGAGTCAGACCTGGGGCGCAACGTTGGTAACTGTTACGTCACCAATCTGGATACCGGTGATGGTGTAGGTAAGAATACCGGGACACCATTTAAGGGCGTCATGAAGGCGCCGCGCGATACCGTCCCGTTCAAGAAAATTACCGACGCGCTGGGGAAGGACTGGTCGACCACGCCAGTCTCATGTCCTCAGACGGGTGGCTATGGTGGCGCGATGGGCCCTACGCAATTCATCCCCTCCACGTGGATGCTCTATGAAGGACGCATTAAGAGCGCGCTCGGCGCGAGCGCTACCAACCCTTGGAATGCAGAGCAGGCTATTATGGCCGCGGCACTCTACCTGAGTGACGCTGGCGCTGTGAGCAGTAGTCCGACCGCTGAGCGCAATGCCGCCTGCAAGTACTTCTCGGGGCACTCGTGTCCATCTAGTGGATGGATAGCCACGTATGGCAAGCAGGTCATGGCCAAGGCAGACGGGCCCGATGGGTTCCAGCAACATATCGACTTCTTGGCGAACAACTAAGTGTTACGCGCTCTTATCCACACACTGTTTTTGGTGGCGGGCGCGCCAGTATATACTAGGGTTGTACATGATCCCCCAGCGGAAACAAATTTTGTGGAGGTTTTTTATAGTTCTGTTAGTAAGTGGTGGCCTTTTACCTGTTGCGCCTGCCGCGCACGCCGCGACCTTTAACACGACCATAGAGGACACGTATTGGTGCTACTTCAACACTTCTACGCGATATACCGATCCAAACTGCGACACCGTGCAGGTCGAGATTGCTCTCGACAAATCAACCTATGCACCGGGAGAGAACATGGTCGCTACGGGGAGGATGTCGCTCTACAACGCCAAATCAGGATCAAACGATCTATTAACGTACCATGGGTTTGGATTTACTTGGGAATTGGCCTATCATCGAGATTATCTGACTGCGACTGTGAATGGCATCCAGAAAGAGATTTTCAATCTGCCCTACGGACTCTCCTGGGAAGCTCCATCACCACCGTACTGCACCAAAACGTATACAGCACTCCCGTTATTTGTCAATTGTCCTTCATCAGGTACAGCGACGTTCACCGCACCAACCACACCGGGAACCTACACCATGACGTGTAATGCGTTCCTTGGGCAGGGCATGTCGGCTTATTACGGCGGTGATGATGCGTATACGGCCACCATTACGCCGCCCACCTGTAGCGTCACCTATACGGTAGCGTCGTCGAACCTCATTCCTGAGTTACGGGCGAAGGACACCACGGCGGTACCATCGCTCGCGTTAACGGGGCAAACGGTCGATTTCTTCGCACAGGTTTCAAACGTTGGCACCGCGACCTCCGAGGACTTCCCGAGTGTGTTTCAAGTCGTGAATTCGCAGAAGAGCGCTACCCTAGCGTGGGTGTCTGGCGGGACAACCACCGCGCTCGCTCCTGGCGCAAGTAGCCAGATCTCTGGCTCATTCGTGACCTCTTCGGTTGGCATATACTACGTTCGCGCGTGCGCCAACGCCAACTCTTCGGGGCAGTTCAACATTGTGCCCGAGCAATCATGGATCAATGATTGCGATGCGTGGACGGCAGTGTCTGTGGCAAACGGCCCACTGCCCGATCTTACGGCAGGCCCGGTGACACCCACCACGGCCACCGTCGGCGTGTCTCAGCAGTTTTCTGCACCCATATCGAATATCGGTACCGATAAGACCGGCGCAGGATTCACAAACCTTATGCAACGAGCCGACTCGCTCGATGCCAAGGGCGATGGCGTCAACGTCAAGGACCTCGGCACCTGGAAGCGGGGGACCTCGCTCGGGAAGAACAAGACCGCAATTGCCAAGGTCTCGTACACGTTCCCCTCAGAGGGTGTATCGACGACGCCCTACACCAGGTATCTGCGATTCTGCGCCGACAAAAGTTCGGCGACCGATGCGGGAGTTATTTCTGAATTGAACGAAGAAAACAAATGTGGTGCGTGGACTCAAATCTCTGTCGACGACCCTACGGTTACTAACGGTGGTGGTGGTGATACGCGTATTGATGGAGTCTGTGGCACCGCCACGTACACATGTGACGCGGGCACACCTCAGCAAGAACTCCCGAGCGGGGGGTATTATGTCTGGGATTGTCTCGGATCAGGGACCGGCCATACAGATGCCATGGGTTGCAAAGCTCTCCAAGATACTGGCGACGGCGGATCACAAAGCCCGACAGCGACCATTACTGCGCTCCCAACGCGCGTGAGAGAAGGTGGGACAGCAAAGATCACGTGGTCCGCGCAAAATGCCACCGACTGTTGGGTAAGCAAGACGACCGCAACGGGGGGTACGATCCAAACGTGGCGCACGGGAGTCTCGGGCACCGATGTGGTAGACACGATAAACGAGCAGACCATCTACAAGATCTCCTGTGCTGGTGCCGCCAACCTAGACTCCGCAACGGTCAATATCCGCCCGATCCCGAACGAGTTCTAACGCGTTCTGGGGGCATCATACTGCGCGACCTTGGCATCTGGAGCCGGGTATAGTACTATCGAGGAAATGAAAAAGGATATTCACCCAACCACCTACCGCCAGGTAGTGTTTGAGGACCTCGCCTCGGGCGCGGCTTTTCTCATCGGCTCCACCATCGAGACGACCGACGTCACGATGTTTGAAGGCAAGGAGTACCCCAAGGTGGCGATCGAGATATCGAGCAAATCGCACCCATTCTATACCGGCGAGGACCGCATGCTCGATAAGACGGGCCGAGTTGAGCGTTTCAAACAACGCGCCGCAAAAAAACGCTAAAACTACGTCATCTGCATCGTTGCAGGACCCGAAGATTTTTCTCGCCGTACCTACAGTACGTTTCGCAAAATCTTCCTCCCGCGCCTTGCATCTGAAGCAGTTTTAGCGTTTTTTTGATATCCTAATACGATGGAATATTCTCCAGACTTTAAAAAGAACTTCGCTACGGCTTATCTCGCCGAAGAGTACGAACGTCTTGATACAGAGGCGAGTGGGGCGCTTGCTTCAGCTGAAGATGATGCAGACCTTAAAGCAATGGCAGAAGAAGATGTGAGCCGCATCAAAGCAAGGCAGAGCGAAATCTTAGTAGAGATTGAGACGATTTTAAAGAAAGACGAAGAAGACGTGGCGGCACCACGGTCGGTGGTGATGGAGCTTCGCGCCGGTGCGGGTGGTGACGAGGCGGCGATATTTGCACGAGACTTGAAAGAAATGTACCAGAAGTATGCCGATATGCGTGGGTGGAAGACGCGCATACTTGACGATCTCACGCTCGAGATAAGCGGTAAGGGAGTGTATGACGCCCTGCGCTACGAGACCGGCGTGCACCGCGTCCAGCGTGTGCCGCTCACCGAAAAGTCCGGGCGCATTCATACGAGCACCGCCTCGGTCGCGGTGCTCCCCATCCGGGCCAAATCAACGGTTGAAATCAATCCGAGCGATATTGTAATGGAGTTTTCGCGCAGTGGAGGTGCGGGCGGCCAAAACGTGAACAAGGTCGAGACCGCGGTGCGCCTTATCCACACGCCGACGGGTATCGACGTGCGCTCGTCGTCAGAGCGGAGCCAACTCGGCAATCGCGAAAAGGCCATGCAGATCCTCTCGGCCAAGCTTGAACAGCTCCAGGAAGAAAAGGAGGCGCGAGCGCACGCGGCCGAACGCAAGGAGCAGATCGGGACCGGCGACCGCTCAGAGAAGATCCGCACCTACAATTATTTGCAGGACCGTATCACGGACCACCGCATCAACGAGTCGTGGCACAACCTGCCAAAGCGCGTTGGCGCGGGTGATATTGACGACATCATCACAGCGCTACAGGAGGCGGGTGGTCCGTGAGTGTGTGGCGCCGGATGCTTGCGCGCGAGGGGTAATTCGGGTAGAGTGAGCGAGTAATGACTGCAGGGAACGACACGGCAGAGCTGAAGCGCCTCTTGGATACAGGGGCGCATTTCGCGCAGGTCAAGAGTCGCCGGCACCCGTCTATGCAACCGTACCTGGTTGGCACCAAGGGCCGCCAGGAGATTTTCGATCTCACCAAAACCACCGCCCAAATAGAGGCGGCCAGGAATGTGCTCACTATGCTCGCCAAGGATGGCAAGACGGTCCTGTTTGTCGGAGGGAAGGTTGAGATTGCCGAGCTGGTGCGTAAGGCCGCCCAAGAGGTCGGGGCGCCCCATGTCGCGACGCGTTGGCTTGGGGGAACCATCTCAAACTGGACCGAGATCAAGAAGCGCATTGATCGCCTCGCAGAGCTCACTGACACGACGGCTCAGGGGACCCGTGCGACACAACACACCAAGCTTGAGCTCGTGAAGCTTGATCGCGAAAAGGAGAAACTTGAAGGACGTCTCGACGGTCTTCTTACGCTCGAGAAGCGCCCCGACGCACTCCTCGTCGTAGACACCAAGCATGAGAAGCATGCGGTGAAGGAGGCGCGGGACGCAGGGATCCCAATCATCGCGATTATGAGCTCAGATTGTAACGTCAAAGATGCGGCGTATCCCATTGTGGCGAACGACACGTCACGTGAGACCGTCAAACTCATTTTGAATGAATTGACTGACGCACTCAAGAAAGGGTACGCAGGATAACCATGGAGATTAGCACTGACAGCATCAAGAAGCTGCGAGAGATGACGAGCGTTTCGGTCATGCAATGCCGCAAGGCGCTCGAGGAGGCTGACGGCGATCTCGCCAAGGCGGAAGTGATTTTAAAGAAGCATTCGGCAGGAGCAGCTGAGAAGAAGGCGGAGCGAGAACTGAAGGCCGGCGTGATTGGCACCTACGTACATGATGGGGGCATTGGCGCGATGGTGTTGCTGTTGTGCGAGACAGACTTTGTCGCAAAAAATCCAGAGTTTGCCACCGTCGCGCGAGAGATTGCGATGCAGGTCGCCGCGACAGACCCAAAATATCTCACGAAAGAGGAGATTGCTCCCGACGCCAAAGAAGCCGCGACCGCAGTATTTGAAAAAGAGGTTGAGGGCAAGCCGGCCGAGATGAAAGAGAAGATCCTTGAGGGCAAGCTCGCCAATTACTTCCGAGACCAGGTGCTCCTCGAGCAACCGTATATTAAAGACGAGGCCAAGACGATTCATGATATCCTTAATGAGGCAACGCAGAAGTTTGGGGAGCGTGTCGAGATAAGCCGCTTCGCCCGATTTTCTGCTCGCTAGTCCCTGTGGCCTACCTTGTTTTTATATTCATTACCATTGGTCTCCTCTGTGGGTTCCTCACGCTTACACGTTATGAAGCCGCACACGGGGCGCGCCTGTTGGCTCCGTGGCGCGATCGGCTTGATGCGTATAGCAGACGAGTGGCGTTCATTCTCGCACACGTTGATCTCCAAGCCTTCTTACGTGAGGAGGGACAACGTCTGTTGAGCGAAGTGAGCCATGCCCTCGTGCATCTCTCGCTACGCGCGGTTCGTGCTGTCGAGCGGTTACTAACGCGTCTCATGCGTCACTTGCGAAGGGAACGTGTTGCGGATCGACACGTACCAGTGGAGACACGCGAGTTTGTGAAAACATTGTCGGACTTTAAAGGCCGCCTGAAGGACACTATGCCGGAGATCCCTTCGGTACACGAGATGCAGTAGTGCCGTGCGCAGGCTTGGTATAGAGCAGAAATGTGTTATTTTTTGTAAGTTCGATTTGTGCCGCCTTAGCTCAGTTGGTAGAGGGCCAATGGCCCGTTTGTGATTAAAGATTGTGCCGCCTTAGCTCAGTTGGTAGAGCAACACTTTTGTAAAGTGAAGGTCCCCAGTTCGAATCTGGGAGGCGGCTCCAAAACGACTATTTCTTCTTTGGCGTGCTGGTGGAGAGGGCTCCTTTAGGGAACTCTTTTTCGAAGTCGGCCAGGGTGGTGAAGCCGTTACTATATTTCCCATTGATGACAAATGCGGGCAGTTCGCCTCTGATCTTATCTACGGCAATCAGTGTCTTTAGGGCGCCAAGGTCGAGGTGGTAGTCAAACGAGTATACCCGCAGTTGTGGGTAGGTGTCGCGCAAATAGGAGAGGGCATACCCTGCCTTGTCGCAGGCACTGCAATCGCCGCTATTGCTGTAGAAATAGAGTACCGTGACGGGCTTGGTGCCGCAGGCGGCCGCAAGGCGTTTGGTCACCAGATAGTCGCGTATCTCCAGGAGTGAGTATTGCTTCTTGAGACGGATAACTTGCTCGTTGTTGTTCCCGAGTTGGTTCTCGGTGTAGGCCAGGCGGGTGCCAAGGTCGGCAAGCTCGCTCGTGAGGGTCGTCGACGAGGCGACACTGTCGCACGGAGCGCTTTCGAGTAGTGAAAACTGTGTATCGAGCGACAGCGTGTCAATGGTGAGCTGGTCTTCAATTGATTTGAGTTCTGCAAGCCGAGCGTTATTCAAATAGTTCACCGCATAGATCACTGTACCAGTGAGTACGATAGTGATACCGAGTGCGATAAGAGCGTTGCGCAAGCTAGTGGTCATAGAATGATGCACGGCGTCATTTCCACGCCTGGTTTTTACCCAGGGCCACATGAGCTGTGGATCGGACAAGCCACAAGGGCGCGATGAGGCCGTAGAGTAGATAGGAGGCCATGCTTCGCCCGAGGTGGAAGGGCGTTTGCGATAGGTGCCGACCGTACGCGACGAGTGCCAGCGATGCTACCATGGCAATGAATCCTAGCAAAGCGAACACGCTGGTAGGGAAATAAAACCAGTCGAAGCCGGCATAGCGCGGTGCGAGGGCGTAGGATAGGGGCACTCCCAAACGCACCTCGATACCGCGCACTATCTGGAGGGTGAGCTGAGAGATGGTCAGGAGGAACAGGAGCGCCGTGCTCACTACCGCAGTGAGCGCGAAGGGGAGTATGAGCATGCCAAGCACCCCATGGTCTCGATTAAGGACGAGTGAGCGATACTCGCCCAGCGTGTTACGCAAAAAGCCGTTCGTCCAGCGGGTACGCTGTTTAATCAGCTTGAGTACGGTGTGGGGCGCCCTCGTGTAGACACGCGCGCGCGGTGCATTCTCGATCTCATACCCGGCCTTCTGCATCCGCAGGGCCATCTCCATGTCTTCGGTCTGGTGACCGTAGCGGAAACCGCCGAGAGCCTCGACAACCGAGCGGCGATAAAACGAGAATGGTCCGGGCGTCACATACAAGCCGTTTATCGAAGCCATCGCGTGCCGCATCGTAATGCCGAAGCTGTATTCCGCATTCTGCATATGCTCCACGATATTGTGTGGTTGGTGTATCGACATTGCGGCCGTAACGGCGGCGACACGATGGCTCGCAAAACAAGGGATGATCTCGTTCAGGGCGTCAGGATCGACAAACGAATCGGCGTCGAGACAGCCGATAAATTCGGCCTCAGTAGCCGCGATGCCGATGTTGACTGCCTTGTGCTTGCCGCGCTCTGGCGCGTGCAAGACCGTGACGTTCGGGTGTGCTTGGTAGCGTGCCATGATGGCCGGCGTGTCATCGGTCGAGGCGTTGTCCACCAGTATAATCTCGAGCTTGTCTGCAGGGTAGTTGAGCTTCAGGAGGGAGTCCGTGGTGGCGGCAATCGTCTCGGCCTCATTGCGGCATGGCACCACTACGGCCACAAGGGGCGTCGCGGAGCCCGGCTTGCGGGCACGCGCATCGCGCGCGGGCTTTGAGAGGAGGGTCACCAGGACGAACGACTCGAAGAAGATCGCGATGAAGATAAAGGGGCACGCTAGTGCGTCGACACTCATAGCGCACACTATAACATTTTGCTATTCTTTCATCTATGCAGGCAGAAACGGGTCAAAATGGGCGTCTCCACCCCATGAGTGTTGCCATTCGTGATATTGTCGAGATCTTCGGGCGCATGGGATTTTCTATCGCGTTCGGTCCAGAGATCGAAGACGATTTCCACAACTTTACCGGGCTCAACATCCCGCCGGACCATCCTGCACGTAGTATGCAGGACACGTTCTGGATTAAAGAGGGTACAAAAAGCGATGCGCACGCGTTGCGCACACACACGACGTCAGTATCTATTCGGGCTCTCGAGAAGCTCGCCAAAGAGGGCGGGACGCGCGCGCGCGTCATTAGCCCCGGTAAGGTTTTTCGCAACGAGGCGACGGACATGACGCACGAGGCGCAGTTTTATCAGCTCGACGGCTTCGCGGTCGGTGCGCCCGGCGAGGTGACACTCGGACACCTGAAGGGCACTCTCCTACGCTTTTACAAAGAGTATCTCGGTCCAGACGTGCGCATACGCTTTCGACCCAGTTTTTTCGGTTTTACGGAGCCATCGGTCGAGGTAGACGTGTGGTTTACATCTCCCGGCAAGGAGGGGCGCTGGCTCGAGGTGCTGGGTGCGGGCATGTTCCACCCCAATGTCATTAGAGCGGCCGGGCTTGACCCAGATACGGTGCAGGGGTTTGCCTTTGGCGGCGGTATCGAGCGCATACTGATGATCAAATACGGCATTCCAGACGTAAGGCTCTTCCACACAGGAGACGTGCGCTTCGTACACGCCTTTGACCAAGAAGTGACATGAAAATAAGCATCACTGAGCTCCAAGGATTCTTCGGCGCGCCGCTGCCACCGGTAGCGGAGGTAGCAGACGCATTCACCTTCCACACCTGGGAGATCGACGGCATCGAGAGAGACGTACTCGACGTGAAGGTACTGCCGAACCGTCAGCACGATGCCAAAGACGCGGAGGGTATCGCCCGCCAACTCGGCGCAATCCTTGATCTCCCACTTAAACCAGAGTTTGAGAAGGTGACCCCGGGTACCACGCAGGTGACGACTTCACTCGCACAGATAAACGCGATCTTGGGGGCGAGCTTTACCAAAACAGAGGTTGAAGATGTGTTTCGCCGCCTACGCCTCACTACCGAATGGCAAGGTGACACCTTGACATGGGATATTACGCCACCGGCTGATCGAACAGACCTCACGATACCCGTTGATATCGCCGAGGAGGTGGGACAGATTCTCGGCTACGATCGTGTGCCCGCTGTCGAGCTCGCGCCAGACGTCACCCCAGCAGACCAAGCGAGGTACCGCGGCATAGAGCGGATGAAGGATCAACTCGTGGAGCAGGGCTACACCGAGGTATCGACACAGTCCTTTGCACAGAAGGGTGACGTCGAGCTCGCCAACCCGCTCGACAAGACACGGCCCTTCTTGCGGACGAGTCTGGAGGACAATCTCGAGGACGCGCTTACGCGCGCGAAGCAATACGCACCACTCCTCTATGCGCCAGGGGAGCGGCCGAAACTTTTTGAAGTGGGGACTGTCTTCACCAAGGAGGGCGAGCACCTGGAGCTCCGCATGACTGAGCCGGTAGCTGCGTGGGGCGAGAATGCCGCCACCGTTGATAACCTATCAGTCGCAAAGCTCGAAGACTACGGCAAAGACTACCTACCAGTGCGGCAGACGCTCAGCGGGTACGCACCATTTTCTCTCTATCCGTTTATCACGCGCGACATCGCGCTCTGGGCGCCGGCCAGGACCGATCCCGCGCGAATTCATGAACTAATTAATGAATTAATTCAGGAGCAAGGAGGGGCGCTCCTCGTGCGGGTCGACCAGTTTGACCGGTTTGAAAAAGAGGGGCGGGTCTCCTACGGCTTCCGTCTCGTATTCCAGTCGATGGACCGCACGCTTACGGACGACGAAGTGGCGACCATCATGGACAACCTTTCTTCGGCACTCACGGCCCAGAGCTACGAAACACGCTAGTTTTTCGTTCCAGGTTTCTGTATGTAAAAGTAAAAGGCGCTGGTCAGGCGCCCTTCGGGTTCGCAGAGCCCTATTGTTCTTTTATGACCGCTTTGCATTTCAGAGTGGGACGACATTGACCGTCCTGTCCTCGACCTTCGTACGCTTGTGTGCGTAGAGGCGAGGATTGGACGCCGACAGAATGTTCAGAGCCAGGTCGATCGCATTACCTGGGTCAAGCACCGTTGCCGCAGGCACCGCGCTTGGCATCCGCAACGACGACCACACATCCGCAGGGAAGCTTTGAACGCTCGCCGGAACCGAGATAACGGGGAGCGTGGAGGCTGCCGAGAGAATCGGCCCAAGGCCGTTGGAGCGCCCGACATAGGCGATCACGACAGACCCATGGTACTGCTGTGCGTAGATCTGGAAGGTCCGCGCGACGTGCGTCGGTTCTTTGTGAGCCGAGAGCACCTTCTCCACGAGAAGGTCCTCGAGATCCGCTCCGAGCGCCTTCGAGAAGGCGCTCGTATCATCCTTCTCTGACCAACGCCAGAGGATGATTCGCTGATGAGGGAGGAGCCGGAAGTGTCCCGTAAGTTCGGTCGCGAGCACGAGCTTTCTGAGCACCTCGTCGACAGCCCCTCCCTCACGGTAGAACTGCTTATCGATGTGCACGCCATCCAGGAGCACGCGCCACGAATCGCTGTCGATGACATCGGCAACCAGCAGGTGGCCGAGGTAATCGAGACCGAACTCAACCTTGAAGTCGACGAGGCAGCCTCCCTCCAGCTGCTACGCCTTCTCGAGGATGAGGAAAACCCTGCGCGCTATTTTCATCATCTCCAAGAAGAGGGCGTGCTCGTCCCTGCGCACGAACACGTCTCGCCCATTCAGGGTGAGGAAGGGCTGTTGCTCGTAGATGGGTCGAGCCGGATCGAAGAGCGCGATCTGCGAGCCCTCGTCCAAGTTAACGATCCGCATGAAAGGATCATCGCAAGGAAGCTCGTAGACCTTCTTGCTCGTGCGTCCCTGCCACCTCTTCGGAAGTCTTCAGGTAGAACTCCACCAAGAGGTGAGGGAACACATGCCCCTTCGTCAGATGCGGATTGCGTTTGAGATGTGAGCCGTATGCCGCTCGGCGTACGACCACCTCATAGGGCAGCATCGTGCAGAGAGGGGCGACGAACGTTGTCGGGCCCGCCCGTTCTTCGAACGCGACCGGGATGCCGCAGGCCTTCAGCAGCAGAAAGACGTTACAGGTCGTCTGGTTGGACAGCGCGCCCTTGCCTTCGATCTTGTCGTGCTTCTTGCCGTCGCCAGCCGTAATGTCGTCCTTGCTGGTTACGTGCGCGAAGCCATCTCGCCCAGCAATCGGATAGAGTACCTTCGTTTTCCCCTCGATGAGAGGAGTCATGTTCTCAGCCATTTGGTGCACTCTCCTTGTCTCGATGACGGTTAGTTGATGGAACAAAATCTTGCGTAGTCCGAACCCACCTGATCGCACATGGCGACAAGTGGGAAGAGCCGTGCGGAATGAAGGCTCTCACGGACCAACGTTCGTTACCGTCAAGGTACTAAGCAACGATAAATTTAAGGCTATTTGTGCTATACTGTAGGCAACCGAACCGCGGCTATTTTTATGGCTAAAAGCGACGAAAAAGCACCTAAAACAAAGGCGTATGACGCCTCGTCTATCACGGTGCTCGAGGGGCTTGAGCCGGTGCGCAAGCGCCCGGGCATGTACATTGGGACCACCGGTCCCGACGGCCTCCACCACCTCATCTGGGAGACGTTTGATAATGCTCGCGATGAGGCGATGGGCGGGTATGCCGACGACATCGAGGTCGCGCTTTTGCCCGGAGGATATGTGCGCGTTGCCGACAACGGCCGCGGCATCCCGGTAGGTATTCACCCCAAGACCAAGGTCTCGGCTCTCGAGACGATCATGACCACTCTGCATGCGGGGGGTAAGTTTGGCGGAGCAGACTCTGGCTACAAGGTCTCGGGCGGCCTGCACGGCGTCGGCGCCTCGGTGGTCAACGCGCTGTCAGAGCACGCACAGGTGTTTGTCCACCAAGACGGGGCTGTGCACACGCAGGAGTACAAGATCGGAAAGCCACTCGCCAAGGTGAAGAAACTTGGTGCGAGCAAGGCGCACGGGACCGTCGTTATCTTCAAACCAGACGCGACGATCTTTAAAGAGGGTATAGAGTGGAGCTGGGAAAAGATTGTGAGCCACCTCCGACAACAGGCCTACCTGGTCAAGGACGTGCGCATCACGACGATCGACGCACGCGAGAGTACACACGCCGCGTTCTCTGACGCGCTCTTTATCCGTAGCGAGGCGCTCGATGTGCCGTCGATGACGTTCTACTTCGAGGGCGGGCTCAAGTCTCTCGTCGCCTTTAACAACAAGCACCAGACTGTGGTACACAAGAACATCTTCTATGTCGAACGGGAGGTCGACAACGTCGTGGTTGAAGTATCATTGCAGTACGTCGACGATATCGTGTCGCGCATCACGGCCTTCGCCAACAACACCTACAACGGCGAGGGCGGCACCCACGTGACCGGTTTCAAAATGGCACTGACGCGCACGTTGAACACCTACGCGCGCAACGCGAATCTCCTCAAGGAGAAGGATGATAACTTTACCGGAGATGATGTGCTCGAGGGGATCACGGCCGTGATCTCGGTCAAGCTCCCGGAGATCCAGTTCGAAGGACAGACCAAGGCCAAACTCGGTTCGGTAGAGGCACAGGGGGCGACGGCGACCGTCTTCGGCGAGGCATTCGCCTTCTTCCTCGAAGAGAATCCGGACGATGCGCGCGCGATCATCAACAAGGTGCTCCTGGCGCTGAAGGCGCGCAAGGCGGCCAAGGCCGCGAAGGATTCGGTGCTCCGCAAGGGCGCGCTCGAGGGCATGACCCTGCCGGGTAAGCTGGCCGACTGTCAGACCAAGAGTGCGGCAGAGAGCGAGCTCTTCATCGTGGAGGGAGACTCGGCCGGCGGCACTGCAAAGATGGGTCGTGATCGCCGCACGCAAGCGATCCTCCCGCTCCGGGGGAAGATCTTGAACGTCGAGCGCGCCCGTATCGACAAGATGCTCGCCTCGGAGCAGGTGCGTAACTTGGTCGTCGCCCTTGGTACGGCGGTGGGTGACGTGTTTGATCTCGACAAGCTCCGCTACCACAAGATCATCATCGCCACCGACGCCGACGTCGACGGCGCGCATATCCGCACACTGATCCTCACACTCTTTTATCGACACTTCCGTGCGATTATTGATGGCGGCTTTATATACATCGCACAGCCGCCGCTCTACAAGATCACGAAGGGGAAGTCGGTCGCCTATGCCTACTCCGACCCAGAGAAGGACGCGGTATTGAAGGAGTTTGGTGTTGCGCCTACCGAGGTTGCGGTAGTGGGGGAGGGCGATGACGAGGAGCCCGCGGAGACTGAGGAGGAGGCGGTCGTTGCCAAGAAACCCACGAAGGCGAGTGTACAGCGCTACAAAGGTCTCGGTGAGATGAATGCGAGCGAGCTCTGGGAGACGACGATGGACCCCGCGCATCGCGTGTTGAAGCAGGTACACATCGAAGACGCCGAGGCGGCCGACCGCATCTTTGATATCCTGATGGGCTCGGACGTGGCGAGCCGCAAGTCCTTCATCCAGTCGAACGCCAAATCTGCCACCCTCGACGTGTAGTGCGCGCTACGCGACAAAAGACCGGCGCGGGAGCGCCGGTCTTTTGTTCATTAAGAGCGTTCGTTAGAGGACGTTAATCTTAAACTCCACAGTGTTATTACTGGTGTCTGATTCAGGGACGAGCTTGTCGTCATTGACCTGTATCTCCAAGGTTTGCTGAAGTTCCGATGTGCTCTGATCGAAGCCGAGAACATAGTCGATGCTATCGCCAGGGCCAATCGATGGTTGCGACGACGAATGATAGGTATATGACGTACGGGTTGGAATGGTTGCGCTAAAGCGCCACGTACCCGACCAGTTTGTGCCGATATTTTTGACCGTAAATTTAACCGCCGGGCGAGCATCTGACGGCGCTGTCGAGCTGGCCACAAAGGAATCTGTTGAGTCTGAGGTGAGATAACCAACCATACCCGCGATGACGGTGAGATCTGCTAAGCCGTGCGGTGCTGGCGTTGTCACTGGTACTCGCACGATCGTTGTTACGGGTGTTCCCGCCGGACGTTGTGGAGTCGCTGTGGTCGCGGGCGTGGTGGTCGCGACTGGGGTAGTGGTCGTAGCGACTGGCGTGCCAAAGGTGATCACGGTGCTCGTCGCAGTGGGCACGACGGCGACATCCGCGTCTGGTTCATGATTGAAAAGGGAGCCGAGATAGACTGCGGCTGGCTCGACGGCCGCGGGGACAAAGCGGGCTGAGTAGACAGCTCCCCAGATCCCCAGGCCGATAAGCGCGACAAAGCCCACCACTGCAAGTGTGTTAGTGGCCGTCTGGCGATATGCATGCATTTTTTCTGGTGTCATAGGTCACCTGTATACATACCACGCCTATCTTTTGATGTCAAGCAATCAAGCTTGACAAAGTACGTTCGATAGTGTATTCATATATAAGACCATATGGGAACGATTGTCGACATGACGGCACAGCTTGTGCGAGGCGTGCGCCGTGCATATGACCAGAAGTGGATCTTCTTGGGTGTTTTCGTGCTCATGTTCGCGACGAGCACGCTGGTACTTGGCGCGCTCGACCTGCTACCGAACGCGCTCACCGCGTCGTCCTCTCGCACACTGGGGGTTGTGGCGAATGATCTCAAGAATTCGTCTGCAAGCGCGCTTGCAACCACCCTGCCGCTCGTGCACGTTGAGGAACCAACTGCTATTGAGATCCAGTCGCTCGGTCTACACGCAACCGTGTCTAACCCAACTACGACCAATGTGGCGGCACTCGACGATCTTCTGCTCCACGGGGCGGTGCGCTATCCTACGTCGGCAAAACTTGGCGAGAATGGTAACGTGGTGATCTTTGGTCACTCGAGCTACCTCCCAGTGGTGATCAACCAGGCCTTCAAGACCTTTGATGGTATCCAGAAGTTGAAGCAGGGCGACCTTGTAACGGTCTACTCGGCGGACACGGCCTATGTGTATAGCGTGCGCACCGTGACCAAGGAGAGCGCGAACGACGCGGTGATAGAGCTCGCGGTCACGGGCAAGGTGCTCACGCTCGCGACCTGCAACTCGTTTGGTGAGAAGAGCGACCGGTTTGTAGTTACGGCAGACTTTGTAGAAAGTCATTTGCTCGGAGCATAGCTCCTGGTAAGTGACTCTCCGCAAGGGGAGAGAAACAAAGGTCTTTGAGTCAAGAACCGTCGTCTGGAAGGACGACGCATATAGAGGAGAACGCCATGACGAAATGTGGTTTGGTGACGTTCGTCCTGCTGTTCGTCCTTCAGGCGACAGCAGGAAACGTCTCGGCCGAGACGCGGTGCCGCCGCGTCTATGCGCATCCGGGTACGCCCGCCGAGTTCGCAATCGTCGTCGAGCGCGCGCTCGACGCAGACCCGACGGGAGAGTCGCTCCTCGATGCAAAGCGATGTGCCACGGGCGACCGTTCGTGTGGCACGGTGCAGGCTCTCCTCGAGGGCTTCCGCCGTAGCGACCCGAACGCGACCGTCGCGAGCGAGCCGCTCACGACAGTCGGGCAGGTGCCCAACTTTCTGCGGAAACTCGTCAAGAGCGCGCCGCCCAAGGGCACACTCTGGATGGGCGGCATGGTCGAACGCGAGTCTGGGTGGCAGTTGCTCTGGAACTGCGCCTCGCGCGCGTTCGGTCAGGACGAGAGTGCCTGGGTCGACCCCGACACCGGGGCAGTGGTCCTCGCGGACGACTGCGGTAACCCGGTCGGGTTGCCGGAGGGCGAGAAGTGCGTCTACGTCGGTGCTCCGTCGTGGGCGACCGACGAGATGCGGCTCGCACTGTACAACGTGCCCAAGAGCACGTGTACCGGGCTCAAGCGCGCCGGCGAGAGCGACTTTGAGTCGCCCTATGTCGAGCGCTGTCCCGCCGGCACCTGCTCGTTCGCCGCCGCGGACGCTTACTTCGGCATGCATGCTCCGGTTGGTAGCTGGAGCGGTGCCGACGGCATGAACGTCGTTCGGCTCCCGGCATCCTGCGGGGAGATCGACTCGCGTTGCGCCGTCGTGTTCTGCCGGCGGTTGGCGAACGGAGTGCAGGCTTGTGGTGTGAGTGTACGGTGGTACGACTTTTTCCGAAGGAAAGTCGACTACGCCCCCCGTGGGAGTCTGGTCGCCGAGATTCGTGGCGACGAGGCCGCCGCGAGCCAACTCACGCGGCGCGACGGCAGGCCGTCGCGCCTCTGGTGGAATTTCGACCACCAGTGCACGAACCAGTAGTAATTTCGTGTGCGGCGGGCGCCTGTAGGCGCCCGCCGCAAAGGAGCTCTCCTCTATTTTTCGTACGCCGCGCAAGCGGCAGGGCACCATTTCACAAATCATGCACAACACAAACACACTGCTTACATACCTACACGGTCGACCGTTACTTGTCGGCCTGTTCACCGTTGTTCTTACGGTGACACTCGGGATGTCGATCGCGTTTACGACTGGCATGACCACGCCAACACAGGTGTTTGCGCAATTCTTTCCGCCCTGCTGCGTGCCACCGCCACCGCCACCACCACCGCCGCCGCCTCCACCACCACCTGTGCCGCCGGTGATCGTGTCCGTACCTACCTGTGACATCGACCTGTCTGCAAGCACGCTGCCTGACGGTGGCGGCGATGTGACGGTATCGTGGAGCACGGTTGAGGCGACGCACCTCATCTTGCAAAGTAGCGATGAGAAGGGTCACTACGAAACACTCACCGCAGGGTGGGAGAAGGCGCACGAGCACGGCTCGCTTGACGTCTCCATCACGAGTTCTACAGAATTCACCATGACGGTGAACGGTATGGGAGGCGAGTCCACCTGTAAAGCGAAGGTGACGGTTAAGCCGCCCGTCGTTGAGGCGCCAACGTGTACGCTTGCCGCAGACCCAACCTCAGTTGCTACGGGTGGAGCGGCGACCCTGTCATGGACTACCACGAACGCAAAGAGCTTCAAGATCGATCAGAAGATCGGCAAGGTAGACACAGTTGATGCGGGCACCGTCTCAGTCTCGCCCACAGAGACGACCACCTACACCGGCAAGGCCAAGGGGCCGGGCGGGACGGTTGAGTGTACGGCGAGCGTGACAGTCGTCACACCACCACCCGAGGCCCCGACGTGTACCCTCAGCGCTTCGCCAGATACGGTAGTGAGCGTTGAGCAGATCGACTTTAATAATGATGGCCATGTAGGAGCCGCAGATAGCTTCGCGCTACTTAAGATTGTTACCGGGAGCATCTCTTGTCCTGTTGGCAAAGTGTGCGATGTGAACGGCGACGGTTCAGTTAATGCAAGTGACGCCCTTCTTCTGGGGAAGTATGCGGCGGGGCCCTATACGCCTGGGCAGACCAAACTCTCGTGGACCACGACGAACGGCGACACATTTGAAATTGATCAGGGCATTGGCTCAGTAACTCCCGTACCAGGCGGGTCTACGACTGCGAGCCCAACAAAGACGACTACCTACACGGGAACAGTCACAGGCAAGGGTGCCGTTGCGCATTGTTCAGCGAAGGTGACGGTACCTACTACCACACCGCCGCCTGCCGACGCTCCTACCTGTACACTCATTGCCGCACCACCGAGCACCATCGACACGTCACAGATCGACTTCACCAATGACGGCACGCTCGATGCGGCCGACGCCAAGGCCCTGCTTGCGATTGCTACGGGTGGCTACGCCTGTCCTACCGGCAAAGTCTGCGATCTTAACGGCGATGGAAAAATTCTGGCAAGCGATGCCGACCTGTTACTTCTCTATGCGGAGAGCCTGCCTAATTCAGGCACGCACGTCCTCGAATGGACAACCACGAATGCCACATCATTTGTTGTTGATCATGATGTACATACGCATCTCACCACTGCTATTGGGACGGCGGGAGTGTCGCCAACCGTGACAACGACCTATACCGGCACTGCGACGAACAGCCGTGGTGCTATCGCAACATGTCAGGTAACTATCACGGTCGGAGGCGGTGGCGGCTCAAGTCCCGCGTGTACGCTCACGGCCTCTCCAACGAGTGTTAGCTCGGGTGGCACTTCAACGCTCTCGTGGACGACCACGCATGCTAGCGCCTTCAGTCTTGACCACAGCATCGGGAGCGTTGGTACAGTAGAGGTTCCGAGCGGCTCTACCACGACACCCGCAATCACGTCTGACACCACCTTTACTGGTACAGTGACAGGCAACGGCACTACCGCAAGTTGTACGGCAGTGGTTACCATTCCGCCTACGGGCTGTACGAGTAACTGTGGCGGGGGCGGTGGTGGAGGGGGCGGAGGAGGCAACCACACGCCGCATGTGTTGCTCTCGTCTACGCCGCATACGGGAGAGGTTGCCGGTGCCTACATTTATCTCTCACAGATTCCGTACACGGGCCTCGATCTCGGCCCTACCGGTACGGTGCTCTACTGGATTGCGCTCATTGGATGGTCGCTCGCGCTCGCGTATCTCGTACTCTTTAATCTGATGCCGTTTGCGGGGCGCTCGATGCGCACCTTTGGCGAGCGCGTCTCTGTCGCGCTGAACGCGCGTGACCTGGAGCCGATGAGCTCCAAGACGTCGGAGGTACCAGAACCAATTAGTCACACGGAGGAATCTGTCGAGGAGGAGCCCGAGATGCCCCGCGGATATTCGGCATACGACGGGTTCAAATCCTTTGCGCGCAACGAGGTGCTCTCGATCGAGGATATCGTCAAAGGCCTTGCGCGCTCACATAGTGCCGCACCGGCACCCATGACGGAGCCCGTGTACGAGCACGTGGAGCCGATAGAACAAGAGGCGCCACCGCAGGCACGTGATGCAGAAACAGCTCCGAGTGCCGCTATCGACACGCGCGGCTTTACGAGTGCGCTTGTACAGGGAGACCGCGAGGCCGTCTTTGCTGGCCTTCGCCAGCACGTGCGAGGGGGCGGGAAGCCTGAACACTTGGTCTCAGCGGCAACATGTTTGCTCGACGACGTGTATCGTGCGCGTATTGATGGTACAGAATGTGATCCAGAGATCGCGCGCCTCACGGCACGATTCGCTACGCCGCATCTTGAAAAGCTCATTGCGTCTCTCACCACCGCAATCGATTCGAGCTATTCAACAGGCGTGACGGGCGCCAAGCTCGCGCTCACCCGCGCGCTTTCTATCCTCGGTGTCTAAGGAGCCTCTTGTAGCAACTTCGACACACGTGGAGCTTCTTCACTACTGATTGCTTATTCGGAGGCGAGAATAGGAGGGCACCGAAATCGCGCAACTCTTGCGTACAGAAATCACACGTAGGCTTAATCGCCATGGTTACGCGCGCGTGCGTATCTCTTCTTGCATTCGGGCCGCAAACGCCTCGACGGTGGACGTACCCTGCTTACCACTGTCGCGGCCCTCGACCGATACGGTCTTTGCCGATATCTCAGCGTCACCAACCACGAGGAGGTAAGGGACCTTCTCGGTCTTTCCTGCGCGGATCTTCTTGCCGAGCGATTCGTCTGAGTCGTCGAGCTCGACGCGGATGTTCGCGGCTCTCAGGGCCTCCACGACCTCTTTTGCATACACAACGTGCTTCTCCGATACGGAGAGTACTTTGGCCTGCACCGGCGACAGCCAAGTGGGGAAGGCACCGCCGTACTTCTCAATGAGAAACGCCATAATGCGCTCGATCGCACCAATAGAGGAGCGGTGTACGACAAATGCACGGTGCTTCTCACCATCTTCACCGATGTAACTCAGATCGAAGCGGTCAGGCATACAAAAGTCGTATTGCACGGTGAAGGCAGTATCTTCTTTACCGTTTACGTTTTTCATCTGTATATCAATCTTGGGGCCATAGAAGGCGGCCTCGTCGCTGGCCTCTTCAAACTTGGACCCGCGGTTCTGCATGAGCGTACGGAGAAGCTGTTCGCCCTTCTCCCAGGCGTCATCATCTTTGTAGTATTTGTCAGTGTTAGCGCGATCACCCATCGAGAGGCGATAGCGATAATCAACGTCGAGTGTGAGCCCGAAGACTGAGGTGACAAACTCTATGAGATCGAGCGCTTTCGCGATTTCGTCGACCGCTTGCTCTTCAGAAGCGCAAATGATATGCGCATCTGAGAGACAGAAGGTGCGTACGCGTTGCAACCCCATGAGTTCACCAGACTGTTCGTAGCGATACAGCTTCGCAAGCTCAGCAATGCGCATTGGAAGCTCGCGATAGCTTACAGGCTTGCGCAAGAAAAGTTCGAAGTGATGCGGGCACGTCATTGGTCGGAGCATGAAGCGCTCGTCGTCGATTTCTATCGGCGCATACATGGACTCCTTGTAGTGTGGATAGTGTCCACTTTTTTCGTAGAGCTCCAGCTTGGCTATGTCGGGTGTATAGACGTGTAGGTATCCACGCTTGATTTCTTCATCCACGATAAAGCGTTCTAGCTCGCGACGAATGACCGACCCTTTTGGAGTGAAGAGGGGGAGGCCTTTACCCACGGCATCTGAGAAGGCAAAAAGATCAAGCTCCTTACCGAGCTTCTTGTGGTCGTTAGCCTTCTCGTTGCTTTCGTCCATTAGTGATGAGGATATCACATTACCATTAAATAGGCTTGAGCTCTTCAATGGCGAGGGTCGCCTCGCCATTACGTATGGACACTTTTGCCTTCAGTAGTAAACAGGCCCCAGGGACAATCGCGGCGACATGCTCCTTAAACGTTTTTGGGAATACGACCGATTCTATGCTGTCGGTCTGGTCTTCGACGGTGACAAAGGCCATCTTCTCGCCGCTCTTGGTGAGTATGGGGCGCACAATGGATACTAGCACCGGCAAAATGACCAGCGTGCCGTTGGTGGGCGTTTTTTTAATCTGTGCGATGGTGAGGCGCGCCTTCGCGAGCAGATCTTTATGGGCATCGAGTGGGTGGCCGCTCACGTAGATGCCCAAGAGCTCCTTCTCCCACGCCAGTTTGTCAGCGAGGGACATGGCAGTACCCTCGGGCAGGTGGAGTTCGGGCGGCTTGGTCAGATCACCAAACAGCGAATCCTGGGGCGCGCTTGCGGTCGCCTCTCGATGATAGGCGAGAAGCGCCTCGATATTTTCGAGTAGTGTGTCGCGGCCCGCGTGTGCGGGGGCAAGCGAGTCAAGGGCACCTGCTTTGACGAGCGACTCAAGCGACTTGCGGTTGAGATTTTTTGATGCGACTCGTGAGAGGAAGTCAGATAGAGAGTGGTAGGAGCCGTGTGCGGTGCGCTCGGTCATAATCGCTTCGGCGATGCCCTCGCCGAAGTTCTTTATCGAGGAGAGGCCGAATCGGATCGCGTCGCGGTGCTCGCCAACGACGGTAAAGTCGGTGCCGCTCTCGTTCACATCTGGCGGCAAGACGTCGATACCGAGCCGTTTGGCCTCTCCCACAAAGACAGAAATCTGTTCGGTGTCACCAGAGTCGGCGGTGAGAAGCGCGGCGAGATATTCGACCGGATAATTCGCTTTGAGGTAGCTCGTTTGATAGGCAACCCGCCCATACGAGGCCGAGTGCGCTTTGTTGAAACCGTAGGCCGCAAACGGTTCGATCCACGCCCAGACCTCCTGCGCCTTCTTGCGCGGCCACGTGGAGTGCTCGACACAGCCATCGATGAACTTCTCCTTCTGCTTTTGCATTTCGGCAGGGATCTTCTTGCCCACGGCCTTGCGGAACTTGTCGACCTCACCCCATGAGTATCCGGCAAATTCGTGCGCCATGATCAAGAGATCGTCTTGGTAGACGAGAATACCGTAGGTTTGTTTGAGGATCGGCTCCATAGCGGGGTCGAGATAGGTGATAAGACTCGGGTTGTGCTTGCGCTCAATATATTGCGGGATAAATTGCATCGGCCCGGGGCGATACAGCGCAACCATGGCGTTGATGTCGTGAATCGTTGTTGGCCGCAGGTCCTTGAGCCAGCGGGTCATGCCCGTGCCGTTCAGCTGGAAGGTGCCCTCAGTGTCGCCGCGCGCGAGCATCGCGAATGTTTTGGGGTCGTCGAGGGGTATCGCCTCGATATCAATGTCGATACCGCGCGTTTCTTTGACGCGAGCAACGGCGTCAGCGAGGATGGTGAGGTTTTTGATACCAAGAAAGTCAAACTTCGTGAGTCCCACCCCGTCTTCACCGACAGAGTACATATCGTATTGCGTGATGAGCTTGCCGGTGCCTTTAGGGTCGGGCTGGATAGGGGTCCACTCGACTAACGGCGTCGGTGACACGACCACGCCGGCCGCGTGCACGCCCACGTGGCGCACGCACCCTTCGATGCGCTGTGCGAGGTCGAGAATCTCCTTCGTATCGTCGTCTTCGTTGTAGAGCGATTTGAGATCAGGCTCGAGCTTCATTGCGTTCTCGATGGTCATCGGGAAGCCCTGAGAGCCCATAGGGATGAGTTTGGCGATACGGTCGCCAGTGTTGTAAGAATGCCCGAGTGCGCGGGCGACATCGCGTATCGCCGCGCGCGCCATCATGGTACCGAAGGTGCCAATCTGCGCCACGTGGTCGTGGCCATATTTTTCTCGGGCATATTCGATCACCTCATCGCGACGATTGTCGGCGAAGTCCATGTCGATGTCTGGGGCCGAGGGGCGCTCAGGGTTCAAGAAGCGCTCGAAGGGGATCTTGTACTCAAGGGGGTCAATCTTGGTGATTTGAAGTAGGTACGTGGTCATCGAGCCTGCTACCGAGCCACGAATATTGGTATAAATGTTTTTTTCTCTCGCGAAGCGCACCAGGTCTTCCACCACGAGGAAGTATGCCGCGTACCCTTTGAAGGCAATAATGCCAAGCTCGTACTCGAGACGCTCGAGCACGTCTTGGCGCCCCTCGAGGCCGCGCACCTTGAGTCCTGCCAGACAGAGCTCGCGCAAGAGTTCGTCAGCTGTCTTCCCAGGCGGGAGCGCAAAATTGGGGAAGACAAACTTGCCGAGCGTGAGCTCTACGTTACAGCGGTCTGCGATGCGGCGCGTGTTGTCGACAGCCTCGGGCGTATCTTTGAAGAGAGCGAGCGCCTTCTTCTCGGAGATGAACGAGAAATCCTCCTCCTCGTTCTTACCGCGCTCGCCTTGCTGGATGCGGCGCAGGATCTCGGTTGCGCCGCGATCGCTCGGATCGAGGTAGTAGACGTCGTGTTGCGCAACGAGCGGTGTGTCGGTCTCGTGTGCAAGCTCGATGTTCTTCTGCATGAGCGCCTCATGTCCTGTAACCTTTGGGTGGTGCGAGACTTCGAGGAAGAGGTTCTCCTTGCCGAAGATGTCGGTGAACTCGGCGAGACTTGCGGCGGCCCCGTTGTGGTCACCGGCACGCAGTAGCTGGGCAACGTCGCCCGCGAAGGAGGGGAGTATCGCGATAATGCCGGCGGCGTGTGCGCGGAGGAGCTCCTTGTCGAGACGTGGTCGCTCGAAGAACCCCTCTGTCCACGAGGCCGTCACGAGGGCAAGGAGGTTTCGATATCCGGTAACATTTTCGGCGAGGAGAACGAGGCGTGAACGCTTCGCGTCCAGGTCGTGGTCCTTATCATGCCGCGAGCGTGGGGCAAGGTAGGCGTCGACACCGAGGATCGGCTTAATCTCGGCCTTCGTGGCCGCCTGATAGAAATCGATCACACCGTGCATGTTGCCCGCATCGGTGAGCGCCACCGCATCCATGCCATCTTTCTTAACCTTTTCGACGAGCTCGTCGACCTTCGGAAGCGCCTGGAGGAAGCTGTAGTGGCTGTGCGTATGGAGATGGATAAAGCGCGATGCCATAGGACTAGTATACTTTCTACATGCGATTCATGCTTGGGGTTGATGAGGCGGGGCGCGGACCTCTCGCAGGGCCAGTTGCGGTTGGCGTAGTGGCGGTGCCAGTACACTTTGAAGTCGCGCGCGAATTTCCTGGTGTGGCAGATTCCAAAAAGCTAAGTGAGAAGAAACGCGAGACCCTTTTCGCCCTGCTTGAGTCACGAGTAGCGCAGGGCGATGTGCGCTATGTGGTCGAGCTCGAGAGCAATGAGACGATCGACAGCGAGGGGATCGTGGTCGCCGTGCATTGTGCGCTCGATCGGGGAGTACGGGCGCTCGCGCCGGACGCGAGCGCTGTAGAAGTATTGCTCGACGGTGCACTCAAAGCTCCCGCGGAGTATGCGCAAGAGACAATGATTGGAGGAGACGCTCTTGTACCACTCATCTCGCTCGCGTCGATTGCGGCCAAGGTCGTCCGCGACCGGCGCATGTATGCGCTCGCAGAGCAGTACCAAGAATATGGGTTCGATGCGCATAAGGGCTACGGCACCAAGGCACACTACCAAGTCCTGCAAGAGCACGGCCAGTGCGCTCTCCATCGCAAGACATTCCTGCACGAACGGTGACACAACACCACCACGTAAGCTCTATGGAAGGTTTTGGAAAACACGAGCTTGCAGAGCTGGGGGTTGACAGTATGTCAATAATGTATAATATATATATGGCAAGTTACCCGACCGCAAATCTGAATGCGGCATTGGGGTTGAGAATTCAGAGAGGTGGACAATTGAAAAGATCACAAGTTTCTCGGTACCCCCAGGGCGCGGCGGAGCACGTGGTGACACACGCTCGCTGGCAGCGTTCACGGGGGAGGAATCCCTCTGAGCCATTCCTCTGGGAAAAGAACCCACGGAAAGCTCTCGCTTTGGCAGAGCGCATGGCGTACTTCTCGCCGCTGGGCGAGTATCTCGGTGGCGACGTTCCCGACAACTACATCTGCAGCGAGTGCGGAGCGACGGACTGCAAGCTCTGGAGAGAGTACCAGACCATGCGCGCCGAGCTTCGTTGCGCACCCTGTGCTGCAAGGTCAGAGGGCAGGGACATCAGCGACATCGACGAGGCGGGGATGCGTCTCAGTGAACACGGAGGACGCACCGACCAAATCGGGTGGTACATTCCGGCTGTGCCTACCGAGAAGGTAGGAAGCTGCTGGGGCTACACAGCGGTTCCCGGTCCGGGATGTCTCTGGTGGGAGCATTTGCCCACCCTGCCCAGACAGAGGCGCGCTGTCTAATCGGCCGCCCCCACGCGAGACGAAGAGCCAACCCTTTGTCTCGCGACGAGGGGGGCGGCTTTTCTTTTTGTGCACGAGTTCGAATGTATAACATACAAAGGATGAGTAGGTTTACGCCATCCACCGCCGCACATTTCTGCATCTTGACCGGCAGTGCAAATAAGGTATAATGCCGGCGGAGTTGGGCGCATGGCTCGACTACGGAAGTCAAGCGAGGTGCAGTATGAGGAGGCAAGGCGCCGGCCAGGGCGCACGGGTCGCGAAGGACCCGAGAGTCGTCGAGAAGCACAAACTGCTTCTCGGCAAGAAGTTCCCTCGTTGCCCGTGGTGCCACGGGGCGGGGACCAAGTTCGAGGGGAACGCCATGATTTGCGGCATCAAGGGCCTGGTCACCCAGGCGCAGGCGTGGGTCTGCGAGCATGGGGCCGACTTGAGGCCGCCGAAGAAAAAGGGAAAATGATCTTTGGGGCCGGCCACGCGCCACGCGCGAGGCCGGCCTTTCTCTTTTTAATACCCTGTGGTAGAGTCTCCAGCATGTCAGTACGCATGCGCCACACACGAGGGCACACCAATAACCGCCGTTCTCATCACGCCCTTACCGAGACGAAGGCGGTCAAAGACGCTACCTCAGGTGCGCTCCGACTCCCGCATCGGCTCGACGAGTCGACCGGCATGTACCGCGGTAAGCAGATCGCCAAAGTGAAGGTCAAGGGCGCCAAGACGCCCAAGGTGAAGGGTCCGTCAGAGAAGGTTGTTGCTGAGCAGGTGCACGATCATGCGGCTGAGCACGAGAATGCGGAGGCAAAAAGTTCCAAAGGTATCATGGGCAGGATTACCGGTGCGGGCCGTCCGAAGGCGCGCAGAGGCTTTGGCGGCGGTGCATAATTAATTTACACACAACAAACATCGCGGCTGCGCTTGCGCAGCCGCGATGTTTGTTATACTTAGGTGTAACAGATCTTTACATGGCGAATCGACATTTAGCACGATCTATCGTACTGCAGTCACTCTTTGAGTGGGACAATTCTGGAGTGCCAGAACAGGAGGCGCTGAATATCCTCGCACGCAACGTCGAGGAATTTGGCGGCGATGATGTCGACACCCCCTTCATGGATACGCTCCTCAAGGGCGTGCTCGCCAAGAAAGAGGACCTCGACACTGTCATCACCAAGGCGGCGCCCGATTGGCCACTCGAACGCATCGCACCCATCGACCGAAACATCCTGCGCCTCGGTCTGTATGAACTCTTGTTTGCCGACCGCACGCAGGTGCCGGCAAAGGTTGCGATTAACGAAGCTATCGAGCTCGCCAAGACCTTCGGAGGGGATTCGTCGGGGCGGTTTGTGAACGGTGTGTTAGGTGCGGTATACAAGGAGCTCGGTGAGCCCGGCAAAGAAGAGCAGGGCAGGAAGAAAGTGAAGCGCGAAGAGCTCCCACTCGAAAAGATGGGCGGCGGTATCGCCTATGCCAAGCACGAAGGTCAGTACTACCTCGCGCTGGTACACGACGTTTTCGGCCACTGGACACTCTCAAAGGGCCACATCGACAAGGACGCGTCACCGGAGCTTGGCGTCGCACGTATTCTCAGGGATGAGCTTGGTCTCGAGGCCACTGTCGAAGACCAGATCGGCGAGAACGAATATATTGCTTCGCATCCAGAGAAGGGGAAGGTGGTGAAGCATGTATGGTTCTTCCTCGCACGATGCGCGTTCGATCCCCTCACCCTCAAGAAGAGCGGAGGCCTCGACGACGCCAAGTGGTTCCGTCTGCAGGACATCATTGATTTGAATTTTTATGATGATATGCTCCCCATCGTGACCCAGGCCGTGCAAAAGCTGCTCGATCATGCGAGTGCTGAGAAGGCCAAGTCCGCGCCCGTTCATGCCTGATTTCAAAAACTTCGCGACTCACATCGGTGTGAAGTTTAAGAATCTCGACCTCCTTGTCGAGGCTTTTACGCATCGGTCGTATCTCAATGAGCACAAGGAGTATGTCGGGAGCCACAACGAACGCCTCGAGTTCTTAGGCGACGCGGTGCTCGAGCTCGCCGTAACAGACTTCCTTTTCAAGAAATATCCAGAGAAGAGCGAGGGCGAGCTCACCAATCTGCGTGCGGCACTCGTAAACACCGTCTCCCTTGCCGAGAGCGCACAGAGGCTCGGCGTCAACGAATATCTCCTCCTCTCAAAGGGCGAGGCCAAGGACACCGGGCGTGCACGCGATGTGATTCTCGCCGACACTTTCGAGGCGCTCATCGGTGCGATCTATCTCGACCAAGGTTTTACAAGCGCTGAGACCTTTATTGCGCGCAACGTGCACAGCAAGGTGGACACCGTGATCGAGACGCGCGCGTATCAAGATTCCAAGAGCCACTTCCAGGAACTCTCGCAAGAGAAGAAGGGCATTACCCCAAGCTATCGTACGCTCGTCGAAGAAGGCCCCGACCACGACAAACGGTTTACAGTGGGCGCCTTCCTCGGAGAGAAAGAGATTGCCCGCGGCGAGGCACACAGCAAGCAAGAGGCCGAACAGGCCGCGGCCACAGCCGCGCTCGCGGCGATGAAGTGGGCCTAAATCGTTTGGTACAATACGGAGAATGCTGAAGCGGCTGGAGATAGTCGGGTTTAAATCTTTTGTACGCAAGACCGTGCTCGATTTCTCGTCGGCCACGACTGCGATAGTAGGCCCCAACGGCTCTGGCAAGAGCAACCTCGCCGAGGCATTCCGCTTCGCTCTTGGAGAGCAGTCGATGAAGAGCATGCGCGGCAAGCGGAGCGAGGACCTCATTTGGGGCGGGTCGCACACGGTGCCGCGCAGTAACCGCGCGTCGGTAACGATCGTGTTCGATAATGTGCGTCGCGAGTTCAAGATCGATTTCGACGAAGTGAGCATCGAGCGCTCGATACTGCGCGACGGGTCGAGCGAGTATTCGATAAACGGCTCTAAGGTTCGCCTGCGTGATATCGAGGAACTGCTGGCCGGTGCAAACATCGGTGAGACCGGTCACCACATTATCTCGCAGGGCGAGGCAGATCGGATACTGCTCGCGAACGCGCGCGAGCGTCGGACGATGCTTGAGGATGCGCTCGGCCTCAAGGTCTATGAGTTTAAGAAGGCTGAGGCGCAGAAGAAGCTCGAGAAGACCGATATCAATATCCAACAAGTGAACTCGCTCCGCCGTGAGCTTGCGCCGCATCTGCGATTCTTGGAGCGCCAGGTGGAGAAGCTCGAACGCGCGGAGGGGATGCGCCAGGAACTTATCAAACTGGCTGCGGCCTATTTCGCAACAGAAGATGCGTTCCTTACGGCCGAGAAGAAGAAAGTGATCGAGGAGAAACGTTCGGCCCAGGAGCGACTCGCGAGCGTGAGTGCTGAGCTTGCCGCGATCGAGGAGCGCGCCACGACCGATGCCGAGGGTGCCAAGCGGCTCGACCTCTCGCGCAAGGCCGAACAACAGGTCGAGCGCCTTGCGGGCGAGCGAGCGGCGCTCGCACGAGATCTGGGCCGTATTGAGGGCGCCCTGCATGCCGCCAAGGAGCGCGCGAAGCGTATCGGGAATGATCCGTATGCGAAGGTCTCGCGTGATGACCTCATCGCGCTTGCCGAGGAGGCCGAACTGCAGGTACAGCAGACGCACACCCCTGAGGCGGTCCTGGGTGCGCTCAAGTCGCTCCACGCGATTATCAAGGCATTTGTCGATCGCTTTGTCGCGCCATCCGATGATCTCTTGAATGAGGAGGAACGCTCGGTCTATACACTCGAAGAAGAGCGCGCGACGCTTCTCGAGAAGAATCGTGCGCTCGAGAAAGAGCACGAAGAAGCGCGTCTCGCGCTTGGCCGCGCGCGCGAGGCACTCACCGCCTATGACGAGACGGGTCGCGAATTGCGCCGACACATCCTTGAGTTTGCACAGAACAAGGCGCGAGAAGAGTCTGAGGTGACGCGCACAGAGGCCCGAGAGCGCGAACTCGCCCAGCTCTCAGAGCGGCTTGACTCGGACAAGGCTGAAGTGGTTGCGCTCGTGGGTACCGCCGCCGTCTCCTACCAGCCGCGCAGTAGCGATGCCGTGGAGGAGCGTCATGTGCAGGAGGAGCGCAAGCACTCCGTGGAACGCCTCAAGATTCGTCTCGAGGAGGCCGGCGGTGGCGGCGAGGAGATTCGTGCCGAGCATAAGGAGGTGAGCGAGCGAGAAGTGTTTCTCGCGCGCGAGCTCGAAGACCTTGATCGCACGGCGAAGAGCCTCGCGGCCCTTATCGAGGACTTGAATACTGAACTCGCGAAGCACTTCGCAGATGGGCTTGCCAAGGTCAACCAATCTTTTAATGAATATTTCGCGCTCATGTTTGGTGGTGGGAGCGCCAGGCTCGTGATGGAAGCGATCGAAGTCAAAGACGAGAGCGAGGAAGAGGACGAGTCCGACGAGGATGAGGAAGAAGTCAAAGAGAAGAAGAAACTCGGTATCGAGATCAACGTGAGTTTACCGAAGAAGAAAGTGCGTTCGCTCATGCAGCTCTCGGGCGGGGAGCGTGCGCTCACCTCGATCGCACTCATCTTCGCGATGAGTCAGGTGAACCCGCCACCATTTCTCATTCTCGACGAGACCGACGCCGCACTCGACGAGGCCAACAGCCGTCGTTATGGCGACATGATCGAGAACTTGGCGCAGAAATCGCAACTCATCGTGATCACCCACAACCGCGAGACCATGAGCCGCGCGGGGATCCTCTACGGCGTAACGATGGGCAGCGACGGCATCTCCAAGCTCCTCTCAGTTAAGTTCGACGAGGCCGTAACGGTCGCAAAATAAATACAAGGATTAATCCTTGTATTTATGCAGTGACAAAAGCCAACTCTGTTTCGGCTACACGCGCAGCAGCGGTGTACCCATATAGGGACATCGTAAGTCCCTAATCATTCAAGCCGCATCTTGGTGAGGTCTGCTTCTGCGTCAGTAAGATAGGAGTCGATAGAGTGTCGATAGTTCCCGAGCATATCCTTGAAAAGTGACGTCGTAAGCAATGAGGAAAAGTTTTGTCTCTCAATGTAGTCAAGATAGCTGCTCCAACGGTAATTGGCGAGATAATCGAGAGCCACTTGCTTGTTCTGTATACCTCCATGACTTCGGTCCCGCCACGTCTGAGCACCTTTCAAATAATCCAAAGGATTGAGGTGGATGTAGTGAAGAATGTAATTAGCGTGTGCCTGACGATCTACGAGCACCTTCTTAGTTCGACCCTGAAAGAGTGTACCCACACGCGTATATTTGTCGTTGAACGATTTGGCGTAACCGACGTTCAGCTTGCGTAAGAATTGTGACAGCCCACCATCACAGCGTTCGGAAAGAAGCAAATGGTAATGATTCTTCATGAGACACCATCCGTGAATATCAACGAGCTTGTTCCTGGGCCCCTGTTCCAAATATGGACTTACGAGGTCCATAGATTTGAAATGGTAGCCGCTGTTGTTATCCGCGGGGGTAGTGTCGTTAAAGACATACAGATTGTGCACAAAGCGCAAATAATCTTTGTCATCCAGAAAAATATTTCGGCCATCAACGCCGCGGTTGAGAACATGCCAAAGTTCCATAGTGCTTTTGTACTTTTAGTATAACCCATCTAGGGACTTACGATGTCCATATATATTGCCAGGTGGGTGGTGATGACGTACGCTGTCCGGCAGGTGCACCTTTTGTGCCAATCAACTCCCGGGAGGATGCTGGAGATGCAGCAGATCGTAAACTTTGTTAAATTCGCGTGTGCGCTGGTCGTGCTGATCGTGTTCAGTCTCGGCCCGTGGCTCGGACTCCTGATCGGCGCTGGCCTCACGTGCGCGGCGCTGATCTATCTGTTCGGGGGGCCTGTACTGATCGACTTCTGGACGGCGATCGGGTACTACGTTTTCGTCGCCGGGTGCACCTACCCGGTATTCGTTCTGCTCGATCATTACGAGTTTGTCGTACAGGGAAGAGTGGAAAGAGACACGTGGTGTACTGCGGAGACGTTTCTGATAGCGGCCGGCTTTTCCATCACCTGGTGGATGTCCTGGTGGCGGTATGACAAGGAGCTTCGGGACTGCGAGATGGACACCGCCGACCAGGTCATTTCCACGATTAACTACTGGTTATTTCGGCGGAGCGTACCTGAGCCAGCCGCAGACTGAACTGGGTGTACGGGAGCGAGGGGGCACACGGCCCCCTCGCTCCAGGGCGAGATGATTCCTGACGCAAAGCGCGTTGGGAATTTTTGTTTTCAGCTCGATACGAGCGAATCACCGCATTACTGCGGTGATTCAAGCAGGGACGAAGTCGAGCTCTTTTTCTGCTACGCGTGCCGCAACGAGCTTGACCTTGATCGGGTCGCCGAGCTGGAAGGCTTGGTGGGTGCGGCGACCCACGAGCCGATAATGCTTCTCGTCATATTCAAAATAATCGTCGCCCACATTGCGCACCACTATCATCCCATCGGCGTGCGTTTCGCTGAGCTCGACGTAGAGTCCGCGCTCGGTGACGCCCGAGATAACTGCATCGAAGATCTCTCCAATACGAGGCGCGAGGAACTCCACCTGCTTCATCTTGATCGAGTCGCGCTCGGCATCGGCGGCGGCCACCTCGCGCTCAGAGGAGTGACGGGCGAGTGCATCAAACGCGCTCATCTCTGCGGCGGTCACGGGTGCGCCACCGGCGTGCGCCTTGATGAGGCGATGGATGATGAGATCGGGGTAGCGCCGAATCGGGGAGGTGAAGTGTGTGTAGTACTCAAAGGCCAGTCCAAAATGGCCGATGTTCCTGGTGGCATAGACCGCCTTGCTCATTGATCGCAAGATCGCGGTCTTGACGAGGTATTCTTCGGGCGTGTGCTTGACCGCTTCGAGGATGCGATTCAACTCTGCGCCGCTCACTTTGCCCGCGGGTGCCTTGAGATGGTAACCCATGACGAGGAGCAATTGTGTAAGATTCTCGATCCGATCAGCGTCGGGTGTGTCATGGATGCGGTATAGCGACGCGAAGTGTGGCCCACCATTGGCCGTGAGCTTGGCCAGATATTCGGCAACGTGCTCGTTCGCAAGGAGCATGAAATCCTCTATGAGGAGATTGGTAGCCCTGCGCTCCTTGAGATGGATGGCAACGGGTGTACCTGCGGCGTCGAGCTCGACCTTCACCTCTGGCGTATCGAACTCTATGGCTCCCTTGGCTTGTCGCGCGGCGCGAATCTTCTGAGACAGATCGTGTAGCAGGGCGAGTTCGGTGTGCATGGTGCCACGCCCCGCATCGAGCACCTGCTGGGCCTCTTCATAGGTAAAGCGCTTATCAGAATGAATTACGGTCTCGCCGAACCACTTGCTGTGAATGCGAGCGTCCTTATCGAGTGTGAAGACCGCCGAGACCGCCAACCGGTCTTGCTCTGGGTTGAGCGAGCAAAGGTCGTTACTCAATACCTCGGGAAGCATCGGGATAGTCCGGTCGACGAGGTAGACGCTCGTCGCACGTGCGACCGCCTCCTTATCGAGTGCGGTGCCAGGCTTCACAAAGAAGGACACGTCGGCGATGTGGATCCCTACTTCCAGTAACCCATCGGGGAGCGTACGGACAGAGAGGGCGTCATCGAAGTCCTTAGCATCGGCCGGGTCGATGGTGCATGTTGGGACGTTGCGGAAATCCTTGCGAATGGGGTTATTGGTTTCTTCGGCAATCTGTGCTCGGCCCCGCGTCTCAAGCGCTTTGGCCTCGGTCACGACACCAGGAGGGAAGTCACTACGAAAGCCTTGTCCGAGCGCGAGGGCGCGCATCTCGGTCTCGTGATCGCCGGCCTTACCGATACCCTCTTGCACAACACCGTCTGGGTAGGGAGCGGTCTCGGGCCAGTCGGTGAGTCGTACCAGCACCTTATCGCCAAGTGCGGCGCCCTTGGTATCGGTCACCACAATTGGCACGTGCATTTTCTTATAGTCGGGCGAGAGCAGGACGCGGCCGCTCGCTCTGGGTGTAGTCGAGGGAACTTCTTCAACAAGCGTTCCGACAAAGGTCTCGCGGGCGCGCTGCACAATCTCGACGACCTTGCCCGAGGCGCGCGGCGGCATCCGGCCCATCGGGTCGCGATAGTCGCCTGCAGGCGCCACTTTCACAATATCGCCAGAGAGTGCGTGTTTGGTGTATTCGGCCGGGATGATGAGATCCTCCTGATCCTCTCCGATAGAGAAAAAGCCAAAACCCTTGCGGGTTATGGTGATCGGTCCTTCATAGGGAGCGCGGTCTGTCATTTCCTCTACTCTAGCAATATACACAGGGTTCTGCTATAGTCGCATACATGTTAATGATTCGATTCCAACGCATTGGCCGGGCCAACGATCCGGCGTTTCGCATTGTCGTACTCGAGAAGGAGCGTGCGGCGAAGGCGGGTAACATTGTCGAACAGGTTGGTACCTACAATCCGCGCAGTAAGGCACTCACCCTGAACGCTGAGCAGGTCAAACACTGGCTCTCGGTCGGTGCACAGCCCACGGACTCGATTCGCAATCTCCTCATCAGCCAGAAGGTGATTGAAGGCACGAAGGTTAATGCCCTGCAAAAGAAGACAGTACAGGTCAACAAAGAAGCCGAGGCAGAAGCGGCGGCCGCCGCCGTGGTTCCTGCGACCACAGAGGAGGCTCCTATCGAGGCGCCCGCCGCAGGCGAAGTGGCGCTACCAACTGAAGCAGAGGCGGCCGCAGATGCGGAAGCCACGGAAGAGACTCCAGTCGCATAGTGCTCGCTCGCGCCCTGAGGCGCCCTTATTGATCTAATATTCTTATATGGAACCTGATCAAGCATTTCTCGAATACGCAGTGAAGGCGCTTGTCGACCACCCGGAGGCAGTGGAGACGGCTCGCGTCATCGACCAGATGGGCGTCCTGCTCACGCTGACAGTCCATCCAGACGATATGGGAAAAATTATCGGTAAGAGCGGCAAGACCGCTGAGGCGCTCCGCATCCTCCTGCGTGTTGTAGGTATGAAGGGCAATGCGAGAGTAAATCTCAAGATCAATGAGCCCATTGGTGGCAAACGCGAGCCAGAGGTCAAGACCGTCGACGAAGCGCTCGACGCGCTCTCATAATGAGGTTCCATCTCATTACGCTTTTTCCCGATGCGTGCGACGCGTATCTCTCGGCGTCGATCATTGGACGCGCCCGCACGGGCAAGAAGATCGGCATCACCTACCAGAACCCTCGAGACTTTGCTACGCAGACGCCGCATCAGAAGGCGACCAACCTTCGTCGCGTCGACGATCGTCCGTACGGTGGTGGCCCGGGGATGGTGATGCAGGCGCTCCCGGTGGTGAAGGCGGTCGAGAAGGCATTGCGGGCGAAAAAGAAACCTATGGTTGTCTGGTTCTCGCCGAGCGGCAAGCAATTCACTAACAAGGATGCTGACGCACTCGTCGCATACTCAGATGTCGTGCTGGTCTGTGGGCGCTACGAGGGCATCGACGAGCGCGCGAAGAAGATCATTAAGGCACTCGCCCCGGTCAAGGAGTTTGCCGTTGGTGAGGCAGTCTACACCGGCGGGGAGCTCCCGGCGCTCGCGATCGTTGACGCCGTCACCCGCCGGCTCCCGGGCGTGCTCGGCAAGGACACATCGGTGGAAGAGCGCCGAGTTGCTTCGCATGCGGTCTACACGCGACCCGAAGCGATTTCGTATAAGAAGAAGACCTATAAGGCACCCAAGGTGCTCCAGACTGGCCACCACGCCAAGATCGATGCCTGGCGGGGGAAGAAGTAGTTGACAACCGGTTTGAAATACGTATGATGGTGTGGGGCAAAAGGGCGTCGGCTCTTTTGCTACTAAACGGGTGCCCCAGGGGGGCACTGTAATGAGAGGTAGAGGATGGTAGAGATGAGAGTTCTGAGCGGGCTCGGCCGTCACCCCGAGGTGCTGGCCGAGACCAAGCGGCGTCTGACCAGGCGGCTCGAGGAGGAGAAAAAATTCCTCGACGCCAAGAGCCGCGCATTTGCGGGTGATTTGCCTCACCCGCCAGTTCCGAGTCAGCTGACAGCCCGAAAGGGCCAACGGTCCTGGGGCCATTTCTTATCCCCAGGCAAGGGCGCTTGCGCAACAGGAGGCGAGCTGATACAGTAAGCTCACTAGATACGAGTTAGTACTGGAGGGCTGGGCAACAAGATACATACGGGAATCAAGAAAACGTAAGCGAGTTACGCCATTGTTTGTGCGTTTACATTTGTATACGTTCGTAATTTTAACCATTCTTCACTGCCAACCATATGCAAAAAACCCTTGCACAGAAGACGTTCGGTGCGTTCCGTGCTCCGAAAGTTGAGTTCCCAGATCTTGTCGGGCACCAGCGAGGTTCGTTCGAGTGGCTACTCACCAGTGGTCTCAAGGAGCTCTTCCAGGAGTTTTCTCCGATCGCCGACTATTCTGGCAAGAAGTTCGAACTACAGTTTGAAAAGTTTGAGATTGGCGAACCCAAGTACGACGAGGATTTTGCGCGCGAGAACATGCGTACCTATGAGGCGCCTATCCGCGCCACGGTTAAACTCGTGAACAAGACCTTAGGCACAGAGAAGTCGCAGGAACTCTTCCTCGCAGACATGCCAATCATGACGCCGCACGGTTCGTTCATCGTGTCGGGTGTGGAGCGCGCGATCGTGCCACAGCTCGCGCGATCGTTCGGCGCGTTCTTTGTCTCTGAGCTCTTGCGCGGGAAGCCGTACTTCGGTGCAAAGATTATCCCTCTTCGTGGCGTGTGGATCGAGATAGACTCCGAGGCTGATGGTGCTGTGTTTGTGAAAATCGACCGCAAGCGCAAGTTCCCGATCAGTCAGCTCCTCACCGTCTTTGGCGGGGGCATCGGCAAGGATGTTATGAAGCACTTTAAGGACCAGCCACTCGCGCTCGCGGCGATGCAAGCCACGCTTGCTCACGACGAGGCCGCCTCAGTTGAAGACGCGTATATTGAGATTCATCGTCGGATGCGTGACGGCGATCTCGTTACGTCAGAGAACGCGAAGAACTTCGTCCAATCGCTCTTTGCCTCTGAGCGGTACGACTTGGGTAAGGTGGGTCGCCATCGGTTGAACGCGCGGTTTGGCCTCCCGGTTACCGAGAAGGCGCTCGAGAAGCGCACCCTTGGTCTCGCTGATTTTGTACGGATTATCAATGAGATTACGCGGCTTAACGTTGATCCGAATGCCCGCCCCGACGACATCGATCACCTCGGGTTTCGCCGGGTACGATTTGTTGGCGAGCTACTTCAGTCGCGCATGCGCGTCGGCATGAGCCGTATGAAGCGCAACATCCAAGACCGAATGTCGACGATCGAGAGCGAGACGACGCTCCCGCTCGCGCTCGTGAACCCGCGACCCTTCCAGGCGTCGGTACACGAATTCTTCACCGCGAACCAGCTCTCGCAATTTATGGACCAACAGAACATTCTTGCGGAACTCGAGAACCTGCGCACTCTCTCGGCACTGGGTCCGGGCGGGCTCACACGCGAGCGCGCGGGCTTTGAGGTGCGCGACGTGCACCCGAGCCACTATGGACGCCTCTGTCCTATCCACACGCCAGAGGGTCAAAACATCGGTCTCATCCTCCGCCTGGCGACGCACGCACGAACCAACGACTTCGGCGTTATTGAGACACCGTATGTGAAGGTGAAGAACGGCAAGGTGACTGAAGAAACTGTCTATCTTAACGCGCTCGATGAAGAGCTCGAGACCATCGCTCACGGCGCCACGGTGCTTGATGCACAGGGCCACATCGTTGCCGATTCAGTCGAAGCGCGCCATAAGGGCGAGCCAATCATTGTCACACGCAATGAGGTGACGCTCATAGATGCTTCGACCTATCAAATGTTCTCGATCGCGACGTCGATGATCCCCTTTGTCGATCACGACGACGCGAACCGCGCGCTCATGGGTAGCAACATGCAGAAGCAGGCGACCCCGATCCTCATTCCTGAGGCGCCGCTCGTATCGACCGGTATTGAGGCGCATGCGGCGCGCAGTACGGGCCGTCTCGTCCTCGCGCTCGAGGCGGGAGAGGTCACCTATGTTGACGCGCGCAAGGTGGTGGTCACCTCCAAGGACGGCAAGAAACAGGAGTATCGGCTTCAGGGCCTCACGCAGACCAATCAAAACTCTGCGTTTTTACAGCGACCGTCGGTGCGTACGGGCGACAAGGTGAAGAAAGGGGACGTACTCGCGGACAACTCATCTACCGACCAAGGACAACTCGCGCTCGGTCAAAATGTGCGTGTCGCTTTCATGAGCTGGAACGGTGCCAACTATGAGGACGCCATCATTATCTCGGAGCGCCTCGTAGAGGAGGCGAAGTTCACGACGGTTCATATTGAAGATTTTGATTGTGTCGTTCGCGACACTAAGCTCGGTCCCGAGACAACGACGCATGATATCCCGAACGTAGGCGAGATGCGTCTTAAGAACCTCGACGAAGAGGGTGTGATCCGCATTGGCGCGGAGGTACGCTCGGGCGATATTCTCGTCGGCAAAGTAACGCCGAAGGGAGAAACACAACTTACTCCCGAGGAGCGACTTCTCCGCTCAATCTTTGGCGACAAGGCTAAGGATGTGAAGGATACGTCGCTGCGCATGGAGGGAGGCAAGCGCGGTCGCGTGATCGGTGTACGCATTTTTTCTCGCGAGCGGGGCGACCAACTCGAGAGCGGTATCATCAAGAAAATTGTCATCACCGTCGCGCAGGTGCGTAACGTCTCGGTGGGCGATAAGCTCGCGGGTCGTCACGGTAACAAAGGTGTTATCTCACGGGTATTGCCGGTCGAGGACATGCCGTATGACAAGGATGGAAATCCCGTCGACATCATCCTGACGCCGCTTGGCGTGCCGAGCCGTATGAACCTCGGGCAAATTCTCGAACTCCACCTAGGTCTCGCCGCGCACACGCTCGGGTATCAGGCGGTCGTTCCGCCGTTTGCCGGCGCCACCGCAGACGAGATTCGAGACGAGCTCGAGAGTGCAGGATTCGCGCGGAACGGCAAGATACAACTCTTTGATGGGCAGACGGGCGATCCGTTTGCACAGCCGACCGCGGTGGGCTATATGTACGTGCTCAAACTGCATCACATGGTGGAGGACAAGATCCACATGCGCTCGATTGGTCCCTACAGCCTCATTACTCAGCAACCGCTCGGGGGTAAGGCGCAGAACGGCGGCCAGCGCTTTGGAGAAATGGAAGTCTGGGCACTCTTGGGCTACGGCGCGGCCTATACGCTGCGCGAGATGCTCACTATCAAGTCCGACGATATCCAGGGCCGCTCGGCCGCCTTCGACGCGATCGTACGCGGCGAGGCCATTTCTCACTCTGGGACACCGGCGTCGTTTGGCGTGCTTACCAACCAGATTCGCGGTCTCGCACTTGACGTTGATCCGCTCAATCTCCCGCCCGCTCCGGACGACGAATCCGAGTAGTCAGACCTTAATCATTTCACACCTATCCTATGGCATTCACACCACGAAAACTCCCTCTGCGCGATACCTGGAACGGTCTGCGTCTGACGCTCGCTTCACCTGAACGTATTCTCGCCTGGTCAAGCGGCGAGGTGACCAAGCCAGAGACCATTAACTATCGTACGCAACGTTCAGAGAAGCACGGCCTCTTCGATGAGAAGATCTTTGGTCCAGAAAAGGACTATGAGTGTTACTGCGGTAAGTACAAAGGGATTCGTTACAAGGGCATTGTCTGCGACAAATGCGGTGTTGAGATTACGCGCTCGATTGTGCGCCGGGAGCGCATGGGGCACATCGAGCTCTGCACGCCTGTCGCGCATATCTGGTTCCTCCGCTCTGTGCCGAGCCGTATGGCCCTCCTCCTCGGCGCGTCGGCAACCGACGTCGAGAAGGTGGTTTATTTTGCAGGATACATCATTACCAAGATCGCAGAGGAGGAGAAGAAGCGGCTCCTTACCGAGCTCGAGGGCGAGTACAAGAGCAAGTACAAGGCCACCGAGGGCGACAAAGCACGCGACGAGCTCAAGACCAAAATGACGCTCGCCAAGGCAGAGATCGAGGGCGTCGTGGTCGGCAAGGTGCTCGACGAGCTCGAATACCACCGCTACTCGGTGAAGTACGGCGGCCTCTTCGAAGCGCGCATTGGCGCCGAAGCGATCTACGACATCTTCCGCGCACTCGATCTTAAACAACTCGAGCAAACACTCCTTGCGCGCTACGAGAAGGCAGGGGCCGCAGAGCGTGAGAAGCTCGCGAAGCGTCTCTCACTCATCGCCGGTCTCATTGCCTCGGGTCTGCGACCGGAGTGGCTGTTCCTCACTCGAATTCCTGTTATCCCGCCGGCGCTACGCCCGATGGTTGCGCTCGAGGGAGGTCGTCATGCGACGAGTGATGTGAACGATCTCTATCGTCGCGTCATCAACCGCAACAATCGTCTCAAGAAGCTCATCGATATTCATGCGCCTGAGGTTATCTTGCGCAACGAGAAGCGGATCCTGCAGGAGGCGGTTGATGCTCTCCTCGACAACTCGATTCGTAAGGGCGGTGCGGCGGGCGGGGCGCTCACGCCAGCTCAGCGACGCCCACTTAAGTCGCTTGCCGACTACCTCAAGGGCAAGCAAGGATACTTCCGTCAGAACCTGCTCGGCAAGCGTGTGGACTACTCGGGACGTTCGGTGATCGTGGTTGGCCCGGATCTCGAGCTCGACGAGTGCGGTCTCCCGAAGCATATGGCGCTCGAGCTCTTCCGTCCCTTTGTTATCGCGGGCCTGCTCTCGCGCGAACTCGCCTTTAACATTCGGGGTGCGGGCCGCCTGATCGAGGATGGGGTCCCTGAAGTATGGGAGATTCTTGAAGAAGCAATCGCGGGCAAGTATGTGCTCTTGAACCGCGCACCGACCTTGCACCGACAAGGTATTCAAGCATTCCGCCCACGACTTATCGAAGGTGATGCGATCCAGTTGCACCCGCTCGTCTGTAACGCCTTCAACGCCGACTTTGACGGCGACCAGATGGCCGTGCACCTGCCGCTCTCTGAGGAGGCGCAGTGGGAGGCGAAGAACGTGATGAGCGCGAACAAAAACATCTTGAAGCCGGGGTCTGGGGACTTGATCGTACTCACCGGTAAGCCGCTCGATATTATTCTCGGCGTATACTGGCTCACGAAGGCGGTCGACGGCGCCAAGGGCGAGGGCGAACACTTTGCCTCACCAAACGCGGCTATCCTCGCGAGCGAATACGGGGCGATCGATGTGCGCGCCAAGATCAAGGTGCTCCCCGTCGCGGGTAAAGAAAAATATGCCGCCTATGACGGACACATTTTCGAGACGACCGTGGGGAAGCTCCTCTTCAACACGGTGCTCCCTTCGACGTACCCGTATGTCGAAGACACCATCACCAAGAAGGTGCTCGCGCGTATCGTGAATGACTGCATCGTGCGCTACGGCATTGACGCGGTACCAAATATCGTGAACAAGGTGAAGCGTTTTGGCTTTGAGTATGCGACCAAGTCGGGCGTGTCGTGGTCTATCGATGATGTCTCGGTACCAAAGGAGAAAAAGCGCATCATCGACGAGGCGAGCGAGAAGGTTGCTAAGATTGATGAGGACTACAAGAACGGCCTCCTCTCGGCAGAGGAGAAGCGTCGTATGTCGATTGAATTGTGGCAAAACGCCAAACAGCTGGTGGAGGAACAGGTCGCACTCGAACTCGACCCGATGGGCTCGGTCGCTGACATGGTGCGCTCTGGCGCACGCGGTACGATGGGTAACCTCACGCAGATGGCGGGCATGAAAGGTCTGATCCAAAACACGGCCGGCGACACGATCGAGCTCCCGATCACGTCCTCGTTCTCTGAGGGTCTCAATCCGGTTGAGTACTTCATGAGTACGCACGGTGCGCGTAAGGGTCTCACTGACACGGCACTCGGCACCGCGAAGGCAGGCTACCTCACGCGACGACTCTTTGACGTTGCGCAAGACTCGATTGTGACCGAGGCGGACTGCAAGACCAAGCGTGGTGTCACGATCAATCGCACCAGCTTCTCGGGCATCCAGATCGACTACGCAGAGGTGCTCCGCGGGCGTGTTCTTGCAGAAGATGTGAAGGACGCCGATGGCACCGTGCTTTTTAAACGCGGACAATATCTCACGACGGAAGATGCCGAAGCGCTCTCCTCGGCGAAATCAGTATCGAGCGTCATGGCACGGTCGCCAATGTCGTGCGAGACACGTTATGGAGTGTGTCAGACCTGCTACGGCATGGACCTTACCACGCAAGAGCTCGTCGATCTCGGCGAGGCCGTCGGTACGATCGCCGCGCAGGCGATCGGTGAGCCGGGCACTCAGCTCACGATGCGTACCTTCCACGCGGGCGGCGTGGCGTCGGTTGGCGGTGATATCACGAACGGCCTCCCGCGCGTTGAAGAGATTTTCGAGAAGCGCTCGCCGAAGAACCCGGCTGTCATCTCGAAGTCTGATGGCATGGTAACTGAGGTGAAGGAGGCGGGTCGCGAGAAGGTTATCGTGGTTGCACCGCTCGCGGGGCAGGGCAAGAAGGACGGATCATCCTACGAATATTTCGCGCCGTATCCACGCGTTCCACTCGTGAAGGCTGGCGACGCGGTGGTGCGCGGGCAGATCCTCTCTGATGGCTCGGCAGACCTTGACGACCTCTTCGAATATGCTGGCCGTGCGGCGGTACAAGAGTACATCATCGCCGAGGCGAGCAAGATCTACGAGTTGCAGGGAGCAAGCGTCTCGCGCAAGCACCTCGAGGTCGTGGTCAAGCAGATGTTCTCACGCGCCAAGATTACCGACGCGGGCGACACCGACTACTCGGTGGGTGACGTGGTAGAGGACTGGGAGTTTGCTAAGGCAGTGCACGAGATGGAGGCGGCAGGGAAGATGCCACCGAAGAGTAACGATATTGTGCTCGGCATCAAGGAGTCGGCGCTCTCTCGTCGCTCGTTCCTCTCGGCGGCATCGTTCGAGCAGACCACCAAGATCCTCATCAACGCCGCACTTCGCGGATCGGTTGACCGCCTCCGTGGTCTCAAAGAGAACGTGATCTTGGGGCGCCTCATCCCTGCGGGTACCGGCTTCTCGGGCAGTAAGAAATATGCGCACATCGCGAAGCTTCGGGCAGAGCGCCCAGCACCAATTGCGAGCGAGCGCCCCGCGTTCGCGCCGCGCCCAACACGCGCACTCTAAGTTTGTATTAAAAAATGAATGACGGCTCCGAAACCCGACAGGGTTTCGGAGCCGTGCGCGCTTGCGGGCGGAGTTCGAAGAAAGACTAAATAGGCTACAATGAGGCACATGGCGAATGACGCGGTGGCAGAGATAAAGGAGCGGCTCTCGATTGCCGATGTGGTGGCACCGCACGTAAAGCTCCGTCGAGCAGGGCGTTCGCTTACTGGCCTCTGCCCCTTCCACAAGGAGAAGACCCCGAGCTTCCACGTGAGTGTCGAGCGCGGCACCTACCACTGCTTCGGCTGTGGCGAAGGGGGCGACATTTTCTCCTTTGTCGAGAAGGTTGAGGGGGTAGATTTTAAAACCGCACTCAAAATGCTTGCCGAGAAAGCTGGCGTGCCACTTGACTCAGCCTGGAGTCAGAAGTCGGGCGACACCTCGCGCAAGGAACGCCTGCGTGAGGCGATGCAGAAGGCGTCGCAATGGTACGCAGAGAAGCTCGCTGGGACACCTGCCGCGACCTATGCCAAGAAACGCGGCCTCACTACCGAGACGCTTAGGCGGTGGAACGTTGGCTATGCGCCAGACGGGTGGCGCGGGCTCCTCGAAGAGCTTACCACACAGGGCTTCAGCACCGAGGAGCTCCTCGCGGCGGGGCTTATCAAGGAGGCAGAGGGTAAGCCGGGTACCTACTATGATCGGTTTCGCGACCGACTCATGTTCCCGATAGCCGACACGGCTGGGCACACGGTCGCCTTCACCGGGCGCGCGCTCAGTGCAGACGAGCCAGCAAAGTATCTCAATTCTCCAGAGACCACCCTCTATCATAAGAGCGACGTGCTCTTTGGCATGGATAAGGCAAAGGACGCCATACGGGTGCGCGGCTTCGCGATACTGGTCGAAGGTCAGATGGACGCGGTACTCGCGCACCAAGCGGGCTTTGAAAACGTTGTCGCGCTCTCGGGGACCGCGCTCACCGAGCGGCACGTCGCACTCATAAAGCGATATAGCGAGAACCTGATGCTCGTGCTTGATGCCGACACGGCAGGGCTCTCGGCGACAGCGAAGTCTGCTTTACGCGCTCTGCGAGGCGGCATGCGCGTCAAGGCAGTGCGTTTGCCGCTTGATACTGACCCGGCCGACATCATTGTCAGTGACGCACAAGACTTTGCGGCTCGGCTCAAGGCCGCGAAGCCCGTCGTCGAATTCTTCCTCTCTGTCTTGGCAGAGAAAGAGACCGACCCGCACCGGCTTTTGCGAGTCTCAGAGCAGATTGTCTTGCCGCTCATCGCGGCTATGAAGAGCCCGATGGAGCGAGAGCATTTTATCCAGGCCACCGCACGCGCGCTTGGCCTCTCGACTGAGGCTGTGCGCGAGTCACTCAGTCACCTCCCTAAGCCGGACGAGCTCCAAGGTTCGACCTTCGCCCAGCATTCTCAAGGTCAAACCTTCACGCCCGCTCGACCGGCTAAAGAGGTACGTGCCGAGCAGTTACTTGGCGCGCTCCGCGCTTATGCAGGGTCGCCCCTTGCCGAGCGCGTCGAATCGGAGTATTGTCGAATTACTGAAGCACCAGTGCCGCCTCTCGATGGCCTCTCTGAGTCTGCTCTGTTTGAGGCTGAAAAGTCTTTTGGAGAGAGCCCCTCTGAGTCGGCGGCTGATGAACTTCTCCGCGCCTTTGAAGAAGCGGTGATCCGCGAGGCGTATCAAGAATCGGTAACAGCATTACGCAGAGCAGAGGGGGCTGGTGACGAGACGGCGGCTACGCAGGCTCAGACGGCGTGCGCTCGTTTGGCGGCGCGGCTCGCAGAGCTCACACACTAATTTACTTACATCACATTTACCTATGGCGACACCGAAGAAAAAAACCCCTAAAAAGGCGGTCAAAAAGGCAACAAAGAAGGTCGTCAAAAAGGTGACCAAGAAGAAAGCGACGAAGACGGTCGCGAAGTCTTCGCGCATCAAGAAGGCGAGCTTGAAGAAGATCGTTAAGAAGGCCGCCGCCAAAGCGAAGACCAAAGCTACTACTCAGAAGGCGGCGTCGGCAGAGACACTCATCGAGAAGGGTAAGGAGCGCGGTTACGTGACCTATGCGGAGATATTGAAGTCATTTCCTCACGTCGAAGACGACGTGAACTTCCTCGAGTCGCTCTACGAGCGTTTCGCGATTGCAGGCGTGGACGTGCTTGAGGGCGGTATGCTCGAAGACAACGCCGACGAGTACCTCGCCACGCGCAACATCAAGGATCGCCACTCGACCGGCTATGACTCTATACAGATCTACCTCCGCGAGATTGGCCAATACCCGCTCCTCACGGCGAGCGAAGAGCGCGACCTCGCCAAACGTATCGAGAAGGGCGATGCCGAGGCGCGCAACATTCTCGCACGCTCGAACCTGCGCCTCGTGGTATCTATCGCCAAGAAGTACGTCGGGCGCAGTGCGGACCTCACGCTCCTCGACCTCATCCAAGAGGGGAATCTCGGTCTCTTTCGTGCCGTTGACAAGTTTGACTGGAAGAAGGGGTATAAGTTCTCGACGTATGCGACCTGGTGGATCCGCCAGGCTATTACGCGCGCTCTCGCCGACCAGTCGCGCACGATCCGTATCCCCGTGCACATGGTGGAGACGATCGCCAAGTACAAGCAGGTGAGCCGCCGCCTCGCGCAGACCTTGGGCCGCGACCCCCAGCCAGAGGAGATCGCGGTTGAGATGGGTGTCGAGCCAGAAAAGATTTATCAAATAGAGAAGATCAACCAAGACACGCTCTCGCTCGAGAACCCGGTCGGGAGCGACGACGATGAGAAGTCGACTCTGGGAGACTTCATCCCGGACGATAAGATCCCCTCGCCAGTACAGGAGTCCTCAGAGCGTATCCTGACCGAGCATGTGCGCGCGATCTTGAATGACCTCTCGAGCAAGGAGCGCAAGATTCTCGAGATGCGGCACGGCCTCATGGACGGTATCTATCACACCCTCGAAGAGGTGGGGAAGGAGTTTGGAGTTACGCGCGAGCGCATCCGCCAGATCGAGGCTAAGGCGCTTGAGAAGATTAGGACGCATGACAAAGCGTGCCACCTTAAGTCGTACTAGCAAAATATAAAAAGTAATGGGCGCAGCGACATCGTGTCGCTGCGCCCATTCGTTGCCGTCTCACCGTAGCGGCGACTATCGTCTCCGCTGGGCCATGAGCCGGTCGTGGAGCTCGTCGATCAGCTTCAGCGCGCTCGCGCGCTCATCCTCGGGCGGCTCTGGCGGCGGGCCCTCGTAGGCCGTCGCGATCGTGGCCGCCATGCGGCCGAGCACGAACATAACACCATTGGCCATCGCCGCGGACGTCGTGCCCGCCTCTTTGATGGCAGCGCACACGGCACGCTGCTTGCAGGGGTCGCTCCTGATCGCGTCGACCAGAAGCACCTCTACAAACTTCAGAAGTCCGTCCGCAGCAGCGGCAACCTCTGCTGCGTTCATCTCCGTCACACTCGTTATCAGCGACATTGTGGCATCTCCCTAAGTACACCCCACGACTGCCTCGTGGGTGGCGCTCCCAGACACGTGCATTCCGTACTGAATTAGGACACTCGTTAAGATACGAGTATGAACCACAAAGGAGACT
>PFBL01000026.1:0-1074 GCA_002773355.1 Candidatus Kaiserbacteria bacterium CG10_big_fil_rev_8_21_14_0_10_56_12
GAAGGAATTTTTGCCCGCCCTCGCTTTCCGATTCCGATTTTTCCGCCGCCGCCGAATTTCGTATTTCGTTTTGCGAAATGCGCCGCAGAAAAATTTGACAGGCGATCTTTAATTTCATATACTTACAATATATTATATATGCGAAACTCTGCAAATAGATACTAATAACTGATAAAAACCGTCTGGACAAAAGAATTTTTGAGCTCCACGCCAAGGTGTGCAAAGCCCTGTCTCATCATAAGAGATTAGAGATTATTGATTTACTGCGTGATGAAAAAGAAATGGGCGTTTCCGAAATGGCTGAAAAGCTTGGTATTACGAAAGCTAATGTTTCCCAACACTTGAGTTTAATGCGTCAGCAAAATATCGTTAAAACTCGACGGGACGGCGTCGCTATTCTGTATTCCCTCGCCAATCCTAAAATTCTTGTGGCTTATGATGCTTTAAGAAAAGCCCTCAAAGAACAACTGGAGGCTGGCGGTAAATTATTAGGAAAATTTTAATAACTATAGAATTTATGAAACTCGGTATCATTTTATAATCCAACAAACCGGAACATGCGGGGAACACCTTTCGTCTAGGAATTACTGCGCTTAAAGCGGGGCATCAAGTGGAAATCTTTTTGATGAATGAGGGGTCGGAGCTTGATACTATCCCCGACAGCAAGGATTTTGATATTTCTGCAAGAGTGACAGAGTTCAAAGAATTAAAGGGTGAAATTTACGCGTGTGGCACATGCCTCAAGGTGCATGGCAAAGAAGAAAGCAAAATCTGTCCAATTTCCACGATGTCCGACTTACTTAAAATGGTCGAGGGTTCAGATAAAGTTTTAGTTTTTGGATAATATGAAAAAAATTATTTTTAGCACAATCGGCATAATAGTATTTACGCTTTTTACTAGCAACTTTGTTTTTGCTCAAGGGATGATGGGGAATATCGCAACTGTTTCAGATGGTCATACCGCCCTCGAAGAAGCCGATGGAAAAGCGGTTTGGGAAAAACTCCAAACCAAAGAGCTGACATGCGAGGATTTATCCGATGACAATTTTGGAACGCTCGGCGAATATTTTATGG
>PFBL01000026.1:1099-2085 GCA_002773355.1 Candidatus Kaiserbacteria bacterium CG10_big_fil_rev_8_21_14_0_10_56_12
ATGATGGGGGATTCCCACGAGGCAATGAATAATATGATGATTCAGATGATGGGCGAACAAGGCGAGGAGCAAATGCATGTGGTTATGGGCAAGCGTTTGAGCGGTTGTGATACTTCCGCCGCGTTTCCGTCGCAAGGGATCAGTTTTATGCCTATGATGCAAATGATGATGGGAGGGTGGTCGTCTCCCACGGGCCTTAATCAAGGAAACAATTCTATGATGAATTTTGGATTTACGCCTTTTGGCGGGTTCGGTTGGATCTTTATGATTCTTTGGTGGATTTTGATAATCGCGGGCATTGTCGCGCTTATCAAGTGGCTCACGAGCCAATCTCGCGGGACATACCATCATGAAAAATCACCGCTTGAAATTTTGAAAGAGCGATATGCAAAAGGTGAAATTGACAGGAAAGAATTTGAGGACAAGAAAAAAGATTTAACCTAAAATTTTTTCCTTTAATCCTCGATTAGTGCTAAAATAGCGATATGGAAAATTCTAAAAAAATTGAATGGATTTTGCGCATTGCCGTTGCCGGCGAGTTTGTTGGCCATGGCGTTTTCGCGCTTCAGGGCAAGCAAGCATGGATTGATTGGATTCACCAGCTCACGGGCGCAGAAATCGGCACAGCGGCAACCCTTTTGACGCTTATTGGACTAGCGGATTTGCTCGTTGCGCTCATTGTCTTAGTACGCCCGATTCGCGCAGTTGTTTTGTGGGCGGCGTTTTGGGGATTTTGGACCGCTCTTGTGCGTCCGATTGTAGGAGAGCCAATTTGGGACTTTGTGGAGCGCTGGGCAAACTGGGGCGCACCACTTGCCTTGCTGTTACTTCTTGGCTGGCCAAAAAACTGGAGAGAATGGTTCAGTAGATAAAATTAAAGTTAGTGCGGCTCGCCAGTTTCACTGGCACGAAATTCGGCGGCGGCGGAAAAATCGGAATCGGAAAGCGAGGGCGGGCAAAAATTCCTTCCCCCCAACCCCCTTCCT
>PFBL01000026.1:2108-20028 GCA_002773355.1 Candidatus Kaiserbacteria bacterium CG10_big_fil_rev_8_21_14_0_10_56_12
ACACAGAACTTGACCAGCGTGGGTTAGAACCGTTTGCATAAAAAACCGGCCGGACACCCCGCGAGGGATGCCCGGCCAGTGCCGGCAGTGAACAGGTCCGATCAGGGCTTCGAGGCGAAGCCCACGTTGACCGTCTTTATCACCTCGATCGAGCCCTTGCTCGGGTCGAGCTTGAGTCCGACCGCCGTGAAGGAGGCGGCCGAGTGACTGTGCCAGCTCGAGTTGCCGTAGCCGCCATGATCGGCGTAACGGCGCGTGCTCATCGACATCTTGTCGACGTAGTTGTCGACGTCGTCGATGACGGCGCACGTGACGTGCACCGACGCGTCCCCGATCGTGAGCACGCCGTGGCGATTGCTCACGTCGCGCTGCTGGCTGAACGTGTACAGAACGCTCGACACGAACTGTCCCGTGGCGTTGTAGTACGCGTCGTCGATGACGACCTGAACGTTCTTGCCGCCGCCCGAGGAGTTCTTGTACCGGTTCGTGCACGCGCTACCCACCACCTGACGGGAGCCGTCGGCGCCGTCGCTGACGATGCCGCTGTTGCAAGATTTGCACCGCACTGCGTTGAGGTAGGCGACGAAGGAGCTACGCTCCCTCGTCCTCGTGACGGCGTCGTGCTCGAGCTCGGCGGGGGTCTTGAGTCCGAACGCCGCCTCGGCGTCGGACACCAAGCACGCGGCATCGCCGCCCTGGCCCACCGAGACGAGCTCGGCCGAAGCCGGCGTGACGCTGACGAAGGCCGTGCTGAACAGCGCGGCCAGGAAGAGCCCGAGGGCCCAGAAACTGATCTTCTGCATGATTCTCTCCCTGTTGGCCCCTTGAGTGGGGCGGACATGTGGCTTCGTGCACGAGCGAAGGCCCGGGCTGACCACCTAACGCTATCATAGCACGTATCTAAATGCTGTCAATCTTTACTGATGCCGTATCGCGTCCTCCAGTATGGTTCGCAGTGGCGCGACGCGCGGTGCAAAGAGCTCGACAAGCGTAGAGCCCGGCGTCGCGAGCGCACTCTCGAAGTGCTGGCCAGTCTCGCGCTCATATTCGCGCCGAATATAGGACGTGCTGATCGCACGGAGCGTGCGGTCTGCAACGTCGCCAAAGACTTTACTCGTGCTAATGATCCCCAGGAGCCTCGCGTGACTATCAACAACACCGCCGCCAGACGATCCTTCCTGCGCCGCGAGACTACCGACAAACTCGAGCACGTCTGGGGTGTTCGCCTTGAAGGTAAGGACGTCCTTGATCGTGCTGAGCACTACGGTGGGGTAGAAGCCCGACCGCACTTGGTCTGGAGAGAGGTTCTGCGCCGCGTATGAAGCGATAGACACTTCTTGATCTCTCCTCGGTTCTTTGGTTGCGAGGCTGACATACGCGAGGCCCTGCGGTGGGTTACTGATCGCGAGGAGTGCAAAATCGCGCTCTCCGGTGCCTCTCGGCATGTGCTGGGTGATGAGGCTTGCGTTGTCTTCGATCCACGCTGGGGGAAGATAGGCGAGCATGGCCTTATAAGTAGAGGTGGCTGGGCTACCGGTGCGCACGTCGCAGGTGACGCCGTCATTGGCGAGGAGATAGTACTGGGCGATATGCGCGTTGGTTATTATGATGCCCGTTGGGCTCACGATGACGCCACTGCCCGAGACCGAATGCGTGCCGCTTGTCGATGGCGCGAAGCAGATAATGTTCACGAGCGCCTCGCGCAGGATCGATGCCGCGCCGACAAAGGGGTCTGGCTTGATAGGCGCGAGCGGCTGCGCCACAGCGGTCGTCGCGACCGTCTGAGTCACGACAGCCAGCGTGCTCGAGCCAACAGGGGCGAGCACCAGAGGCGGCGCAGACTCGTAGACACGCGTGGAGGGAACGTGCGAGACGAAGAGCACAAAGACCGCCAGCGCGGCCACCACACCAAGATACGGCGCGTATCGACTCATCTTCATACGGTACTCCAAAAATGGTATCCTCGCATTACGCGAGAGTACAAGCGGGCTTGCCCGCCGTAGCTTTAGCGGAGGCGGGATTAGTTTAATGGTAGAACGTCAGTTTTCCAAACTGAGAGCAGGAGTTCGATTCTCCTATCCCGCACACTCTATTGCTATTTCAAGAGACTGTGGTCCTATAATCTAGTGCGACCGTACGACCTACGGTTCTAGGGCGACCGAGACGGTTCGATTATGGGAGACCGCACACTCATACCAAGGGAATACAGCGTAAAAGGCAGTTTTGGCGGCGACATAAGCGCCCTTATTCTGGTGTTGCATTCATTGCATTTACATTCTGGACCCTAGACCGAGATGCCTCGGCTTTGGTCTGAATGAAGTCGCCAAAGACCCCTTTAAGTGCCTCACTCGATACAGTTCACGACTGAGGTGGGGCACTCGAGCGAGCAAAAACAAAACGACCTCTGCGGTCGTTTTGTTTTTCGAGCGAGAGTGGGGGAGAAGCATGCAAGGAATGCTTATCCCCGCACATACAAATACGGTGAGCATGTGTGGGATTGCACAAGCGTAGAGCTCGTGCGGAGAACCAAAGGACCGAGCGCAGTACGGTCAAGGTGTGGCGAAAACGAGCAGGACTGATGCGAGGGTAGCAACAGCGAAGACAGCATACGCACTCCAGTGTACCGGCTTATAGCGGCCGGCCTTAAGAATCGCGACCAGTGCGACAATAGCCGTCGCATCAGTCAGCCAAGAAAAATGGAGGTTGAATCGGCAATAGTAATTGTTGCCACCTCCGAACGCACATGCATAACCTCCAAGAAACGTAAATGCGACCAATAAAATCGGGATCGGTACCAGGAGAAGACGCCCGACCACGACGAGCACGGGCGTGCGCGGTGCAGAGGGGGCGGCGGTGGCAGGCACGTGGTTGGTGTTTTCTATAGGGTCCATTCTACCACCCATTTTGGCACAAATAGACAAAATCGACATTCTCTGGTATTCTCTCATCAACTACCGTTCTCACGTTTCAGTAGTTTTATTACATATCGTGCGACATACACAACCCATATGATTGACCTAAAAACAATACAAGCGGTGCTCGGAGAGTTCGAGACTCGTGGCATCAGCCGCGAGACGATGATCGAAGCTATTGAGAGCGCGACGGCCACTGCCTATAAGCGCGAATACGGCAAGCGCGGCCAGGTGGTACGCGCGAAGCTCGACCTCGATACCGGCACGGTCTCATTTGAGCAGGTGAAGACCGTTGTCGATGAGACGACGGCTCGTTTTGGCGATGAGGGAGAAGAGCCAGAGCCCGAGGTACACGGCCACAGCTTCCACGGCGAGGAGGAGCAGCTCGCCGAGGGTGAGCTACCACGCCTTGACACCGAGAAGCATATCCTCCTCACCAATGCCAAGATGATCAAGCGCGATGTCGAGCTCGGCGAGGAAATCGTGTTCCCCCTTGAGCCGCAAGACGACTTCGGTCGCATCGCCGCCCAGACGGCCAAGCAGGTGGTGATCCAGAAGGTGCGCGAGGCTGAGAAACTCTCGATGATGGAGGAGTTTGGCGAGAAGAAGGGCGAGATCGTGAGCGGGATCGTACAGCGCATGGAGCGCGGGGCGATCTTCGTTGACCTCGGGCGCACGACCGGCATCATCCCTTATGAGGAGCAGATCCCGGGCGAGCGTTACCGGATGGGGGAGCGCATTCGCGCCTACCTCTACTCGGTCGACGAGGGCTTCCGTGGTGTGTACCTTCGCCTCTCGCGCGCGCACCCGAACTTCGTGGTGAAACTCTTCGAGATCGAAGCGCCCGAGCTCGCGAGCGGTGCTATCGAGATTAAGGCGCTGGCGCGCGAGCCCGGGAGCCGCACCAAGATCGCGCTCGTCTCGGCCGACCCACACGTCGACCCGGTGGGCTCGCTGGTCGGCCAGCGCGGCGTACGCGTCTCGACCGTGATGAGCGAGCTCGGCGGCGAGCGTATCGATATTATCGAGTGGAGCGACGACGCACGAGAGTTTGTTAAGGAGGCGCTCTCGCCGGCAATGCCCACCGAGGTAGTGCTCGACGAGGAGAATCATCGCGCGACGGTGACGGTGACCGAAGACGAGCAATCGCGCGCCATTGGCCGCGGCGGCCAGAATGTCCGCCTCGCTGCCAAACTCACAGGGTGGAACATCGACATCATCTCAATGGGCGGCGGTGAAGTGGCCGAGAGTGATGGCGACTCAGTCGAGATTGTCGACCCGGCGGAGGAGGCCGGTGTTATGCCCACTGAGAGTCCCGACACGATAGCAAGCGAAGGCGAGCAGGTGACTACCACCCCCGCAGAGGAGGAGCTCGCGGCCATGCCGGCGAGCGACGAGACCGTTGCTGATAATGAGGAAGACCGCGATCCTGCGGTAGACGAATAATCTATACTATACCACTATGAACCTACTACACGATATTGCTCCGGGTACCAAGAAGGAGATGAACGTCATTATCGAGATTCCTAAGGAGTCTCATAATAAATACGAGATTGATAAGAAGACGGGCCTTATTAAGCTTGATCGCGCCAACTACTCGTCTGCCGCATACCCCTTTGATTACGGCTTCGTCCCTCAGACACTCTGGGATGACGGCGATGCGCTCGATGTGATCGTTCTCACCACCTACCCGCTCAACGTCGGCGTGCTCGTCTCTGCGCGCCCCGTCGGCCTCTTGAAGATGATTGACGGCGGTGATCTCGATGACAAGGTCATCGCGGTGCCCGTCGAAGACAAGCGATGGGACGACGTGCACGACCTGAAGGACCTCAACCAACACACTCTCAAGGAGTTCATACACTTCTTCGAGACGTATAAAAATCTTAAGGGGAAGCCGGCCAAGGTCACCATCAACGGCTACGAGGGTCGCGCGGCGGCTGAAGCCGCGTTTGAGAAAGGGCGCAAGCTCTACACCGCGGCCAAGCCGAAAGTGTAGTCGGGCTACAACGCTTTACAGGTCGCAGGTTTATCGACACCCTTCTCGTTGACGCACGAGGCGCGTGCGGTAGTAAATTTCCCGTAGAATGTGTAGCTGGGCTTGTCTCCTGGCGCGTAGGTCTCTAGATAGAATGGCGTCTCCTGCATCTTTACCTTCTTCGTCGCCGCATCGAGCAACATGAGAAGGATCGGCGGCGTGAAGGTCGACATCGGGATCGATATCTTCGCCATTTGTGCATCTTCAATCACGAACCCGTCCTTTTTGCCATCGGTGATGGCCGTGCTATTGGCGCCAGCGGTCGCACTTGTGGTGTGTTGGGTTGTAATTTGGTAAGCCAGACGTACATTCTTTTCATACCACCGCGCTATGGTGGTCGTCTGTGCGCCTTTACTGCTCTTGATTACGTTCTCCTTACCGATAAATCGCACCTTGCCATTAACGAGAGCGTAAAAGCTCGTTGACGTCCACGCCGTCTCGATGAGCTCCTGGCTCTCTCCCCAGATGCTATAGACCTTGGTAATACCACTTGACGCCATCTTCCTGAAGGTTTGATTTTTCTTCTCTGTTTCTCCGAGATAGGCCGCGACGGCGGTACCATCACTTGCCGAGAGCCCCTCTCCATGGCGCGCCAGCGTGTCAGCCGACGCTACGGTATCCTCGAGAACGCCATTGGCAATAGTAAATACGTTACCGGCGTCCGAGACGAGACGGAAGCTACGTTGCTGTCCATCCTTGCTGAAGGTGTCGAGGTAGAATCGGGTGTCTCCCTCCTTGTTTTTCGCAAGTGTCTCAAGCGCGATAAAGGCCGCCTGTACATCTGTGTTGTCAAAAGAGAGTAGACCTGTCTGTCCGTTTGAGAAACTGTACTCGGAGAGACTGAGCGAGAACGTTTGTTTATTGTCTAGGCGCTCGCTGAGCGTCTCGGCGAGGAGCGGGCGCTCGGCACGCGTACGATCATAGTTATAGAGGACACTACGATACGCCCCCGAGGGCTGCTTCCAAGTCACTACCTTGTTGGCCATATTTGCGGAACTGGTTGGCGTCATCTGATAATCGTCAAGTGTCTTGGTGCCGACTACGCGATACTGATTGCGGTTTGCTTGCGTAAGGTATGTGGTTACCGTATGTTCCTCCACTTGAGCCCCAGTTGCAGAATAGTGCGCACCATCAGCAGAATACTTGAACGACGACGTGACAAGCTTGTCCGTTGGCGCCTGCTTGGCGTCAAGCATGTAGGTCGCGTATGCTGCCTCGGTGGCGGTAAGCGGCACCTCTTGACCCGTCTCCTGCAAGACAGAGGCACCTGCTACCGCCGCGAGACCGTTCACGTTCCACCCGACGAGGAGACTCGCGAGGAGGTAGCACACGCCGACCAAGAGAAACGATCCTAATACTACCGTCTTGATGATGAAGAACGTTCTTGCGCGTGGTGTCGTGGGCATAGTAGTGAGAGAGTGTTGTTAACGGACTCCTATAGTAGCCACTATAGCATCGCACTACCACGCTTGCGCGCGTTTGAGTGATAGCGGTGTGTGCAGTATACTGGGCGCTACCGATACATCATGGATCCTGAACCCAGCAACGACGTAACGCCCTTCTTCGGCACACACCTACCAAAGCCTCCTTCACAGGAGCAACAGGCGTGGGGAGCGGTTATATCGATTGTGGTCATCGTGCTCATGATCGTCATCGGTGCCTTTTATGCTTGGGGCAAGCGCATTAGCCAACAACAGCCGCTTGGCACCACGCCCGCAGATCAGGTTATTGAATAATGTAGCTATTCGTTTTAATCCATACTATGAAAAATTCTATGCTCGTGCCGATGGTAGTAGAGAAGAGTCAGTTTGGTGAGCGAGCGTATGACATCTACTCGCGACTGCTCAAAGAACGCATCGTCTTCCTCGGTGGACCGATCGACGACGACACGGCCAATCTCGTCATCGCCCAACTCCTCTTCCTCGAAGCAGAGGACCCTAAGAAGGACATCTCCCTCTATATCAACTCGCCCGGCGGCTCAGTGACCGCCACCCTCGCCATGGTCGACACCATGAACCACGTGAAGCCGGCCGTTTCGACGGTCTGCGTGGGTATGGCCGCCTCGGGCGCCGCGATCTTACTCTCTGCAGGGGAGAAGGGGAAGCGCTTCGCGCTCCCCAACGCTGAAGTAATGATCCATCAACCGCATGGCGGGGCAGAGGGGCAGGCAACCGATATTGAGATCACCGCCAAGCAGATCCTCAAACTGCGCGCAAATCTAAACCGCATTCTGGCGAAAAATAGCGGCCAGCCCCTCGCCAAGATTGAGAAAGATGTGGAGCGAGACTTCTTTATGACCGCCGAGGAGGCCAAGAAATACGGCATCGTCGACAAGGTGTTTGGTTAAATATCTTCCGCCGCAAGCGTGGCTTCGCGGCGTCCTTTGTGCTAGAGTCAGGTCTTCCTGAGAGGCTGCCTGACCGAGACGAACGCCTGCTGATACGCCCTTTTCTAGAACTTGCGCTCTCCTATCTCGCGGGGTAGGGAGCTAACTGAAAGAGAATTATGTCGCTCAAAATCATACTTATTATGCTGACGCTTTCGGGCGTGGCTGGTGTCATACTCGGCTATGTTTTGCGCGTACTTATCGGTCTCGCACAGCGAGGCTCTGTTGAGCTCGATATCAAACAAAAATTGCTCCAAGCTAAGGAGCGCGCGGCAGAGATTATCGCCGAGGCAGAGTTCCGCGGCGAAGTACTCGAGACCGAACGCCTGCAACCGATCGAGGAGCGCGACGAGAAACTCTCGGCCAAAGAGGAACGACTCGCCACACGCGAGGAGTTCCTTGATTCGCGACAGCGCGATATTGATGCAAAAGAAGATGAGGTGCGTGCACGCGAACAAGAGGCCTCGAGACTCCAGGCGAACCTCGAGAACCTCTCCAAGGCGCGCTCGAAAGAGCTTGCCAATGTTGCCCACCTCTCAGAAGAGAAGGCCCGCGAAGAACTCTTCGCTGAGCTCGAGCGAGGCTACGAAGAGTCTCTGCTCCTGCGGTTACAAAAGCTTGAGGCGCACGGACGCGAACAACTCGAAGAGAAGGCGCGTTCGATACTCACAAGCACTATTCATCGGCTCGGTAATGCAGTAAACGCCGAAGTAATGTCACTCTTCGTCACGATCCCCTCTGAAGAGGTGAAGGGCAAGATTATTGGTAAAGAAGGTAGGAATATCAAGGCCTTTGAGCGTGCGACGGGTGTCGATGTCCTCATCGACGATGTGCCCAACCGCATCACCCTCTCATCCTTTGACCCTCTGCGACGTCACGTCGCGAAGATTGCACTCGAGAAGCTCATCGCCGATGGGCGTATACAGCCCGCGAGAATCGAAGAGGTCGTCGAACAAACGCGCGCCGAGATTGCAGAGATGCTGAAGCAAAAAGGAGAGGCGGCGGCCTACGAGACCGGCGTGCTCGGCCTCGACCCACGACTGATAGCCCTGCTTGGGCGGCTCTACTTCCGCACGAGTTACGGACAGAACGTTCTGCAACACTCTATCGAGATGGCTCACATCGCAGGGATGCTTGCGACCGAGCTTGGCGCGAATGTCGCGGTAGCACGTGCTGGCGCGCTCCTGCACGATATAGGCAAGGCCGTCGATCACGAGGTCCAGGGCACGCACGTAGAAATAGGACGACGCATTCTCGAGAAGTTTGGGGTCGACCGTGCGGTCATCCAAGCGATGCAATCGCATCACGAAGAATTCCCCTATGAGACGCCCGAGGCCGTGATCGTACAGGTGGCCGACGCGGTCTCGGGTGGTCGCCCTGGCGCGCGGCGAGACACCGTAGAGCGCTATCTCGAACGCCTCGGCGATCTCGAGCGGCTCGCCAAGACCTTCGAGGGAGTAGAGAAGGTCTACGCAATCGCGGCAGGCCGCGAGATCCGCGTATTCGTAAATCCGGGCAAGATAAGCGACCTCGAGATGCATAAACTGGCCCGCGACATCGCCAAGCGCATCCAGGAGGAGCTCAAATACCCGGGCGAGATCAAGGTAAACATCATCCGCGAGAACCGCGTGGTCGAATTCGCTCGATAGTGGTCTACGCAGGCTAGATTTCAACCCATTTCTGCATTGGTCGCAAGCCTCTTGCACAAAATGGCTCATTTCCTATACTTTGAGCCATACCCTCCCCCGCCACGGCTACGGAGGGCACAGCCCGCCCGTGGGGGATTAATAAATTTACGAAACATCCATGGCAAATAAAGCTGACATCGTCGACAAAGTGCATGGCGTTCTTGGTTCGACCAAGGCAGACGCAGAGCGCGCTGTTGAGACAGTCATTGATAGCATCGTGCAGAGCTTGAAGAACGGAGAAGAGGTTTCAATAGCTGGCCTCGGTATCTTCGCAACAAAGGCTCGCCCTGCACGTGAAGGCCGTAACCCCCGCACCGGAGAGACGATTCGCATTGCGGCATCTCGCACTGCAAAGTTTCGCCCAGCAAAGGCACTCAAAGACGCGGTCAAGTAACCACGTTGTCTATAAACAGCTCGGCGCCGTTGTGGCGCCGAGCTGTTTATTTGTAGGAACGTCGTGAGTAACCACGGTATACTGCAACTACATGCACGCTTCAGAGACTGATCTTAAAACATTTCTTGCTGATTCGGGTCTCATTTCAAAAAAGGACCTCGATGCGGCGGTAGCAGACGCGGCGGCGCGCAAACAATCGCTGTCGAACGCACTTCTCTCACGCGGGGTGCTCACCGAGGACGCGCTTCGTCGCGTACAGGCATACGTCTTCGGTATCCCGTTCATTAATTTGAAGGAATTTAATGTACCCGTGGACGTACTCGCGCTTATCCCGGAGCCGATTGCACGCACCCACAACATCATTGCGTACAAGAAAGACGCCGACTCGCTCGAGGTCGCGATGCTCGACATCGAAGATCTGCCCTCGATCGACTCGGTGGGGAAGAAGACGGGCCTCAAGATCCTCCCGCGCCTCACCGACACCGAGAGCATTAAGCACGCGCTCGTACAGTACCAGAAATCTCTCAAGGATGAATTCGGCGACATTATTTCAACTGAAGCGGGCAAGATCCGTGTCGTCGCTGAGAACGCAGATGCGCCCTCGAGTGACGACCTTAAAAAGATGGCCGAGGATCTCCCGATTGTTCGCATCGTAGACACCCTCCTGCGCCACGCAATTACTCAGAGTGCGTCAGACGTACATATCGAGCCGATGGAGACGCAAGTATTGGTGCGGTATCGCATCGACGGCATCTTGCATGACGCCATGACGCTCCCGAAGGCCGCGGCGGCGGGCATCGTCGCTCGCATCAAGGTGCTGGCGAACCTGAAGCTCGACGAGAAGCGACTCCCTCAGGACGGCCGCTTCAAGATGGAGACCGAGGCAGAAAAGGTTTCGTTCCGTGTGTCCACCTTCCCCACCTACTTCGGCGAGAAGGTGGTCATGCGCCTCTTGCGCGAGACCGGCCACGGCTTCACACTCGAGGCGCTTGGTATACATGGCGAGGACCTCGAACATCTCCACCACGCCTTGAAACAGACAACGGGGATCATCCTCATGTCGGGGCCAACCGGCTCAGGCAAGACGACGACGCTGTATACGATGTTGGATATCTTGAACACGCCGACCGTGAACATTGCGACGATTGAAGACCCTATTGAGTACCAGATGCAGCGCGTGAACCAGACCCAAGTTAACCCTGAGATCGGCTTCACGTTTGCCAATGGTCTGCGATCGCTTGTGCGCCAAGACCCAGACATCATTATGGTGGGGGAGATCCGGGACAGCGAGACTGCCTCGCTCGCGATTAATGCCGCGCTCACTGGGCACTTGGTACTCTCTACCCTCCACACCAACAGTGCCGCCGGTGCAATACCACGGTTGATCGATATGGGGGTGGAACCATTCTTGCTTGCTTCGACGATTCGAGCCGTCATCGGGCAACGCCTCGTACGTGAGCTTAAAGAGACGAAGGAGGAGTACCACATGGATGCTGCCACGCGCGCGAAGGTCGCCAAAGATGAGGAATTTGCCGTGGCTCTACAGGTTCTCAAGGAGGAAAAGCTCGTGAAGGCCGAACAGACACTCGACGATCTTCTCTTTTATCGTCCGGCTGCCTCTGATACAGCGGATGAGGGCTACCAAGGCCGGACGGGCATTCATGAAATACTGACGGTCTCCTCAGCTATTCGTGAGACGATTTTACACTCTGCAACAAGCGAATCTATTGAGGACCAGGCGAAGAAAGAGGGTATGCATACCATGTTCGAAGACGGCCTCTATAAGGCGGCGCGCGGTATCACGTCGCTCGAAGAAGTCCTGCGAGCCATTAGTGAATAACCATGCACTATCGCGTCACGATTAGGAAAGAGGGGGGTCCAGACGAGACGCGTGATCTCGAGGCTGAGACACGCTTCGCTGTCTACGAACAGATACAGCGAGAGGGTGGCACGGTCATTGAGCTCAACGAATCTCACATCAAGAGGCCCGCACCTCGTTGGGTCAAGACGGTACTGCGTCGCAGGGTCAAGCGCGAAGAAATTGCTCACACGGTAAAAAACCTTGCGACGATGTTAAAGGCCGGGCTCTCGCTATCGCGTGCACTCTCGGTCATCGAACGGGAGTCTGATAATAAAGCGCTCGAACAGATTGCGGCGTCGCTATCGGCCGAAGTCGCCAAAGGTTCTGCCTTCCATGAGTCGTTATCAAAATATCCGAGAGTGTTTCCGCAGATTCTTATCTCGATGGTTAAGGTAGGCGAAGAGTCTGGATCGTTGGCCGACTCACTTACCATCGTTGGACTACAAATGGAGCGCTCTGAGGAGCTCGCCAGCAAGATTAAGGGAGCCTTTATCTACCCCGTCATCGTCCTTGTGGCCATTGTGATCGTGAGCATACTCATGTTGCTCTACGTCGTCCCGACCCTTGCCAAAACCTTCACCGAGCTCCACGTGCAACTCCCCCTTGCGACACGAATCTTCGTCGGCGTCTCAGATTTTCTGGTCTACAACATCTTAGTTGTCTTCGTCGCACTCCTCGCGATCGCTGTCGGCGCGATCGCGTTCATTCGGTCGAAGCGGGGTCACGCCTTCCTCGTCTGGAGCGCCCTCTCATTGCCCGTGATCGGAGAGCTTGTTCGCGAGACCTATGCGGCACGGACCGCACGCACCCTCTCATCTCTTCTTTCGGCCGGCGTGCCGGTGCTTGAGGCGATTGCCATCACTAAAGATGTCGTCCGCGCAGATTCATTCGCGCGTGTGCTCGGTGAGGCCGCCGTCCTGGTAAAGAAAGGGGATCCGCTGTCGAAAGCGTTTGCCGAACACACGAAGCTGTATCCGATCCTGATGAGTGAAATGCTGGCCGTGGGAGAAGAGACGGGACAGGTGGCCTCCATGCTTAAAGAGGTTGCGGAGTTTTATGAGTCAAACGTCACGCAAAAGACCAAGGACCTATCGACCATTATCGAACCGGTCCTCATGTTACTCATCGGCACGGTGGTGGGCATCTTCGCGGTATCGATGATCTCACCAATTTACTCGCTCTCATCCAGCATCTAATCGTGGGGTATACGCCACGCTATACTTATCGCTATGCGGTATCTTGATCGACGCGGTATGTCGCTCATTGAGCTTGTGGTCGGCGTTGCATTGCTCCTGACGGTCTTTTTGGCGTTGTTTGGCATCCTGCGCGCCTCACTCGCGCTCTCTTCGCTCGCCAAAGCGAAGGCGGTGGCGGTTGAACTCGCAAGCTCACAGATGGAGTACTTACGTAGCGTGCCCTATTCGTCACTCGGGACCGTAGGCGGCACTCCAAATGGTCTGATTCCGAGCGTGGCCACCAGCACCGTCGGTGGTGCTGCGTATCCGGTCTACACCACCATACGATACGTTGACGACCCCGCCGACGGATCCGGAGGAAGCGACGCCAACAACGTGACGACAGATTATAAAAAAGCTCAGGTCACGGTCCGGTACACCGCAAACGGACACGAAAATAGTCTGACGTTGGTATCAAATTTTGCCCCGAACGGTATGGAAACACCATGATAACCACCAAACAAGACCCCCGAGGATTCACCCTTATCGAAATGGTCGTCGTCATTGGTCTTACGTCGCTTATTATCGTGGCGCTCGGATTTTTGTTGGTGTTCTTTTATCGAACCAATACCTATATCTACCAACAAACTGCGGCAACCGTCCAAGCACGACAGGCTATCGATGGGGTGGTGCACGACGTACGTGAAGCACGTCACGATGCGACGAGTGCGTACCCGATACGTGCCGCGGCCACGTCTACACTCTCGTTCTCGGCCGATGTAAACAACAACCTTGTACTTGAATACGTAACCTACACACTCACACAGGGCACCTTGTACCGCGCGGTCTCGAGCGGAACAACGAGTACCACAACCCTCGCGTCGTCGCTCGCCAATAGCACCTCGACACCGCTCTTTCGCTATTTTGACGCGAGCGGCGTCGAACTCTCGAGCCCAGTAGACGTATCGCGTGTTGTCTCGATCGTCGTTACTGCCGTAGTCGAGTCAACAAGCGAGCTAGGGATCACCTCTTTCACCCTCTCGGGAAGGGCTACCTTGCGCAATAATCAACTATGAAAAAACGCGGTTCTATATTAATCCTGGTCCTCGTATTTGGTAGCATCTTTTTCATTCTGCTCGCGTCACTGGCCAGTTTCGTCTTGGAAGAGAATCGGGCCCAAGATACGTTAATCGGGCGCGTACAATCTCTCTCGGTAGCAGAGGCCGGCCTCAATTACTATGCCTGGTTCCTTGCCCATTTCCCCAGCGACCTTCAGAACGGCACCGGCGCGCCCGGACCCTATGTGGTTACCTACACCGACACGAGTGGTAGCACCGTAGGGACCTATGAACTCAGTATCGCGAGTGCCAGTTCTTGTGGTTCAGCACAAACGGTCGATATCACGAGTACAGGCACGTCAGCAAGCTATCCGGCGATACACAGCACACTCTTGGGCGAATATAGCTCCCCCTCGGTTGCGCAATATGGCCAGATAACGAGTGCCGCACCTCCAGCAGGGGTGTCGTTCGCTTCGCTCGCCTCCGATTTTGCCTCACTTAAGAGCACGGCTCAGGCGTCAGGAATCTACCTTGAGCCGCACGCGGTACCCCAAGACCCACACCTCGGGTACCATTTAATCTTCAACGCTGATGGCACCGTGACCATACGACTGGTGGTCAGTGTCAAAACACTTCGTACGGTTCAACCAGTTAATAATCCCGGACATTACAGTAACGACTATACCGTTATCGACCAGGAAAATAGCTATGAAACACTCGCGCTCCCGAGCGATTGCGGTCTTATCTTCTCAGAAGACAATACGTGGGTTGAGGGGGTCATTCCAAAGAAAGTCACGCTCGTGGTGGGTAGTCTTTCTGGCTCTGGCTCATCGCCTGATGCGATATTATTGAACGATATTACCTACGTTCCCGATAGTTCTGCAGGCCTCACGCTCATTGGTGAGCACAACATACTGATCGCACCGAACTCACCGCAAAACATGGAACTGAACGGAATCTTTGTTACAACGAACGGATATTTTGGGAGAAACAATTACTACTATCCAAGTGGCGGTTGTACGGGACTCTACGAGCCGCGCGGTGCACTCACCATACACGGAACGATCGTGTCAAACTATACGCCGCTCACTTCGTGGTCCGGGGGCTGTGGCAGTAGTGCGGCCGGATATCAAACACAAGCACTTGCCGTAGATGGCGACAACGCCGTGTTGCCACCGCTCTTCACGCCAACCACATCGGCACTAAAGACCTTTGTGCGGTGGCAACAACTGCACTAACACGACGACTGGTATACTAGAAGTATGCTTCTCGTAGCCAACTGGAAAGCCTACATCGGAGATATCACCAAGGCACGGACACTCTTCGCGCTCAGTAAGCGATTAGCTCACACCTCACCCGTCACCATCGTCCTCGCACCTCCCGCACCGCTCTTGGGCGCCCTCAGCATAAAAAATACGTCCGCGGTTCACTTTGCCGCACAGGATGTCTCAATGGCGACGGGAGGTGCGGTGACAGGGGAGCTCACGGCCCAGACCTTTGCCACCGTCGGCGCAAGCTATGCCATTGTCGGCCACTCAGAGCGGCGCACAGGCGGCGACACTAATGCCTCGGTGGCAGAGAAACTTGCTCACGCACTCGCCCAAGGGTTAACTCCGATTCTGTGCGTGGGCGAGCACGAGCGTGACACCGAAGGGCACTATCTAGGGGTCGTACGAGAACAGGTAACGAGCGCGTTCACGCCCCTCACCACGAAAGAGCGTAAGCAGGTCGTGATCGCCTACGAACCCGTCTGGGCTATCAACAAAACAGCCGCCCTGGCGATCGCGCCACACGACTTAGCTGAGATGGTGCTCTATATACGCAAAGTACTGAGCGAACTCCTGGTTGGACGTAACGCGTCTCACACACACATTATCTACGGGGGATCAATCGAGCCAGAGAACGCTCGCTCGCTCGCCGCAACGTCTGGTGTTGATGGATTTATCGTCGGACACGCATCGACCGACCCACTCTCCTTCAAAGAAATTGTAAAAGCGTTGTCGTAATATGCGTTCGGTTCGCGCCATCTCTACGCTTGAAAATATCCCCGTATTGGTCCGTGGCGCCCTTAACGTACCGATTGAGAAGGGGACGGTCACCAATGAATATCGACTGCGACGCGCCTTGGCGACACTCCGCCACCTCACTGAGCGACACGCTCGCGTGATCCTCGTGGGGCATTTCGACAACCCTAATACCGGCACCTTGGCACCGGTGGCCGCGGCGCTCGCGCGACTGCTCCCGCACGTTTCGTTCTGCCCCGAGAGCATCGGGCCGCGTGCCCGAGACGCCGTACGCGGCCTGGCTCCCGGCCACATCCTAGTACTCGAAAATTTACGTCGCCATGAAGGCGAAATGGCTAATAGTCCTGCCTTCGCTCGTGACCTGGCAGAACTGGGCGACCTTTTTGTACAAGACTCCTTTGATACCTGTCATCGCTTCCACGCCTCTATTGTTTGCGTTCCGAAGCTCCTCCCCTCCTACGCGGGCATACTTCTCGAGGAAGAGGTGCGTGAGCTCTCTCGGGCCCGTAAACCGAAGAGTCCAAGCCTTGCAATCATAGGAGGAGCGAAGTTCGCGACTAAGGAGCCTGTCCTCAAAGCCTTGTTGGCCGCATACGACCGGCTGTTCATCGGTGGAGCCCTCGCTAATGACGCGCTCAAGGCGCGCGGCTACGCTGTGGGCACCTCACGCGTGAGCGAGGGCGACCTTTCGCACGTGAAAGAGCTGGTCGCAGATAAAAGGATCTGGCTCCCTCGTGATGCCATCGTGATCAAGGCGAACGCTCCAGAGCTCACGCCGAATAACGCGCGCACCACGCCGGTAGAAGCGGTGCGGGAGAACGAAATCATTCTTGATGTTGGTCCAGAGACTATCGCGCAGCTTGTGTCGCACACATCGTCGGCAAAGACCATTGTGTGGAACGGGCCGCTCGGTAATTACGAAAACGGTTTTAGCGCGGCGACCGACGCGCTGGCCGAAGCAATCGCGACGTCTTCGGCACACTCGGTGCTCGGTGGGGGAGACACGATCGCCGCGATCGACAAGCTTTGTCTCTTCTCGAAGTTCTCTTTCGTCTCCACAGGTGGCGGCGCGATGCTCGACTTCCTAGCGCACGGCACCCTCCCAGGGATTGACGCTCTCCCTTCGTAGCACCCGTCATGTTCCCGCTTCATGACTCGCTGGATGATGTGCTACGCGAAGAACTCGGTGTCTATGATGACCTCACTGCCGCGCTACTCGCGCGCCGTGGCATCACGACAAAAGAGGAGGCTGAGCAATTTTTAAATCCGTCATACGATCTCCATCTCCACGATCCGCTCATCATGACCGACATGGAGAAAGGAGCCCGGCGTCTTGCAGACGCCATACACGCCAAAGAGAAAATAGTGGTATGGAGTGACTACGACTGTGACGGTGTGCCTGGTGCGGTCCTTATGCACGATTTCTTGCAGAAGATGGACGCAACGTTTGAAAATTATATCCCGCATCGCCATCTCGAGGGCTATGGCGTGAATGTCTCGGGTATCGAGAAGCTGGCCGAGGGTGGCGCACGGCTCATCGTCACGGTCGATTCTGGCATCACCGATCGCGAGGCTATTGGTAGGGCGAAAGAGCTCGGCATGGACGTCATCGTGACTGATCATCATCTCCCCGCCCAGGCAGGGTTGCCAGACGCACTCGCGGTTATTAATCCAAACGCCAGAGAGGATGAAGCGTATCCCTTCCACGACCTGTGCGGCTCTGGCGTCGCATGGAAGCTCGTCTCCGCGACACTCGCGATTGACCCGGCATTACGCAGTCGAGCTTCCGAGGGGTGGGAGAAGTGGCTCCTCGACATGGTGGGTCTCGCGACGGTTGCCGACATGGTCTCTCTCGCGGGTGAAAATCGTGTGCTTGCAACCTATGGACTTCTCGTCATGCGTAAGTCGCCGCGTCTTGGTCTACGAAAGTTGTGTCGCGCCATTCGTGTTGAACAACGGACCATCACCGAAGACGACGTGGGCTTTATGATCGCGCCGCGTATAAATGCGGCAAGCCGCATGGGCGACGCGAGAGACGCGTTTCAACTTTTCATCACAGATTCGGCAACCGAAGCAGAAGCGCTTGCGAAGAAGCTGGATGCGGCGAACCGCAAGCGCAAGGCTGAGGCGGGTGCTATTACCCGTGCCGTACACGCACGGCTTAAGGAGCGCGAGCTTCGTAGCGTCATTGCACTCGGCGATCCCACCTGGCGACCCGCACTCCTCGGCCTCGTTGCGAACACCATTGCCGATGAACACGAGCGACCCGTGTTCCTTTGGGGCAAAGAAGGCAACAACAGCATCAAAGGCAGTGTGCGGAGCGGGGGAGGAATACACGCACTGGCACTCATGGAGGCCGCACCTGATACCTTTTCGCAGTTTGGCGG
>PFBL01000004.1:0-56289 GCA_002773355.1 Candidatus Kaiserbacteria bacterium CG10_big_fil_rev_8_21_14_0_10_56_12
GGTATTATTAAAAGTGAGAGTGTCCTAATTCAGGGGTGAATTTGCCACAAAGAACATGGTCGTATTATATGTTTCTTCGCGTTTTTTGTCAATAGCACGTCTCGCTATCCGATGTGCTCTACAGTCGGTGTTGGGAGCGAAAGCCGCTCGAGCTGTGCGGCCGAGCGCGCGTTCTTGGATTTCAAGTTGCGCACAAAGCGCTCGTGACGCTCAATCTTCCATCCGTGCGTATTCAGCACCAAGTCTCCCGGGTTTGGGCTCACGAGTTTGGCCACGGCTTTGCCAGGCCACAATATTTGCTGTGCGGCGATAGTGCCCATCTCTTCCATGCCGGCATTGTCCGGATCGTGGAGCGAGTCTGCCGCGAGCACGAAGCCCGTATGCACGAGAGGAGCTATGAGCCACAGCGTGCAGGTATTCCACGGTATTTGGAGCCCGCTCGCCTGCGTTACCACCACGCGCTCCTTCGGAGCCGCCGCAAACGCGTGCCCACCAAGGCGCGCGCCGACGACGAGTGTCTTGGTGTCGACGTGGGTCCGGAGGAGCTTTATCAGCGACGATGTAACCGGATACTCGGTACTGACGAAAAGAAGCTCCTTGAGTTCTAGTGCCGCGGCCTTCATGAGAAGGGCGTTTGGTGCCTGCACCACCTTCCCCCACGGCGTCACAGCAAACGCGACCACCTTTGGGTAGTGTTTCTTCATGTAGGCCAAGCTGTCTGACTCGTCTATCTCTGTGTGGATGGCCACGAATACGTGCGATGCGGGTACAAGGGCGCACGCGGCATCGACCCATACGGCAAGACGCTCGACATCGCCTTTCGTCAAGCCGTAAAAGCGTGTGGCGATACCCAGGTTCTTACTCATGCGCGAGAATTAAGAAATGACGAAACGTATAGTGTTGACTGCCTTCTCTGCGGCAGAGACGGCTTCGTCGAGGGTGTCGGTAAGTGCAATAACGTAGCCGATTCGGGACGGATGATTAATAGCCGGAGGCACGATATCGCCCTTTTTCACCCAAATATCTATTTTCTTTATGTGCGGGAGCTTCAACGCCTCATCAACGCCCAGGATGTCGGTCACGGTGCCCGGCGGCGGGAAGAAGTACCGCTGTGACGTGGCCATGTGTTTCGTGGGCACAAATCGCTGAGGATCGACGTCGTTCCCGACGGCCATGTCGATAAGGATATCGACGATATCCACCCCGGTAGACCACGGTACCTTGTCATAGCAGAAGTTCCCGCCAGAGAGCCGTGCCGCGATCTCGATAATATAGACCTTCCCATCAGTGCCCAGGATGAGGTCGCATTTTGCTGGCCCCCAGTCTATGCCGAGAGCACGGACCGCCTTCTCAAAATGTTCCTCGACCAGCCGCTTCTTATCGTCTGGCAGCACCGTTGGGATATCGCCACCATCCTCTACAAGATGCGTCGACTCATCGGTAACTCGGACGTAGTTTCTATCAGCAAATCCGGTGCAATAGAAGGTGTCCTTATACATAAGACCTTCGGTGCTTATCTGGAGACCGTCGATGTACTTCTCTGCAATACAGCGACCTGAAAACGCATGCTTCTGTGCGTACGCCAACGCTTCTTTAAGATCACTGCGCTCCGTCAGACGGCTGATGCCTCGCGCCCCAGAGTTATCGATTGGCTTCAACACGACCGGGTAGCCGACGCGATCAATAAACGCGGTCAAATCCTCGAGCGATGAGACCTCGACGAAGGCGGGTACATTGACGCCACCCTTCTGCAACACCTCCTTCATCTCAAGCTTGTTGACACACACCTCAGCGACCGCACGAGGGATGTGCGGTACGCGTAAGATCTCTGCCGCGGCAGAGACGCAGTGTGGGATGTCGCTCGCGATGGTCATTACGCCATCAATCTTCTTTTTGTATTCCTGCACGAACGAGGTGATGGCCTCCACGTCACGCGTGCTCACCGGGTAGAATTCGTCTGCGTGTGAGGCGCCATCTGCCTCTGGGTTCATGTCGAAGACAACCGTGCGGATGCCCTTCTCCTTCGCTCTATCAATGGCATTCACTTGTTCTTTACCGGCACCGAGAATAAGAATGGTTTTCATATTATGAGAATAGCAGTCCGCCGTTAATATTAATAGTTTGTCCGGTAATCGACGCGGCATCATCTGATGCAAGAAAGGCGACGGTTCCCGCAACCTCCTCGGGCGTAGTGAGGCGGCCGATCGGGATGCTGGCTATTTTAGCTTTACCATGTTTTGAACGAACCTCCTTCTTGATCATGTCGGTCGCCACCAGTCCAGGAGCAACGGCGTTGCTCGTGATGCCAGACGCCGAGTAGAGCTTTGCCATTGAGTGCGTGAAGCTAATCAAGCCGGCCTTGGCCGCGGCGTAGTGTACTTGCCGCATGCCTCCCCACTGTCCACCGATCGACACAATGTTGATGATTCTGCCCCAACCCATTTTTTGCATCTCGTGGAGTACTTCCTGGGTCACGATGAATGCGCCGCGCAAGTTTGTTTCGAGCACACGGTCCCACTCCGCATCGGTAATGGCCGCAAAGGGTCGCTCGTCTGCGATCCCTGCGTTATTTACCACAATCGTTACGGGTATGCCGTAGTGCGCGCGCGCCATCTTAAGCGCTCGGCAGATTGACGCTCGACTATGAATATCAACGCGCACGGCAAGGGCCGTCGGGTGTGCCTTCGCGAGTTCTGTCACCGACGCCTTATGCGCGTAATATCCGCAGGCGACCGCATAACCCTCCGCCAGCAATCGAAGCGCAATCGCATGACCAATGCCACCGCTAGCTCCGGTAACGAATGCGAGTTTCTGCGCGGTCTGCATACTCATTATTAAAAAGAGGAGAGCGAGCTCATGTCGTCGAGCTCATGTCCACCGAGCAGCATGGGCAAGAGGTCCTCCTTTTGGTCTACCGTGCAGTGTATCAACACCGGCCCTTTGCGCCGGAGCGCGCGAGAGAGCGCGGCCTTGGCTCCCCGTTGTGACTTAATCTCAACACTCCAAATCCCATATGCTTGTGCGATGTCTGCAAAATTGGGATTGTATTTGTCTCCGGTCGTCGGGTGCGACTTCCAATTCTGGCGCTGGAACTGCGCGACGATATTAAGCGAGTGATTATCGAGCACGATGATATTAATATCGAGATTAAGATCTACCACCGTCGCTAGTTCTTGAATATTCATTTGCAGGCTCCCATCACCGACAAAGCAAATGACCGTGGCATCCGGGCGCGCAATCTTCGCGCCTATGGCCGCAGGGAGATCAAACCCCATGGTGCCGTGACCAGAGGAGGTGAGCAACTGGCGCTGAGGTACATCGAACTGGAAATGTCTCGGCACCCACATTTGGTGTTGCCCCACGCCCGTGGTAACGATTACGGGTTTCATCGATCGTGTTGCCTCGTCGACCATGGCGATAACCTGCTGTGGCTTCAGTTTGGTTCCTCCGCCCACGGTCAGTGGGTACTGCGCTCTACACTCATCAATCTGTGCGCGCCATGCATCGGTAGCCCCTTTCGTCACGCGAGTGCGTACCGCGAGCAGTTGACGAAGCGCCGCTCGCGCATCGGCGTGAATATACAGATGTGTCGGTACTCGACTATGCACGAGCTCCTCTCGATCGATATCAATACGCACGATAGTGGCCCATGGCGCCATCTTTGTCGGTAGGCTGCCCGTCTGACGCACGTGGAGCGTGGTCCCAACGCAGATCACCAGGTCTGCGGCGTGGAGCGCCCGGTTCGCGTATTCGCTACCCACATATCCAATGAGCCCGAGAGAGAGCGGCTTTTCGCTCGGATAGGCACCGATTCCCGGGAGACTCATGACAACCGGTATGCAGTGACGTTCTGCAAGCTTCCGCAGTTCGTCCTCTGCACCAGAGGCAATCACGCCGCCGCCGGCCAACAGAATAGGCCTTTCGGCGCGCTGAATGAGCTGTGCAAGCTGCTTGATTTTTCCTGCAGGTGGGCGCGCCGGTGCCACTGTGCGAGCCTGTATTGGTAAAAAGTGTTTCGTGCTCACGACTGCCCGCTGTACGTCCATGGGAAGGTCAAGCACCACTGGACCTTTGCGGCCGTGCTGTGCATCAAAAAAAGCCTTCTCGAGCGCATCGGGTAGCACTCGTACGTCGGTGATGAGTCGCGCCGATTTACTGACAGGTGTAAAGATGTCCACCGTATCGCATTCCTGAAACCCTCTCTGTCGCACGGGTATCTTCCCCCGTAGCTCGCTCGTCCCCACCTGGCCAGTAAATAAGACCAGGGGCACATTATCAAAGTAGGCGTCGGCAATCGGCGTAACGGCGTTCGTGACCCCAGGCCCCGATGTCACCATCATCACTGCCGGTGTCCCGGTCAATCGAGCGTAGGCCAGAGCGGCGTAGCCAGCCCCTTGTTCACTACGAGCGCAGATGATTTTAATGTCTGACTTTGTCTCGATCGCATGGAGGATGGGAGCGATCGTGCCGCCGGGATACATAAACACTTTCGTGATGCCGTGCCGTTTAAGCGCCGCAACGATGACGTGTGCGCCGCTTTCTTGTTTCTCTCTGCTCTTTTTTGATTTCATGTCGCCGATTTTTTCGAGCTATCCAAAAAATGCCATTTCCAGGTAACGCGAATGCCATTATAACAAAATTTAGTGGCTTGTAAAGCATGTATCGCTTTACGAGAGTGAGGGCCCGGTAGCACCCCGTAAGCACGCGCTTCAGCCACTCGCTCTTGACCGACGCTATACGCTGGTTGTGTGCAGCCCGCACACCGAAGCAAATCGTCGGTGCCGCATAGAGTGATATCGTCCCGAGGAAGAGCACCTCAAATCACTGGGTATCGAGAAATCGTCGCAGGGTTTGCTCGTCAAAGTAGTTGAGGTGTTCTGGCGGGATGAGGTGGTACCACTGCCTCCCGCGGAGTCTTGCGTATAGACCGCCACGATTCGGCACACTGCCGACATACAGGCCGTCATCGCGTAGATGCGCTCTCACCTGACTCACGTGTTCGCTCGGATGACGCACGTGCTCAAGCGTCATTATCTCTGTGATGACATCGAAATCGGCCCTCGACACGTCTTCGACGTGTGCCGTGCATGAGCTGAACATCCAAATGGCGCTTCCCCAGCTCTTGAGCGTCCTTATCAAGATCTACGCCCACAGCGTTATAGCCATACTGTGTGGCCGCATAGCACATAAAACCGTGCCCAGAGCCGATATCAAGCAGGTGTGTGTGAGAGGATGTTCTAAACGGCTCAACAAGCGCAAGTAACGTCAAATTATCTTCGACCACACTTCTATTTGTTTCGATGAAATCGTGTGTGTGTTGGTATGCTCATAGATATTGACCTTTGTTCTGCTTTGCCGTGCAGCAGAATAGAAGGCCGCAAGCTCCTCAGCAGAGGGTAACGGCTGCACGGTCCCGAACCCACAGGTGACACACCTCACATAGTCGTACTGCTTGCCGTCTACACCACGCAGGCGGCGATAGACGATTCGAAACCGATTTGTTGAGCACACCGGGCACCGCGCACCGTTGGTCTCTGCTACCATTCTCGACTTAGGCACCGCACACCTTCAGCGCGAGTTGTGCTTGGCGTATCGCGTTCTCCCGCAAGCGCGGTAGTTGCTGCGCTATCGTCTCGATGATCTCCTCTCTCCGCGCGACGACCTCGTCAAAGTTTTCACTCAGCGATTCTGCGCTCCAAAATTCTGGCTCGATGTCGTAGCGACCGAGACCAATCTCGTCAAACGCGGGTCGTACATGCCAACTCCCGCCCAACGGAAGTACGGGGACGTGATGTACTGCCGCAAAGACAGCCGAGTGGCGACGATTGGACACGTGTGCCCAAAGTTTTGGAAAAATGGCCAAGGTCGGGTTCAGTTCCATTCTATCTTCAAGACAGTGAAAGGCCGTCTTGTGCTTCATTCTCTTCTGCACATCCCGCGCCACTGGCCGATCATCTTCCATCTTGTGGTCGGTGTCATAGGTACAATTCGGTATCGAGAGAATGATCGCGTCGTGCTTCTCGACGATGTGATCGCAAAAGGCCGCGATTTCGCCAGCGATCTCATGCCACTCTTGCTCGCTCCACTGCCAGTAGTGATGACGTATGTTAAACCCTACCACTCTCTTCCCTGCCGCGTCCTTAAAGAACTTCTTGGCTGCAGGCGAGAGATGTTCATATGAGACCGGATTGATAGCCCACGCGGTGTCAGACACCACGACGCAATTATCAGTACGTATCGCAAGCTCATGCAGACGCGTCAAAGAGAACGCTTCGCGTAGGGTCGTCAGATTGGCGTTTTCGATGCAGTAGCGGGTAATCTCTTTTGCATAGGGCGTGACCAATTTCGACCCCATGTGGATTGAGTAGAGCATAACCGGGGTACCGACAAACTTCGCGTGCGTAATCAACACAGCCGCGTAGGACGCCAAGCCGCGCTGGAACGAGAGCGTAATCTCCTGGAATGGATCGCCTCCAATAATGAGGAGATCTGAGTCGCGAATAATGGCATCGAGCGCATGCAGGTGCTCAACTGAATCGCCTTTATTGAGACCGTTGAACCATCGACCCTCTGATGCGGCCTTGGTGTCGTGCTCCAGCCCGACAACGACCTGGTCACACTGATACTCCTTCGCTAGCTTTTCATTTTTATGGCGGGCAACCCAGGTGATATGGCACGTTGGTTCGAGGGCTCGCAACTCACGCACCAGCACCGAGAGCAATACTTCATCGCCAGCATTCTCGATACCATAGACGCTGGTCCCGACGATCGTAATTTTTTTTTGTTTCATGATTCGAGAAGCGCGCTAACAGCTTCTGTAGCATACCGGCATTTCTTGGCCTGAGCAAGCGCGGCCGATCGCGTACCCTCGACATCCCAGGCCATAAGAGTGTCGAGAACGGTTCGTAAAGTGCGCTCACTGAACAACGTGTCGAGCGACGACACCTCGACGAACTGCTCTGACGAGAGCCCGAGACTATCGTATACCGCCCCCACATGCTTGCGCTCGCCAAACAGATAGAACGGGGTGGCGAGAAGCGCCGCGTATATACCGCTGTGCCTTCTATTAGAAATGACGTACCGTGCGTGCTCGATACAATACAGCAAATCCTCACTGGTGAGATAAAAGGACACGGGGACCAGCGCCTCCTTCTTCTTGCTCTGCTGGTATATCTCGTGTTGAAAATTAATGTCACTCTCCCAATGTGCATCGAGCTCATAGGCGCAGTGCGGCACTAGCACTATCGGACAGTGACAAGCAAGGGCGAGCCGGTCGAGGTAGTCGGCAAATTTCTTAGCATAGGCAATCGTTGTGTCTGCATCCCAGAGCCAATAGTACGAACGAATGGTGACGACAATATATTTTTTTGCCTCGAGGCCATGGTCTGCGAATAGCTTTTGTAGTTGCGGGGACGGAGCGGGTTTTGTATACGATAAGAGTGCGAAACCACTGTCTGCAGACGTGACGATGCGGTCAGGCGGAGCCCCATAGGTATCACACAGCTCTTGTTTGGTCGCGTCTTCGCGCGTCGTGACCAAGTCGGCATTATCGAGGCAAAACTGTGTGAGCGCCGTACCATACGCCGAGGTAGGTGGTCGACCTAGATGGACGCCGTGTAGGATAATTTTCTTTTGCAGGTATTTTGCGAGGGTGATGAGATTCACCACATAGGGCATAATTCCTCGAAATGGCTGTTGGATCATATCGCTGTTGCTGTCATCGAACGGATCGCCCCCTATCATAAGTGCGGTGGAACCCTCAATTTCTCTATAGAGTGTGCGGAGATGGTCTGTCGTGTCTCCTATGTTAAATCCATGAAAACGTTTATTCGCCGACTCTGCTTTGGTGGGAAAATCGAGATTTTGAATGCTCTGTACTCCGAACATCTTTTCCACCTCTGTACCCGGGTGACGGCAGACGAGAGTTACCTCGAGGTCGGGCACGGCACTTCTCATGCCGCCGAGAAAGGACTGGAGCATCGAGTCGTCGCTCGTATTGTTAAGACCGTACACGCTGGCACCTGCGATTGTTAATTTCATACGCAGGCATCTACCGTGGTGTTGAACACCTGGCCTCCGCGATACTGAAGTGGCGAATACTCCTTCAGATCCTCTCCCGCTATCTGCCCCACCACATGCTCATACTCCACACCAGAGATGCCGATATCGGGCCGTAGGAGCGTGATCATGCTTTTCTCAATGGAAGCCCCCTTCGAGACGCGGCGATTCAGATAGACGCCGCGGCGCGCCCATTGTCGCTCGTCCGCCTCTCTCTGCACAAAGGTGCCTTCCACTCCTGGATGGGTCTTGCGCGTCCCGTGTGGAGCAGGACGTTTGACGCCATCACCCAGTGCCTTAGCAAAATCGTCGCCGAACGCTTCCTGCAGTTCTTTAAGCACCGCGTCCTTGTCGTCGCGCGCCTCGATAGCGCGGATACTCTGCACCATATCGCCAAAAGCGTCGACCGACATCGAAAAGACATCATCGAGACTACCGCGCGCCTTCTGCGACGTGACGTGCTTCTCGACGATGGAGGCGCAGAGCGCCACTGCCATACGAGGTACCAGATCTCCCGCTGAACCATTGTCCGAATACCCAATCACCGTATGAAAACGTTCACCGAGCGTGTTCATCGCAGACACGTTAGCATCCTCGAATGACGTAGGATACACCGACACACACTGCAAAAGCGCAATCTCCTCAGCGCCGTGCGTGCGGAGAATGTGCATGGCGCGATCGATCTCATCCATGGTTGCCATCCCCGTGGACATAATGATCGGTTTGCCGAGGCCCGCCACAGATTCAAGTAACTGCAGATTCGTGAGTTCGCCTGAAGCGATCTTGACTGCGGGCACGCCCACTTCATCGAGGAAGGTCGCGGCGTCACTATCAAAAGGCGTGCAGAGGAGATCAATCCCCTTCTCGTCACACAGAGTCTTCAGCTTGTGAAACCAGTCGCGCGGCGTTTCTGCGGTCTTGAAGTAGTCGTGAGTGCCCTTAAGGCCGGGCGTGAGCGGCAGGAGAAGTTTGTCGGCCTCAAAAAGTTGGAATTTGACGGCATCGGCACCGACGCGGGCAGCCTGCTCGACATATGCTCGCGCGGTCTCCCAATTATTTTCGTGTGTACTTGCCACCTCAAAAATGATGTAGGTCGGATGTCCCCGCCCCACCGTATGTTGCCCAATCTGTAACACCTGCTCCATCTCTCTATGCTACACGGTGCGCTCGTTTTTGTCCTTTTGTTCTGCGGCGCGATAGCTCCCCGCCGCAATCGCCGCGACACCACGCGCCTCAGCGGCAAGACGCTTTTGATATGCTTCTGTTTTTTTTAAGCGTTCGAATGTTTGTTCAAAGCTCGGGTCCTGGGCCATAAGGATCGATTCTGCGTCTTGATAACCGACCGTGCACTGTGGCGGTCCATCAGTGTGCTCCACAAACGCGCGTATACGAGGTATCTGATACCGATTCGACACCAGGAGCATGTGCCGCCAGCTGCGATCGGCCGCCAGCCCCAGGGCCGCACTTACTTGCGTTGCCGTATTGACTGATGTTTCTTCCATGATAATTCTCTCCGCGGCAACACCAAGCGCGGTCAGTTCAGACGCTTGCGTGCGCGCCGCGCTGACCCCGTCTGGACCGTCCTTGCCACTCGTAACCAAGAACGCATCGGGGTATTCTATGGCGAGCACAGCCGCCGCCTGCACTCTGGCGTACCCGCCTAGCGTCCCAAAAGCGTCCCCCTCTTCATAGGTGGTCGAGCGATAGGTTACTGCACCCGTCTGCGGATCCTTCTCTGCCACTGTCCCGCCCGACAAGACAACGATTGCGTCAGGCGCTAGTGTCGTATCTTGCTCCATAGGCTTGGGTTAATGGCACCACGGTTAAGGTTGCCAAACGCTTCTTTCATTTCGGTCACCCAGGCTTCTTTGGGTGCCGCATCGATCGCTATGTTACGTACATTTTCTTCCAGTTGCTCTCTCGTGTCGACACCAAAGACAATATGGTCTGCCCGACAGGCGGCCCCCGAAAAGCATAGCGCCGCGGCAGCCTGCGTCAGCTCATGACGATGGCAAATGTCGATAAATTGGGTCAGCTCAGGTTTCAGGATGGACAGATGATCAGGCAGCTCGTTTGGTTGCATTAACAACAGGCCTTGCAAAAAGGGACTCCGAGCAAACACGGTGACCCCGTTAGCTTTTGCAAGATCAAAAAAGTCCGTCTTGTCGAGCCGCTGGTCGAAGACGTTGTACGGTACTTGCACATAATCAACGCCGAGTTCTGCCGCTTGTAGCGCCTCGGGTTCGTCATAGATCGAGACGCCGATGTGCTGTATGAGCCCCTCCTTTTTCGCATCTCGCAACGACTCGATCATATGACTCAGATAGATATAGTGCGGCGAGTGGAAAAGATACCCCTCAAGAGAGTCGACCCCAAGTCGTTGCAGAGACTTCTCCAGTTCGGCGTGGACAACCTCAGCGGCCTGGGTGCCATCAGGGTAGTCATTGAGGGCATGGGGTCTCATCTTGGAGATGAGGCGCACCTTCTTTTCGAGAGAACGTTCTTTGATCCACGCGCCGAGAACATCCTCTGCTGTACCGTATGCCCAGGCCGTATCAAACGTATCGATGCCAGCCGCACGCGCATCGTCGAGGAGAGAAAAAGCCTCTTCCTGTGTCGGTTGGCCGCGCTTGTTAGAAAGGCCGTATGCCATGCCGAGCTGCACAGTGCCGAGCACAAGTCTATTGGTCGAGTGATTCATGGGATTGTCTTTTTAGTTCTTCGTCTCGCTTCAAAGATTTGGCGAGCCCCTCATAGCCCGTGCCACCTTTATTGATCTCGAGCAACTCGGGCTGTCGAGCGACCAGGCTGAGAATAGCATCCTTGCTGAAGCCTGGGTTCGTGTCATACAGCGCTTCGAACACTTTAGTAACGAAGTCAAAATCCGCTTGCGTGTCGACTGACCAGTGCATGTGCGCGTCATCTCGCGTACCCACGGTCCACGGCAGGAGGTGGAACCGCTCCGGATGATTCTTTAAATATTGCGACATGTGTTCATGCTCCGAGTGGAGCGTCGCCTTCTGCCACGCCTCCTCAAGGGCCGCGAACGTGAAGATGTCCGTATCAAGTCCTTCGGGGTAATTGCTTGGCGTTCCCGAGAGCGCATACCGATCATGGGCATCAATAAAGTGACGCACCGCCTCGTCAATAACCGCGTGGTCGTGTAGCGGACAGTCTCCGGTGAGAAACACGGTCACCGTGTCGGCGGTGGCTCCCGCATCCTTTGCCGCCCTGTAACACCGATCAAGCACGTCTGCCTCGCTCCCACGAAAGGATCCCACCCCGCATTGTGTAGCGAGCGCGACGACAGCGTCGTCTCCTTCGTTGGTGCTCGTTGCAACGACGATCCGATCGAGGGTTTGCGCCCGCTTCACGCGTTCGAGCATCAGTGCTAACATGGGCTGCCCCAAAATCGGTTTTAACACCTTCCCCGGCAACCGCGTTGACCCTGTCCGCGCCTGAATAATCCCGATTGTTCTCATGAACTACATCGTAGCATAAGTTTGGGCTACTGATTGACAATACGCGGTCTGGATGTGTAGTAATGAGCGGAAAAACGAGCCCACTATCGACTAACTCTCCAGTGAACGAGAGTCCTTTCAAGGTTGTATGGGCTCATCCGCACAGCCTCCCTATATGCGTCCTAAACAAGATTTTTCAATTCGTCCTTAATCTCTTTTGCTAAAGAAAAGTCAGAGATTCGGGTAGGCTCATGTGAGAGCGCATTAATCCCTTCTTCGTTATATCGTGGAACGAGGTACCAGTGTACGTGACGAGCTTCATCCATATACAACAGATATACTTTCTCAACCTGCAAGGCTTTGAGAAGTGCTTCCCGTATGACGTTGACAGTATCCATCAGGTGCTCGTAGTCATGTCGGCCAAGCAAATTCAAATCAACTATGGCTTCCTTCCACACAACAATTGTGTGTCCTCTCGCAATAGGGAAGGAGGCTAAGCAGACATATAATTTATCTTCCTCGAAGAACACTGCCTCAGGAATTGGGTTCGCAAGTAAATCCATGTCAATTTAGGCGCTCGAAGCCCGTGTGCGCAACGGGGCCGCGTAACTTTTTATAGACTGTCCTGGTCTCCAGGGCATGGGCTAACACCGCGAACGATTGGTCGACCGATCGTACATAGTTCTTAATGTGCGTGTCCGTGTGCGCACACGAGGCGAAGAACATGTTCGTCGCTAGATACCCTCGATCCAGCATCTCTTGGACGAAGAGCGTCTTAAGTGCTTGGCTGACCTTGCCGTGTTGAAAGGTGAAGCTACTGATTGGCATAACGCCGCCGATAACGATCGCGAGGTTGTATTTCTTTGCGAGCGATGTCCACCCCTCACGCACCAGCCTCCCGGCCCGTTCGATGCGCTTTGGTGCGCCAACGCGCTTCATTTTCTTAATCGTGGCGAGCGCCGCTACAGGGCCGACACGTTCTGTCCAATACGTGCTCGAAATAAACGTGCGTTGCGCCGCTTGCATGACCTTGCGACGGCCGATGATGGCCGCCATCGGATACCCGTTACTGATCGCTTTGCTAAAGACGGCAATATCCGGATTGACGCCGTAGAGCAAGTGGGCGCCGCCATGCGTCAACTTCCACCCTACCGTTATCTCGTCAAAAATGAGTACCGCACCCGTTGTGTCGGCGATCTTGCGAACCTTCTGTAAGAAGTGGTCCTCTGGCTCGACCCCATGTATAGGCTCCATGATAATGGCCGCTAGATTCTTCCCCTCCTTCTTCACAATAGCTTCAAGCTCTTCGATCTTGTTGTAATGAAAGGGGCGTACTGTGCCTCGCAGGCCGCGTGGCACCCCCGCTGGCTCTAGGCCGGCGAGCAGATGCTCCTTGAGGCCGTCCTTTCGTGCGAGGTTGGTGGCGAGATACCAATCGTGCCACCCGTGATACCCGCAGAACGCGATGGTGTCTCTCCCGGTCGAAGCGCGCGCAATGCGTTCGGCAATCGCCATTGCCTCGCCGCCGGTTCGTGCATACCGCACCATCGAGGCCCACGGATGTGTGGTGCAGAGTAGCTCAGCGAGCTCCACCTCCTCAGGGGCGTTCAGTGTTGACATGGATCCGCTATCAACGGCCTTCTTCACCGCCCGATTCACCTCTGGGTCGGCATATCCCAAGATACAGCTCCCCACGCCCATGATGCCCATATCGATGTACTTCTTGCCATCAAGATCCCACACTTCGCAACCTTTTGCCTTGGTGTAATACGCTGGCCACTGATTCGGGAGGAACATCTCGGGACGCTTAGAGAGCAGTTGCGTACCGCCCGGGATCAACCGCTTTGCCTTGGTATAGAGTCGCTGGCCCTTGCCGCTCATAATGACCGTACTATACTCGTTTTTTATGAAAAAAACAGGACGGTTTCCAGCCGTCCTGTCTGTCATACCCTCTCCGCCCCAGACTCACGTCTGGGTGAATGCCACCAGGATGCCACCGATAATGGCGATGCCCAAGAAGCAAAGCTGCGCACGAGAGAAGTTACGATGCTCCTTGAAGAAGACGAAGCCCACAACCGCGGGGGCGACCAGATCCGCCACGAGTAACAGCGGGAAGATCACGAGCTGTGGGGCGAGCCAGTGCGCCCAGTATATGCTCGCGAGATTCGCGATGATCGCGATACTGAGCACCTCGATCCGCGGCATATCGCTGCGAGCCAGCTCCCAGTCGAATCGCAAGCCCTCGACCCTCCACTTGAGAATCCAGGCACCCAAGAGCGAACCCGAGTACCAGGCACTCAAGTAGGTCCCAACGGGAACCTCCTCGACTGAGAGGTACTTCACGACAAAGTTGGCCACACCCCAGACGAGCGTGTAGGTCGCTACGGCACGGTAGAATTGCCGCGCCTGGATCGGATCAAGCTCCTCCGGCACAGTGCCGGTTGCACGCAGATCCTCGCGTGTCAGCAACAGCGCCGCACCGAAATATAGGATGATCCCCATGAGAAGCGTAGTCGTGACGATCTGCACCTCCCCAAGGAATACCGTCGTCAGGAGCATGGCGAGTGCGCCATTGCCGAACATGAAGAACGACGTGCGGCTAAGGCTCACTGCATGCGCCTTCCATTGCGCGTGACATGCCCAGGCGTTTGCAACGCCAAGCGCCACCACAGGCGCGGTCGTCGAATTAAAGACCAACTGGTCGAGAACCCACGCCGCACCAATGGCGAGCACGCTCGTGCACGTGAATTGCAAAACCAGCTTCTGCGGTAGCCGCGATCCGAGGCTCATTCTCTTGTGGAGATACGATGCGACGACATTGCCGAACAGCACCTTACTGAGAATGGGAACGAACCACGGTATACTGAGGAAGAACGCTCCCATGACAGCACCTCCTTGTGTTTGTTGAGACCAATCCGTGTAAAATAGTACTATATTTAGTATAGTGCGTCAAATGTGAACATCTTCTCGTCTTCCGAGATCTATATACTGGCGGAGAGAGGATCTTTGCCCGTATCCTCGTTGAGGAGCGTACTACACGAGATACGCTGACAGAATCTGCCTAAGAGTTTTGATCACGAACTTCTGTTGCGTGAGGGTGATGGCCGGGAAAAGTGGGATTGAGATTTCTGCCGCAACGTAGGCTTCGGCACTTGGACAGTGGACTTTTTTGTAACCGTGGCTCCGATAATACGGGTGTGTATGGACGGGGACATGGTGGACCTGCACGCCGATTCCCGCCGCGCGGAGCTTCGCGAAGATTTCATCGCGCTTCGGAGCCAGGTGCGCGGCGAGGCGCAGTGGGTAGAGGTGCCACGCTGACTGCTCATACGCACGTTCCGCGGGAGGCAACACGAGGCCCGGTATTTTTTTGAGCAGTGTGTCATAACGCTTGGCTGCCGCACGACGCCTGCTAATGAAGTTCGTGAGGCGCTTCAGCTGGCTCTCGCCGAGTGCCGCAGACAACTCAGGCATGCGGTAATTGTATCCGAGCGCTTGCATTTCTTGATACCAGGCACCCTTATCCTTATGGATAAATTTTGCACCGTCCTTGCTAATACCATGACTACGAAAGAGCCGGAGCGCATCTGCGTACGCCTTGCTATTCGTCACAATAGCGCCGCCTTCGCCAGTTGTAATTGACTTCACAGGGTGGAAGCTAAACATCGTCATGTCGGCGAGCGCACCAACCGGCTTGACTCGGTAGGTGGCACCGAGCGCCTGGGCCGCATCTTCGATGAGGACGAGTTTGTGCTTCTTGGCAAGCGCTTTAAACGCCCGCATATCAGCGGGTCGGCCCGCATAGTCCACCGGGACGATGGCCTTCGTTCTCTTGGTAACGCGCCGACGAGCGTCCTCGACACTCATGTTGCCTGTCTGCGAGTCGGAGTCAGCAAAAACCGGGCGTGCGCCTAGATAGAGTGCGGCGTTTGCGGTGGCGGCGAAGGTAAGGGCGGGCACGATCACCTCGTCTCCCTTCCCAACGCCCGCGGCGAAGTATGCCGCGTGAAGGGCCGCCGTGCCCGAATTGAACGCCACGCCGTATTTCGCACCAGCCTTTTTGGCGAGAGCCGTCTCAAATCGCTCGAGGGCAGGGCCCTGGGTGAGCCAACCTGAACGCAAGACTCGATGTACAGCCTCAATGTCAGAGTTGTCTATACTTTGTGTTGAATACGGGATCATATGGATACAGAGCTCGTTATTTTCAATTGTGACACCAGTTCAGCGTGCACGCTTGCGCTCCGTGCGGCCACCAGTGCCGTGCTGTACTGCCCACTAACCTGACGGAATAAATCAACAGCGGCACCAGTAAAGTCACTCGCTACGCCGCCCTCCTCCTCCACGAAGAGACACATCGCGGCAATATCCCATTGTTTGATATCCGGCGTCAGGTAGGCACCGATAGCGCCTTTTGCGAGCAGGCACGTTTCATAACTGGCTGCTCCGCTTCTCCGTAGATCCGCGCTTGCCGCAAGGACGCGTCCGTAGAGGGCAAAAGCAGGCGCAATGACCTTCTCAGCCCGCGTGTGCGGGAACCCGACACCGACGAGTACCTGCCCGAGAGTGTCGCCTGCAGAGACGTCTTTGAGTTGCACCTCATTACGAAAGACGCCGCCACCGCGCAGTGCATAATACTCTTCGTCTGTTTCTGGGAGATAGACGACCGCAGCCCACACGTGTTCGTCGCGAAAAATGGCAATTGAGACGCCATAGGCATCAAGCCCCTTCACATAGTTTGCCGTGCCGTCGAGAGGGTCAATAATCCATACTTGCTCTGTCGAGGTCGGCTTCTCTACTCGAGATTCCTCGCTCAAGATTGTGGCGCCTGGATAGGCACGTTCGATACCGCTGATGATCAACTCCTCGCTCGCGAGATCTGCGCTGGTGCTCAAATCGCGGTAGGTGGTGTCTTTCGCCTCCTTCACAATGGCGTGCGTCTCCCGTGCGCGCCGCACCAACTGCCCGGCCTCCCGGACAAGACGGCGAGCGAGGGCGAGTTCTGCCGGCTGATCTTTCATGACGTACAGACTACCGCAATTCGGCAAGCGCGTCTCGGATGCTCTTAACGGCGTCTGCAATACGCTCTTCGTAGCCCAAGCGCTTGCGTAACTTGGCCTTACTCAGCAGAATGCGCATCCGGTATAGGGCGAGACGCTGACGGCGATCAGGTATCGAGCCCGCGACATGCTCATACCCGTCAAGAAAAGTGCTCAATGCCCCCGTATCGATGTACGTAGCATAAAAAGCCACATCGAAGGCCGGGTCGCCGACTTTGGCCTGGGTGAGGTCAACGGCTCCAGCCATCTCACCATTGTCATCGACCACTATGTTCGCGGCATGATAGTCCCCGTGCAGCAGTTTTCCATCGGTGCACGAGAGTATGTGCGCATGTGTGGCGAAAGCCTGGCGACATTCTGCCGCAGTGGGTTCATCGATAATATTTTGCTGGAGCAAATAGTGCAGTGTGTCATCCACGCCCTCCAGTATCGCCGCCTGCCAGCTATCGTATGTTCCCCGTAACCCATCCACGGTCCGCGTAACTGGACCAAATCCGGAAAGTGCTATCTTATGGATCTTTCCCAAGAAGGCCACGGCCCGTCGAGTCGTATCGCTATGCGTCGTGGGATGTGTGCGCTCGTGTTGCTCAAGATTGTGAGCACCCACCCGCGTCATCAACATGACATCATAAGGAAAGTCCGGTGTACGCAAAGACACCCCGATCACCTCTGGTCCGGCGATACCGGCACTCACGCATGAGTGCATAGAGCCGCCTCTGTCGCGAAATAGTCGGCGATCTGGCCAGCACTGTTGACGCGCAAGATGCACTCTGTCTCAACACCATCACGTCGCACACCACACCGTACACAACATGATCCAACGCATTTTTGCTGTCGGGAAGATACGCGGTGTGTACCACTTCGTCTCCGGAGATCTGTGTTACGGCCGTACGTGCGACAGCGTCTGCATCAAATGCTTCGTATCTCTTTTTCAAGATTCTGAGCTCATCGTCTGAGAGCAGTGAGTCCGCTTTGGAGTCAAACGGTGCGTGGTGCGTTCTCTCTTCTGGGTTCATAGGGAGGCGTTCATCCATAGATTACCGGCTCGCATCAGTAGCAACCAGCTCGTCGAGAACCACAATCACGCGTTCGGTGGCTCCAGCAGGCCAGACCTCATGCACTGGCTTCGTTTGGTAAGGCCACTTCCCCTCAGCATACTGATGCAGAGCAGCGCGAAGCTCTTCTGGTGACTCGATCCTGGTAGTGACTCCAATGCGGTTACTCACCAACTCGTCTGGTCCCTCCAACACTGGCTCATAACACAGCACCTTCTTGTCAGCCGCGGCGGCCTGGAGAAGGACTTGCGAGGCCACGCCTACCACTAATCCGCTTACCGACAATGCTTCTTCAAGCGTTGGTTCGAGGGCGATCTGGACGCGATCGCCGAGGTAGCGCTCGTATTTATCTGCCGGCTCGCGCGGATGGAGCCGTATGCAGAGCCGGTGTGTCGATGGTAGCGCGGCAATGGTCGTCTCGAGTGCCTCATATTCGTCACTCGCCGCTGGGGGAAATCCTGGCACTAAAGCATCTTCGCGTATCGGCTGAGAAATAAAGAGAACGCGGTGAGCGTCCTCCTTCTCATGGGTAATACCATCGGCAAAATGGTCAAAGTGCGGGTTACCGGTCACCCTGAGGTGTTCCGGTGCGAATCCATCGGCAATCATTTCGTCTCTGGCCACCGTATCCATCACACACACTACGTCGGGGAGGTAGGCGAAGTCTTTGGTGCCAGGACTGGAAAAGCGTTGCCAATAATTTGACCAGAAGTCCAACACGGCAATCGTAGGCACCGTACCTCGTAGCTGTTCGGTGACACGTTTCTCCACGCTCTCTCCACCGCTCGTCGCGAGGAGTACCACAGAGGGATCGTTACAGTTGCCGAGAGGCAGATTGCGCCGGAGAAACACGTCGCGCGCCGCACCTTCAACGGTGGCAACCACAGTGTGCCCGCGCCGTACAAGCGCTTCGGCGACCGGGGCCACCGCGTTTGCACCTCCTGGGTCCTGTGCCGCGACCAGTACGTTCATGTGGTTTTTTTTGACGCGTGTAGTACCTCGTGGACTGCATCAACGAACGCGTCTATGTGTGCATTGGTGTAGGGATATTGACAGACGTCGGTGCCGATAAGCTCTGCATAGTGCATGCGTTCGGTAACCGGGCAGATCCCCTTTCGGTAATCCTGCGTCATCCCCTGGTAATCAAAGGGAAAATGAGTCTTATTGAACGCCTGTCTTTTTTGAAACAGGGGCAGCAGATACAGCGGCTTCACATAGCCCGCACCAACCGGGAATCCCCGCACCTGCAATGCGGTAACGAACGCAGCTCGAGACATGCCGAGCTTTTTTTCGTCCACCTTAAGCACGTACGAGTAATACACGTGGGTATTTTCTTTTGGAATATGGGGGACCGTAAGGCCAGAAATGTTCGACAACTTCCGGGTGAGGCGATCAGCGAGTGCAACGCGCTTTTTGTTCAGAAAATCTATCTTGCCGAGCTGTACGAGTGCGATCGCTGCGGTGACTTCGGTCATCCGGTAATTGGTACCGAAGAGGCGTCCCGCGGTGTAGTGGGGTAGATCGCCGATCACCGATTCGCCGTGATTGCGACACAACTGCGCGCGGAGGGCGTACCGCGCATTGTTTGTCACCAGCACGCCTCCCTCGCCCGCCTGCATGGTCTTGTGGACGTTGAAGCTAAACACTCCAATGTCGCCGACCGTACCGGTGTAGCGCCCTCGCCAAGTGGCCAATGGCGACTGCGCATTATCTTCGATGACCGCGAGCTTGCGCGAGCGTGCCAACGCCAGAATCCCGCCCATATCACCAGTCTGACCGAAGAGGTTGACCATCAGTATCGCCTTGGTGCGCTTGGTGATCTTTTGGGCAACGGCTTTCGGATCAAGACAAAAGGTGTCTGCTTCAATATCGGCGAAAATCGGTACGGCTCCATTCATCAGCACGGCCGTTGCCGACGCAGACATCGTATACGGCGGGACGATCACCTCATCGCCCGGCCCGATGCCAAGGGCAACAATCGCACCGTGCAGTGCGGTCGTCGCCGAGTTGTACGAGACAGCATGTTTGACCTTGCACTTCTGGGCAAAGGCCTTCTCAAACTTCTTCACTACCGGACCGCCGAGAAAATCGGGACTGGCGTCCCCCACAAAACCAGAGAGTGGTCCGGTCGCGAGTACCTTGGCCACCGCCTCTTGCTCCCGCCGATCGATGTTATAGACCCGCGGGAACGTTATCTTCCTCTTCGTTTTGTTATTTAATTTTTGCCGCATGGCGTATGTCGTCTAAAATTTGCATCACCGCCAACCCTTGCTCTGCGCCGCGCGCAGGTTCGCCTTTCGCCAAAACCCGCAACGCTTCCTCGAGAGCCTGGCCTTCACCCGCATGGCTTATACGCGCGTGGGCGCGATCGAGCTGGCGCACTTCCTTGAAGCGCGACGCGCGCGCGCGCGTCTCTACGAGCGTCGCACCGTAGTCGGTGAACAGCCGCTCGCCCTTGGTGCCAAAGATGGCAATATCGAATATCCCATATTCGTTTTGATCGAGGCTTTGCAGAACTATTTTCACACCTTTTTTGGTCTCGAGGGCGGCGTCGATGCAGGGGTCCCCTTTTGGATGCATCGCCTGTCTATTATGCTCTGCCCACAAGACCGAGAAAGTGTCGTCGAGCAAATACCCGAGAGTGTCCATCATGTGTCCGCCGTTATTATAGAGTCCGTTCCCGTAGTAACAAACCACCTTCTGTATACGACCTAGAGCTCCCGTGTCGATCTCCTTACGAACCCGAGCAAAAAGCGGAGAAAAGCGCCGCGGGTAATTGAGCACAAAAGGTAGGTGGCTTTTTGAGACGGCCCGTGCGATCGCGCGCGCCTCTCTTGTCGATGGGGCCAAGGGTTTCTCGCAAATGAGCGCCTTGACGCCGCTGTCTATGCAGAGTCGTACTATCTCAAGACGTGCGTGCGGTGGGGTGGCGATGATGACAATGTCAGGCCGCTCTTGTATCAAACACTCGGCAACAGACTGGTAGGCGGTCACTCCTGGGAAAAGCTTCTGCGCTTTCCGAAGCGCAGACGGAGACGTATCCACAAAGGCGACAAGGTCCGTTGCCGCGTGCGCGCGCACGGCTCCAGCGTGACTCGCGGGCTTAGGGCGCCGTGGCTCCCCTTCGTAGAGCACCCCCACCTTGCCGCATCCTATGATCGCCACGCGATAGGTGCGCCTCATTATATTTTAAAAAATTCGGCCGCTTCATCAGAAGAGAGCAGGAATTGAACATTGTCACTGCTATAGGTGAAATCTTCGGCCACGAGCGAGTGGTCCTTGAGCCACGTGGTCTTCCTCCCCACGGGTATGATGGAGAACATCCGCGGCAACTCATAGGTCTGCTTCGTCTCATACTTGGTCAGCAAAATCTCGTGTAGCTTCTCCCCTGGGCGCATACCGATGACCTGGATCTTGCACGATGGTGCCAGCAATTTCACCACGTCAATCACCGGCATGTTCTTAATTTTGGGCACGAAGGTCTCCCCGCCCTGCATAAGCGAGAGTGCTTCAAAAACAAACTCCATCACATGATCCACGCGTATCCAGAACCGCGTCATGTGGTGATGCGTCACCGTAATCACCCCCGTCTCTTTTTGTCGCTCGATCAGTTCGACAAACGAGCCGCGGCTGCCAACCACGTTGCCGTAACGAACCACACTGCAGGCCGTCCCCGTCTTGCCAGCATATACGTTGGCCGCAATGAATAACTTCTCCGCGACCATTTTTGTGGCACCATAGAGATTGATGGGTTCCACCGCCTTGTCTGAAGAGATAAGCAGCACCTTCGACACCTTTTTATAGAGCGCGGCGTCAATCACATTCTTGCTTCCAATAATATTAGTCTGTATCGCCTCAAAGGGGTTGTACTCGACCGATTCCACACGCTTGAGTGCCGCCGCATGTACCACAATGTCCACGCCGTCAAAGGCCAACTTGAGTCGTTCGGCATCGCGCACGTCGCCGATGAAAAACCGTAACCGCGGCTCCGTACGATAGTGAGCTGCAAGCTCGCTCTGTTTGAGCTCATCACGACTAAAGACGATGACCTTGCTCACCTCAGAAAAGGTGAGCAGCTGCTTGATAAACGCCCGACCAAAGGTTCCCGTCCCGCCGGTAACAAGCACCGTCTTCCCCTTTAAAAAGCTGGTGGGCGCGTTCCACTTCTCTTTTTTCGCTGGCTTTTTCTCCTGCTTTTTTGGCCGTGACTGTCGTTGTTTCGTGCTCGCCATAATTGCTGCACTGTACTGCATATTTAGACAAAACTCAAGACTTTGGAGGGTTCGCTCGTCTTTCAATATTCTTTGACTCCAGCCCATACCTGCGTAGGCACACCCCCGAAGTGACGTTTGAAACGGGCAATATTGACCTCCTTCTCGGAATCGCCATTTTGACCTCCCATATCGTAAAACTCGATGCCGCGATCCCTAAGTTCACTCATAATGCGCCATTGTAAAAATTGGCCAATACCTCGACGAGAGCGCTCCTGTGGATCAGTTGCCGCCATGGCATAGTTCGCGCCCTTTTTATAGATGGTGATGAGCGCCCCCGAAAAGTATCGCTCTGCCGCGGCATCGCGAACAAAGGCGAGTAATCCGAGCCCCTGTTGAATTCTTTCGAGGACCTCATTCCATCGGGCGCTCGAGAGGACGCCACGACCGGCAGCTTTCTCATACAGCGCCATAAACGCGAGCCACGCCTCTTGTGAGATGGTCTGCCCATCAAAAAAATCCGCTACGTAGGTCTGTTTAGACGAGTACACGATATCTGCTCGATGCCCCTTGCTCATCTTTCTTAGTAGTTGGTCATCACGCTGCCTCAAGTCGATGACCGTGGTGAGTCGGCTGTCATCGCGATAGCCAAATCGTTCAAGTGGATTAGTTTTGTGTGCGGTATCGAGAACAAGATCGGTAAAGACGTTGATTGCCATTCGACTGCGCGCGACGTGATGCAGGCGTGCTCGGTTATCTATCTCTGCCATGCAGTCGATCGCGATTCGCTCGTGCGAATCGTCACTTAAATGTGGCGCGAGTGCCGGAGTCGGCACGGGCACCCCCGCGCTGAGCGCGAATTCATATTCATTGTCGCCACATGCGCGTGTCACTAAGGGCGCTACCGCTACAAGCGCGTAGCCATCATATACTGCAAAGGAGTGGTCCTGATTCTGCGTGTCGAGCGCGAGCGCAGAACGACGGCCGATAGTGCGGTGTCCTACCCACGCATCGAGAGAGGTGTCACAAAAGGCATCCCATTGCTGGTCTCCGATCTGTTCAGATGGAACGATGTGCATAGCGCGTAAGTATGTCTGTCATATCCGTAAGGGCACCTCCCTCTGTAGCGTGGGAGTAAGGAATAAGCAGCATGCGTGTGTATGATGGGTTGAACATATCACGAGACACATCCACGTGATAGATGTCACTCTCGATCCCCTTGTCGCGCAGATTCTGATTCATGTCTTCGAGCACCCTCGCTGCGGCAAGGAGCGGGAGCGCATACGGAAGGTTGGCGGCGAGCATCTCCGCCCATCCCGGCGGTACGAGCGGCTCGGCTACCTGCAATAAGGTCTCCATGACAAAAGCACGCTTGCGGCGCGTCTCGGCCATCTCGAACAAGGTCGTAGGCAACCCTCCGAGCTCTGCGTCCGCAATCCGCGGATTGAGGAGTCGCGCAGTATATAAACGAGGCAACGTACCCTCTGTCGCTGTGGCGCGGAACAGCATAGATTCTTCCTGTATCGTTCTTGTGTCTTTTTTGGGTGCACTGTCGCGACGTTCGCGCAGGCGTCGCGCCATATCTACGTCTGCCACCATAACGCCACCCACCATCGTCGTAGTCGAAAAGAATTTTGGCAAACTAACTATCGCGAAGGTCTTGGGTGCCGGCCTGCCAAGCGTGGCGAAAAAGGCGTGTGCACGATCCTCAATGACGAGCCCTTCGGGCGCCTTTGTCTGCACGAATCCATACTGGGGATAGAACACCGTCGCGTCAGTCTCCGCACGTGGTGTACGCGCGACGTCGACCGGAAAGGCCTGGTACACAATCGCATCGAGGACACATTTGCTTATCATGCGCGGGAGGGCCACGCGATGGGTATATCGATTAAAGCCAAGCTCTTGTAACACGAGCAGGATCGCGGCCCGACCCGAGCTCGTGAGCACCACTGGCGCATCAAACCACTCGGTAAGCAATGCTTCCATCTCTTCTACCGATATGGTAGAGACGCCGGCTGCGGGCAGAGGGGATTTGGGTACGCGATAGATCATGGCGCGTACAGGACGATGTCCTCGCGCGTATGACCATAGGGCAGTTCGACCGGCTGCGGGAGCACGTACGTGTCGTATCCAGCATCACGATAGCGAGAGACGAGACGCATAATGCGCTCATCAGAGAAGGAACAAGTGGCGATGCCAGAGAATACTTCGAAGGGATCGCCGTGCGCCACTTCCCCCTTCATGCGCTCTTGCCATGCACGTTCAAAAGCCTTACCTTCTTCGCCCGCTCTAAAGCGGGCCGCCTTATCGCTGTTCGGCAGATCACCTAGGAGGAGTCGCCCACGTGGGTTGAGGTACTGAAGCGCCGCATCGATGAATTGTTCAACGGCGGCATAATCCGTCATGTAGTGCAGCACCGAATACGCGACAATGCGGTCGTAGGTGTCCGGGAGGGTAAGCTCGGGAAATCGCCCCGCAATGAGCGTCACCTCCCCTTTCTTGCAGTGCGCGCGAATGTGGGCTAGCACATCGGGGTGATCAACGCCCGTAGCTTGTGCGGCACGTTCCGCGAGGGGGCACAAAAGCGCACCAGGCCCGCATCCGATTTCAAGAAGTGAGTGCTCTGGCCGCAGTCCCAACTTCGCAGCAACGTCGTCCGCAACCAGGTTTTCAGCATCGGCCTGAATATTCCGTCTGCCGGCCTGAATCGTAGGAGAATAGTCAGAACGGGCGAGCATGCCGTACACATCAAAAGCACTCTTCATGCTCTGACTATATCAGAGCCCTTCGGGCGGCGTAAGATTTTCACGAAGCAAGCTACTCATGCGTTTCGCTGACTGCCCGTCAAAGTAGTACCCCGCCAAGAATTGCTGGCCGCGCGCGACAAGCTCCTTCTTGTATGCCGTGTCGGTCAGAACGCGCTTCACCAGAGGCCCGAGCTCCTGAGGGTCGTAGACGATAGGCGCGGCGGGCGCATACATTTCTGCGTGATACTGATCGTTCGCGGCCCAAGGGTGGAGGAGGAGCGGTCTGTTGGCCAACAACGCTTCATAGATCACGGTCGAGTTACCACATACCACAAGATGAGACGCACACACCAGCGAGAACAAGTCTTCACGCCCCATACAGACTGCCGACGGCAAGAGGCGTGCGAGCATGTGGCGCGGTCCTTCTGGTATGGGTCCGGGGCGGAATTTACAGACAATTTGCAATTCTGGGACGCACGCGTGCACGTCTACCAGAGAGCGTAGGAATCGAGCGATGGCATAGGAGTCGACAGCGAAGCCTATACTTTCATACGGTACGGCCGCCACCAAAATGGGCCGGTCAAGAGCGAGTCCCGCCTCGCGGAACAGTACCTCGCCCTTGGCCGTCGCCGCGCCGCGCTCACTGATACAGCGATCAAACCGCGGCGAACCAATCGCACGTAGGCGATCTGCCGCATAGCCATTTCGGCGATACCATCGGTTCTCGTACTCACCGTATGATGCGAGATAGTCAGTCTCGAGTCGTGAGAGGACAGAGCGTGGATCAATGTGCGCGCCCGCATGCTGCAACTCTATTGAAACAACACCGGTGCTCCGTGCGATGCGGGCTAGAAGAAAAAAATGTGGTTGTCGACCACCAATAGAGGCCCGCAGGAGCACCTTGTCTGGACGCTCAGTCTTGAGCAAATAGGTAAAGCGCTCGATGTCGGCGACCACACGCTCGGCATAGCGCGTCACGACATAGGTAAGCTCCGGCTCGATGGTCGCCCAAGGAATATCTACTTTCCCCCACTCGTCCCATTGCGAAAGCGTCTCTCGAGCCGTCTTCCATCCTGCACGGAACGCCTCTACCGCGCCACGGCTCGCGCGCGCATAGTGTGCGGAACGGACATCCTGAGGGTGCAGAAAGCGCACCCGATGTCGCCAAAGTTCTCGCCACGGTATATGAAAGAACTCGGCACGATCCATGAGCACCAGTTCGGCATCTGGCATGTTTTGCATAAACGGCTTGATGTTGCGCCAATATTCGCTCGCATACAGCTTGAGCACGCGCCGTGGAGCAAGACTCATGAGAGCGTTGTAGCCCTTGACCAAGAAGGACTGGAACGGAGACTGTGGGAAAAGATGCTCCTCGGGAGGGCGAGGGGCCTGCCCGATCGTACGGAGCAGAAGACCGTGCTCATCTGCCAATGCTCGTGCGCAGTCGACAGCCACCGTACTCTCAAACGGAGCGAGCACACCACCATAGGCCGAGACATTACCATCGTGCTCGGGGATGATGAGTTCTGCACAATCAGGATTGGCATCGAGTACCTGACTCAGCACATATCGCCAATACACCACTCGTGCAAAATAGGCGCTGACCATTGGTTCCATCGCCTCACCCAGACGAATGCCTCGATGAGAAAAGAAGGCGAGCTCGGGCCGCCGATACCAATCGCGCGCTGCGCGCTGCATCTCCGTCGCCAGTTCGGTCATACGGCCCCGGTCTCGCGTATAGGTTTCGAGCGATAGGTGCGGTACGCGACGTTCAGTCAATAACGCATCAAGCCACGCGTTCATACTGACTACGCGCGCCCCAGGCACCGTGAGGTCTGCCTGGGACGTCTCATAGAGCAGTAGCAGGGGCGCGGTCTTGGTCATGGCAGTTTCGGATCCTGTTCCATACACGCGAGCAAGCGGCGCGCGAAACGCTCCCAGGTAAACTGTGCCGCGCGCTGTGTACCTTTCTGAACCATTTCTCGCCTCGTTGTGGGGTCGTTTACGAGTCGCGCCATCGCCCGCGCGAGCGCCTCATGATCGGTAGGGTCAGTCAGGAGCGCGGCGTCGCCAGCCACCTCGGCAAGTGCGCCTTTGTTCGAGGTAATGACGGGAGTCCCTACGTCCATAGCCTCTAGTATCGGCATGCCGAACCCTTCGATATGACTCGGGAAGACAAAGGCCGTCGCGTTTCTGTAGAGGAATGAGAGTTCGGCGTCGCTCACATATCCAATGAAAAGGACCTTCTCTTGGAGACCGAGTTCGTGCACCAGCGCTCGGAGTCTCTCATAGTATTGCCCGCCGGTCTTGCCGGCTAGAACAAGATGATGTGGTTCTGCGGTGCCCGCACAAAAGTGCCCAAAAGCTCGAATGATGCCCTCAATATTTTTACGATTTTTTATAACGCCCGCAAAAAAGAAGTACGGGTGAGCGACCTCATAGGATTCCGTCGCCGCGGTGAGTGGGATAAAGCCAATCGGAATGGCCACCACCTTCTCGGGCGGGATGCCAAAGCGTTCTGTCACCTCGTGCGCCGTCGCGTGAGATATTGCCACAACCGTCGTCGCCAAGCGGAATGACCGTCGGTGTACGTAATAGAGGAGCCACGCTCGCAGACGTGATTGTAGAGTCGTTGCCTCTTCGAGATACGCAAAGTCGAAAGCCATGACAATCGATTTTTTGGGCCGCCACCACAATGGTATGACTGACGTGAGAAAAAGATACCAGTCGAGCCCCTTATCGATGCGCCGAGCTCCCGAAAATAATACGGACCGGACCCGTAGCGGCCGTATCGTCCACGCTCCCGGGGGGAATGCGGGCGGCTGTGCAGGATCTTTTTTCAGATAGATTGTAAGCGCGGTGTGCGGCGCCGCACGTATGAGTGCACGCGCAATCTCGAATATCGAGCGCCCGAGCCCTCCCGGTTGACGCTCGCCGTAGGGATCAAGAATGAGGCCGATGGTCATAGCACGTACTCGCATCATACGCTAGCGACGCTTGGCAAGAAAGAACACGTTGTCTCGCACATCGAGCGGTAGCGCGATCCGACCAAGCCTCGTGCCTCGCAGTCGCTCTCCCAGACGTGCAAAGACAGGCATGCCGATCCAACGAGCAAGTATGGTTGCAATATATGGGAGGCTAAATCGTTTGGTGATATGACCCGTCCAGATGACCTCGAATCCGTCCTTGGACAAAAGATCGCGCAAGCTGGCTTCAGTCATCCACACTAAGTGTTCTGGTGGACAGAGCGCATGCCACCGTTTCCCCATGAGAGCGGCATAGCGACTACCACTATTGGGCGTACAGCCCATAAGAATGCCGTCCTTTTTTAAGAGGCGCGCGGCGTGCCCCAAGAGTGCTGCGGGATCGGCAACGTGTTCTAACACATCAAATAAGGTGACGACGTCATGTGAGGCGGCGTCTGGAGAGAGCTGGTCAAGAGTGCCGGCCAGAACCCTGAGGCCCTTGGCTTTAGCTAAGGCCGCGGCCGCAGCAGAGATGTCTATACCCGAAACCGCGTAGCCCCGCTCTTTGGCGAGGCCAAGAAAATAGCCCGTCGCCGCTCCCACGTCAAACAAGGCTCCAGTGGCGCGCTGTTGTTGGATGCGATCCAAACACGTCTCGAAGGTGTCTCGCATGGCTTCTTTCTCTTGGTCGTAACACCCATAGCCCGCCGTATCCCCACCGCCAACAAAGTAGCTTGCGTCATACAAATCCCGCGTCTGCTCCGGCGGATTCTCGACAAAGAGCGACGCGCATGTGCTGCACCGAGCAATACGAAAAGGCCCCTTCTCAAACTCGTGCCGCTCCGCACACGAGCAAACGGGACAGGTCAGTGACGATTGAGTCGTAGTCTCCATGGTGTTTGTAGTCCCTCCCTGAGGATGTGCCCGGAGATTTTTGATTCTCCTTCTCGTCGTGTTCGGAACACAATCGGTACTTCGTAGAATGAAGCTTGCAGAGACCTAATCGCCCGAAATTTAAGTTCCATAAGAAAAGCATACCCCGAGGCGCCGGCGTGCATGAAATCGAGTCGGCGCAGCAGCTGCGCATCGAAGCACATAAACCCCGCCGTGAGGTCGTATACCGGCAACCCGGTCACGAAGCGGGCATAGCGATTTCCCCATTTGGACAAGGCAAATCGCCACGGCTCCCAGTTTTCTATTTCACCGCCACGCACATATCGCGAGCCAATAACCAGATCGTGCTGCTTGCTCGCGTCGAGCAGTGCTGGGAGATAGAGCGCGGGGTGTGAACCGTCGGCGTCCATAGTCACTACACGGGCCGTTTCTGGGTCAGCAAGCACGTGCCGCATACCCGCACGATAGGCTGCGCCCAGGCCCTCCTTAGCCTGTCGCACAAGGACCTGCACGCGAGGATACGTTTCGCTGAGTTCACGCACTGCCGCAGCGGTTCCGTCTGGAGAACTGTCATCAATGACAAGCACCTGCACATCAGGTGCATGATGAAATATTTCAGGTATGAGCTGCGAGACGTTCTCTCGCTCGTTGTACGTTGGAACGAGAACAACCGTATGCCCGGACATGTGGTATGAGCGTATCACGGGTGTACACGCGATACAATTTCGTCACACGACCTCTGTTGCACTGCTGGTGGCAAAGGTGATCAAATAATTCGCCGCGAAGCTGAGCCCAGCCAAGAAAACAATGATCACGATCTGAACAAGAACGTACCAGCCATGAAAGAAATCCAGTTTGAGCCACTCAAGCATCCGTTTGCCAGCCCACAGTAATACGAGAGTGAGAACCAGATTCATGCACGCGATGCTGCTATACAATGCAAACTGTCGTCGCCACACCGCACGTTCATTGTCGCGGAATGTCCAGTATTTCTGGAGTGTGAAAGTGACAGCAAGCGCCACAACAAACCCGAGTGCGGCGCCCCACAAGTAATAGTTGGCAAGCCCGAGGAGGTCGACCCACACAATAAGGATAAGGGTCTGCAACACCCCTCCCGCCGCTCCTACGAGACCATACCGCACCAGGAGCGCGGAGCGTTCACGGACGAAAGCCACGATTCTTCTCATGGCTGTTTTCTGCTCAGAACGACGTAGTTGCCGACTGACTCATCCCGCTCATAGGCCGCCAGTACGTCATCTTTTTGTGCTACATAGGTGTCGAGTGAGGTGACAACGCGCCCTACACTTTTATCGCGCAGTAACCCAAGGTTGTCTGCACCAGCTTCAATCGACGGCGTAATGCGCACATACTGATAGAAAGGGTGCCCCCACGCAAACGTAACGAGCTCAGGAGCCTGATAGATGAACAGAGATTCGTGTACTGGTTGTGCCGCAAAATACTTTTCGAGCAACGCTGTGCGTTGTGAGTCATAGTGAGTTGCCGTCCATGACCGAAAAAAAGTCGTATATCCATGAGACAACAGCATCAGCGCAATAATGGCGTAGACGGCGTATCGCGCCCGCAACGTGCGATCCGCTCGCATAAGATACCAGAGTGAGGATGGAAGATACAACACACTAAACACTTCTCCTAAAAAAAAGTAGCGATAAAACCCGACGGTGCGCAGGTACGCCGCGGCCACGAATAGCGAAAAGAACAGTAGCACCTCCTCGGTAACCAGCACCGATTCGCCACGCCGCTTCCGTACTCCGTAGCTCACGAGCCAGAGGAGTATAGTCGCTCCAAAATAGAACGGCTGCGCCTCAGTCACCAGTCTCTTCAGGTTTGCGAGAATCGCCGCGGCTGGCGAGGCATCGTGCGGATTTGCGTATACTTGAAACACCCTGAGTAACGAAACATCGCCAAATTGAAAATAGATCCATAGGAGGAGCGGTACGCAGAAGCCCATTACGCCATACCACCATACGCGCCAGAGATATAGCTCGTCGCGGCGTAACCAGAACGAAATGAGTAACGCCGGTACCAGTAGTATGAATATGGGCTTGGTAGCTACCGCAAGTCCCGCGAAAAGACCGATGCCAACCGCACGCCTCTGTGTGAGTGGGCCATGGAGCGTTAGAAGCCACATCGTACACAGCAAGAAAAATAACCCCGGAATTTCTCCGAGTACGTTACGTCCGTTTCCATACAGAGGCGCAAACAAGATGAGCAGGAAGAAACTCGCCCACTGAACCGGACGATGAACCGCTTTCCGTATAAACAACCACAGTGCCGCAAAAAGTGCGCAGAGGTAGGCCAGCATCACCATTCGCGCCCCTTCAAGTGAGACGCCAAACACTGCAAACACCGCCGCAAGTGGCATCGTCACGGGTAACCCTGTCGTGATGTACCATGCGGGCTCAAATATGCCCGGCGCGATCGGTAACGCCGCCTTCCCTGTCGAGAGCAACCCTATCGCGGATTGAATAATAAGCCCCTCGTCCATCCACGTCTCTGGACTCGAGAAGAGTCGATAACTCGACAAAAACAGGATGCCTCCTACCGCTACGGCAACGAGCACACCAGCGAGCAGTGTTGCGCGGAACGAGCGCCGCGACGGAATACAGACATGAGGGATGTTAAACATGTAATGACGGACCATTGATAAACTTCATAATACGCTCGGCCCGGGCAACCCACGTGTGTCTTTTGGCGAGAGTGTGTGCGGCGTTGGCCCGCGCATCGGCCTTAGTATCGGTCTGTGCCTGTTGAACCGCCTGGATAAACGAATCGAGATCGTCTGGGGTATACCAGTACACGGCCGTCTCCGTGAGAATACTTGCGAGTGCGGGGGTCCTTGAGGCTACCACCGGCCGAGCGGCCGCCAGGTATTCAAAAAGCTTAATTGGTGCCGTGTACCGATACGAATCCTCGTTCTGTGCCGTTCCAAGCACGAGCAACACGTCAGCGGCAGCCATCCAGAGTGGCATCTCATACGTCGGCCGACTCCCCACAAAGTGCAGACCCTCTCCGGAAACGCCTGTCGCCCGCTCATAGTCTTCGCGTGTCGCGCCAACGACCTGTAGGGGGAGGGCGAGACGTGGTGCCGCACCAGCGAGCAGTTCGAGCCCTTTCCAGGGGTACGCACGACCAACATAGAGCGCGAATGGTGCATTGAGTGGTAACTTGAGCTCCTTTCGCGCCGCCTCCTTTGTGAGCGGTGGAACCTCCGGGTCGAACAGAACTCCATTCGGCTCAATCAGGATATCGCTTGGACGAAGACCGAAGGTCTGCGCCAACGCGTCTGCGATAAGGGGGTTTGTGGCGACGATATGCGCCCGCGAAAAGAAATGCTGTCGCCACACTCCCGAACGCTTCGGGCTATGCATTTCTGCCACCACCATCCGCGGCAACCAAACCAATGGCACAAAAGAAAATTGATCCATATCGACCGTATAGACGACGAACGCTTCGCGTCGAATCACCTTCGCGAGCAAATAGAGGTACGCCTCGATCATAAATTGTACTGCCGTGAGCCGATAGCCCAGTGGGCCGAGCCGTTGTAGATCGACCACCGGCAACCGCACCATTGGGATGTCGTGTGCAAGGTGATATGCCTCGCGCATCGACCCTTCTCCGCGACTTGAGGTGACCAAGGTCACCCGCATTCCCCGTGCGGCAAGAGCGTTACATACCTGCGCGATATGGATGCCATACGCCTTCTCACTGGGTATACGCGCGTTGACCACGACATAGAGATTCATGGCAATGGGAGACGATACAGATCGTACCGACCGTTCGTGTAGACGAGTGTGGCGCCAAGTGTCGCGGGACGATACGCCGTGTCCTGCACGGTATCGGTGAGGAGGTACCGCACATGATACTTCGCCAGATATTCCTTAATGTGGGGTGCGATGGTGTACTCAAACTCGTGCGCGAGATTGACAAAGAACGCCTCTCCCAAGAGTCCGCGCGGTGTCGAGATAGTCCCGCAGTCATGCGTACGGTCCCAGAAAAATACCAGCTTGCAGACTCGCACCGCACGAGCGAACGAGCCGGCCTTGTGCGCGAGATCGGCGCGTCCAAGATAGATTTCCATGTTGTCCCTCCTTTCAAGCGAAGCGGCAGTCGGGCGATTGAAATATTGCGAAACGAGATACCGCTCACGAACCTCTTGCTCGGACACGAGCTCAAGCGCACCCCAAAAAGAGTAGAGGGTAAAGTGCTTCGTGTAGACCGGAAGGAGTGTCGAACCTATGTCTCGTGGCTCAATCCAGACCACCACCGGTGCAGGCTCGTGTGTCTCGAGCCAGGTAAAAGGTCCGGCAAGCTGCTCTTCGGCCTGCCACGCCGCCGGGTCAATCGCGCTCGGCAGAAACGGTGCGAAGTACTCGTTGATGAAGTAACCATTCGCACCCACCACCACAAACATGAACACGAGCGCAATCCATCGCACGCTGTGTGAGTACTGCGCGCGCGTGCGCCACAAGTTCGCACCAACCGCAACGGACATCAACAAGAACCACAACACGATAAGGATGCGAAGGTGTTCGCCTGTCTCAAGCAACTTCCCGGTGATGAGATTGCTTCCCTGCATAATCCACAGCCCCAGTCCACTAAAGATCGTGAAGAGCGTTAGGTATCGAAACAATTCGTCTCCTTCATAAAGTGACGATTTCCACCAAAAAAACCCAAGTAGCACGAGCAACACGCCTATCCATCCGCCCGAGTAAATAACCTCGGCCATGGGCAGATGCGTATTGACGAGACCAAGGCGTCCCATGCTTTCCCAGTAGTAAGGAGAAGCGAACGAGAGCCAGAGCATGTAGAGCGGCACAGGTAACCCGATCACGCCACCGATACACGACGCTCCGAGGGTAGCCCGCATGAGTGGCCACTGCCGTCGTGCAAGTGTATAGAGAAACAGGAGACCGAGGGTAATGACAACCGTCTGCCAGAGAAAAGCGTAGAGATAGAAGCTGGCTCCCGCAGTGATCCCAACGAGCCAGACCGTACGCCGGTTGGGCGAGCGGATCAGGCGAGCAAGACCGAGATAAAACAGCAGATAGAGTGGGTAGACGGGCTGGAGGTTAACAGGACGCCAAATATGCGCGTACGATTCAAGATATGCGAGTATGGTACCGCCGACCGCAATCCACGGCGGCGCCGCGAGCTCTCTAAGAAGCCCGTAGCCCGCAAGCGCGAACAATAGACTCCAGAGGATGAAGTTCAGTACCGTTGCCGCCTCGAACGGAAGGCCGAGCCGCTGTGGAATAGCGTTCAACCACGCACCACCGAAGATGACGAGCGGTGGGCCATCGGCATGCTCCAGAAAATAGGGATTCCCGCCTGTGTGTCCGTGCACAAGGGTCTGGGCGCGCGCCTCATAGAGCGACTCGTCAGTAAAGACAGGAAAGATACCCTCCCACGCGTCTCCCAACATCACGCGGATATCAATAAACGGGATGCTCGTTAAGACAAGCACCACACTCATAAGCACCAGCACCTCGCGGTTGGCAGAGATCCACTGGCGAAGTCTATTCATGGGCCGAGTGAGTAGCCGTTGGGCGCATCCACGATCGGATGCGCTCTACCACAATGAACCGTATCATCCGCAAGCCGAGCAAGATCGCCTTGGACCGCTTGCCGGTAATCTTTGACGTCCCGACTCGTGCCCCATACTGCACTGGAATCTCAACCACACTGAGCTTGTGCTCGAGCGCCCGAAGCATAAACTCCGGAGAGAACCAGTTCCCATCTACAGTAAAAGCGTCCTTGATGTGCTCGTAGGCGCGGCGGTGAATCAGTTTGAAGGTACAGCCGACATCAGTGAGCGATGGGCCATTAAAGAGAAACTCAAGCAGTTTTGCCACGGACCAATTCCCCATACGTAGAGCAAAGTCCATATTCACACCCGGATCGCCGTCAGACCATACTGGATTACGGGCCGTCCGGGTGCCAAACACGACATCATAGTCCAGACTATAGACAAGGAGTCGATCAAGGTCACTCGCGCGGAACGTCCCGTCTGGCTCGCACGTCACAATGAGATCGCCCGTCGCTTCGCTCATACCGCGCCTGAGCGCGGCTCCGTAGCCTTGCGTGGTCTCAAGCACATAGACTGCCGATGTATTTTTGATTTCAACATCACTGCCGTCTTTTGAATTGTTGTCGACAGCGATAATCTCGTCGACAGCAGGGTGTGCGAGAAACTCTTCTATGGCATTTCGTATATTTTCCTTCTCGTTGTATACGGGGAAGACAATGCTTATTTTTTTTCCTAAGTACATAGTGAGTGGATTAGTGCTTTGGTTTGATACGTGGTTCATACGTGCCCTCCCTCATGAGCTGCGTGCGGATACGGGCGGCGGCCTCGAGGACTTCGCGTGGTATGTCCTGTCGCTCGGTATCGCCCTTTTTCGCGTAGTCGAGCAACCGCTCCGCCTCTTGCACCAACCGCTGTCTGGTTTCAGGATCTTCTGGCGCGAGCGGCTCATCTGCTGGACAGTTTATATAGTTGATGTCAGGGTGCTGCTGCTTGAACGTGGCAAAGGCGCGCCGCTGGTGTATTGGACGCGATACGAGGATCATCCGGTGTACTGTCACGCCGCGGTCGCGCAAAAAAGGTATCGCCTCCTGGGCCTCGGCGAGCGTGTTAGACGTGAGACCTTGGGTAATGATGTCCTGTTCTGGTACGCCTTCTGCTTCGAGCAGCTCTCGATACTTCTTGTTTTCGGGTACACCCCAGATTTTTTCTCCCCCGAACTTCCCGCCCGTGGAAATAAATCCTATCTTTTTTGCGTACCCCCGCTTGTACAGCTCGGCTGCCTTTTTCGCCGGCAGCTCACTTGCGCCACCGAGAATAAATATGACGTCGGACTGGGCGGGCTCTTCTCTCAGATTGAGATAGTCAAAGAATGTTTCTATCGCTTCCTTTAAAAGCCGCTCTTTTTCATTCGACGGATCATTGCTTGGGTCTCGCTGCAGATTTTTTTCCATAGTGATGTCAAAAAAGTCTATCTTTCCAGGTGCGCGGAGTGAGATCACTAACGATTTCAAGCTCTAAGTGGTACCGAAAGGGCTTGACGCCGCGATGTTTAATGTATTCGATCATACTTGTGAGCCCTTCTTTGAGGCCGATCTGCGGGCGGTACTCGAGGAGCTTTCGTGCTTTGTCCGCACTACACGTCGCATGTTTAACCTCTTGCGGGCGCCCGGGCATATACACGGGCGCGAGCTTGAAGTCGAGAAGCTCGGCAATCGTTTTGGCGAGCGTGTTCACGGTTATGAACTCATCATCAGGACCAATGTTGATAATATGTCCATGCACGTGTGGATCCGTTCCCATTTTCACTAGCGGCCCGACCACATCTTCAATAAAGGAGAAGCACCGTTTCTGCTCCCCGTCGCCATAGATAATCGGTTGTCGGCCCTGCAACATGAGATTGATCATAATGCTCGCCACGTTCCGATATGGATCGTCATATTTCTGACGAGGGCCAATAATGTTGTGAGGGACTGCGATCACGTATTCAATGCCGTGCACGTGCGCCATATTGTCAACCGCAAGCTCAGCGGCATATTTGGCAATACCGTACGGGTCTTGCGGCACGCATCGCATGTTCTCGGTAAACGGGGTGGTCGGCTGGGCTCCGTATCGTGCCATCGAAGAGCATTGCACAAACCGCTTCACCTTGTTGGTAATCGCGGCGGTCAATGTCGACACGGTGGCCCCATAGACGTTCTCGGTCACAAGGTGTGGAGAAAAAACGGAAAGTCCTTCGTAGGCGAAGGCCGCCGTGTGATACACCACGTCAACACCCCGCATAATCTGGCGCATCTCGGCAAGGTTGTTGCAGTCCACCGTATGGAATTCAACACCAACTGGCACATTATCCAGATAGCCGCCCACGAGATTGTCGCATCCGATCACCCGATGGCCGTCAGTGAGCAGACGATCCGCCAGATGACTCCCGAGAAACCCAGCGACGCCGGTGATGAAGTACGTACGCGTTCCCTTCATGATACGAGCAGTATAGCCCTAGGATTCTGCTTTTACCACGTCCTCCGCCACAGACTTAAAGATGAGCTGGTGATAGATGAGGAAGCTGTTCAGTGCCACCACGCCCGCGCCAAGCGCTTGTGCGAAAAGCGGGTAGAGTTTCAACCACTCGACAAAGCCGTAGACGAGCCAGGTATTGAGTACCAAGTTCATAAGCATGACCGCCACATAGCCAGCAAACTGCCAGTGTGTGGCTCCCTGTGTACGATCACCAAAGGTCCAGTATTTTTGAAGAACGAACCCCACGCCCGTAGAGCCGGAGAGCCCAGCAATCGAGCTTATAAGATAGGGCACGCCGAGCACATAGCTCAGTTGAAAAATGCCGAGATTCACCGTGAGTCCGCAAGCCCCGCTGATACCAAAACGAATAAGCCGCTTCATGGTTATTCCATAGTAGCACCTGCGTAAGTGCGCTAGAATACTCAGCAATGCGCGTCGCCGTCTATTTGGGCTATCTCATGCAACTCCAGTCAATCCTTGGGTGGCCTCGTACTTGCCAGTTCGCACTCGCGCACCTGCGCAACAAACTCATACCTCCCCGAAAAGGTCGCTTGGCCTCTGTGCCCGTGGGTCCGTACCGGTTTTATTTCCCCTCGCTCGTATATTTTACTGGCCTCTTCGCAGAAATCTTTCTCAACGAGACCTACTATCTCGAACCAACAATGGCGACGATTCGCGTGATCGACTGCGGGGCAAACATCGGGATGTCGTTGTTGTATATCAAGATCCGAGCCCCGCACGCGCAGGTGCAGTGCTTCGAGCCGAACCCGGCCGCGCGCGCCGTTCTTGAACACAACGTACGCGAGAACGGATGGCAGAGCAGTGTAGAGATCTACCCATACGCTCTGGGCACCAGGGCGGGCACCGTTACGTTCTACGTCGAAGAGACAGAGGCCACCAGTAGCGGCGGGAGCGTGGGTGCCTACCAGAAGAATAAGGGTCGCGCCCTCACCTCATACCCTGTCGAGGTTCAGCGCCTCTCTCCCTATCTGACGTCGCCGATTGCGTACCTCAAAATCGACATCGAAGGTCCTGAGCTCGAGGTACTTGAAGAACTTGCCGCAGCACACACGCTCGAAAAAATCGCCTCGATACAGCTTGAGTATCACTACATTCCCGGACATTTTACTCGCTCGGTGTCGGAGCTTCTCCGCGTACTCGAAGAGGCGGGTTTCCGTACCTTTGTTAAATCCTACGCGCCACCCCATCGCATCATTGGACACGACGGGTGGCTTACTTACATGGTCTTTGCCTGGCGATGATCCCTCGCCACTTGCGTAGAGATATCAGTGATAATGTGCTTCGTCGCGGCATCTAGACGAAAGAACTGCTCATAGGCAACGCGAGCGCGCCGCTGCATTTCGACAAATCGTTCAGGCGTCAGTGCCGCGTGAAAATCGGCAACGATATCAGGGAGATGTGCGAGTACTCGGAAATCCACCACAAGCGCAAACGTTGAGTAGTCGAGCTCGTTTGCAAATGGCAGACGGCGTTCGGTGTCAAAGATAATCGGGATACGCCCGAGTGATGTAATCTCAAACAATCGCGAGGAGTCGTTCGCGTCTCCCCGAATATCGAGTGCATAGTCACTACTCAGGATCGACTGCACAAATTCATCTCGGAGCGTTGCCATGTCTCCTTCGGCCGTCTTAGTGCTACCCGAGAAGCTGCGCCGGGCATGGAATTGTGTCTCGACGCGCAACGATTGCCTAAGGACCCCCAGTACCCTTTCCCTCCAGAGGACCCCCTTGGTACACGCGTGATAGCGCTCGTCGAACATGCTGTGGAGGCGCACCGGCAGTTCTTTGATCCCGGTCTTTAGTCGTTGGACACCCGAGAGCGTCGACCACCCCGCAAAACCTATCGTCGGTCGGCGGGACGTCTTTTCTCTCGCGCCGAACTGTCCGCCGCAGTAACGCACCAGCAAATCATCAGTGAAAAGCGGGACCTGGATACGCCGTTTCTCTGGGAGGAACCGGTAGCCCCCGTATCTCAACACATACACGTGCTCCTCATCGACCGGTCGCTCGATGTCTCCGGTCCCGTCAACAAGGAGAGGGAGTTGAAGATCGCGCGCGGTCTCGACAAACGTATCAAACAAAGCCGGTTCGTAACGATGGCACCAGACCTGTGGGTAAGGGCCGAGTACCATGTCTGCCTCCTCGATGTGGTCGGTAACCGTGTAGTAGTGGGTATCGAACGAGTACGTATCGAAGAGTTGCTTCGTGAACGGTGACGCCTCAGTAAACGGATTCCCCCACCACGGATTCAGAAGTGGGGTGTGAATGCCATCTCGCCGCCACGCTGGATCGACATAAAAAGTGAGGTGCGGTTGGGGTGTCATGATGCGGTTTGCATAAGCTCACGAAGCCTGCTCGCAAAATGTTTCGTAGTATATTTTGACACAACGGTTGCGCGCCCATGTGTCGCAAGCTTGTGCCGTAGCGCCACGTCCTCCCACAGGTCACTGAGTGCGCTTCGTAGAGCCTCCTCGTCTTCTGCGGGTACCACGATCAGGTCTTCGCCCCCCGTGAAGTCCTCGCGGATCCACGACCGCTCAGTGACGATCACCGCCTTCCCTGCCGCAAGAGCGTCGAGAATGACCGTCTGGCCCGAACAATCAGAACCGGCCGCGTTCGTCGCCGGTCGAGACGGGACAACCACCACACGAGCCCGCCGATAGAGATCTCGTATCTCCCGTATGTCCACGTCGGCTCGCACCGTACTTTGGGGTGGCACGCGTTTCCCGAGACTGTTGTTGGACCCCGCGACGATGACGAGCGGGTAGTTCGTGCCTGCGATCGCTTCGCACAAGGTCTCATAGTCTCGTCCTGCATCACGACCCACACTCAGCACAAATTCCTCCTCGCCACGGCTCGACTCCTCGTCCCCAGCAAAAAAGGCGGCATCTACGCCAAACGGCACCACACTGAGCCGCCGCTTTGGAAGGCCGGCCGCGTCCAAGGCTTCGCGCTGTGCTTCGCAGAGACAGAGGATGCGTCCATAACTCCGCCAGAAGTGCATAAGAAGAAACGAGCGGATCGGATGCTTCACGTGCCGTCTCAGGAGGTTGGACAGGGTCATGTTAAGACACCACCACTGCGTTGGTTTGCCGAAGAGGCGGGCGCCACGAGAAACAAGAAAGCCGAGTAAGAAATTGTCCTGGGCGATAATGATGTCATACGCCCACAGTCTCGACAGTAGCCATGGTCGTCGTAAGAGTTTCATCAGGGTATAGGTCTGCGCATCGAGTGCTACCGCACCGGGAATATAGTTCATACCATAGAGCGGCGTGTCGGCGGCATCTCTTTGAGCGACACGCTCGAGCAACGCCGCCCGCGAACTTGTGAAGAGAAAAGCCACGATGGGCGTGGGGGTCATAGCGTCTCGAGCTTGGCTACCAGTTGCGGGACGAGACGCTCGAGAGAATGATGTTCCTGCACATACGCCGCACGAGCCGCGTCTCCCGTGCCGGTGAGCGAGCGCAGACTCTCTGCAATAGCCTCGGGTGTCGGTGCCACCACCACGACAGGCAGATCTGAGAGGATGGTGCTTGTGGTGACCACCGGTAGCCCGCATGCGAGCGCTTCGAGCACCACTTTATCGAGGCTACCTGTCTCGCTTGTGTGCACCAGCGCCCGCGCTTGCTGGTACTCTCGTCTCAGTACCTCCTGCGTCTCGGACCCGCAGAAGGTAATCCTGTGAGCGACCTGCAACTCTTCTGCCAGACGGGCCAGTCGGTCGTGCTCGGTGCCGTCTCCGATAGTCTTGACGTCAAGCGCGTCGCAAGCCGCCGCTCGAATAACCAGATCGTGCCGCTTCACCGGAGAAAGGCGCCCGACCGACAATACGGTCCTTCCCCGCACTACCGCCGAATCAGGATGAAAGAAATGAGTGTCGATACCGTGTCCGGTCACGCATACTTTGTCGGATGGCAGACGAAAACTTTCTTTTGATGCGGTAAAAACTACCTGCGCGAATGCCGTAGCTATACGCAGTTTCCAATCAACCGTGCTGTGGGTATACCAGAGCGCGGTACGTTTGCGCAGAAACCGCCACAAAAAGCCCGCGGATATGAAGTATTCGGGATTCATGTGCACCAGTACCGCCTCGTAGTCCTTTCTGTGTGTGATACTCGTGCGCAACAGGAAAAGGGTTCTCGCTATTTTCCCTTTCGCAGGAATCACGATGATCCTCACATTCTCGGCGAAGCGGTCGGCGCCCTTGTTTAGACAGACGACCGTCACCGTGTCACATTGTTGCGCAAATCCGTGAATCCACGGTACAAAGAACCCGAGTATCGGATCGTGGCTGTTCACAGTTTGTGTGCAAATAAATAGGTTCATGTGCGTTGTTCAAGCCAGGCAACCAGAGCGTGTGTAAATACGCGCGGCGTTAGACGCGTTGTCGTGAGTTCTCGCGCTCGAGCCGCCAGTGCGAGTCGTAATGCCGCATCATTCTTCAAAGAGAGAATGGCGTCCGCAAGCGCCGCCGCGTCTCCTGGCGGCACAATGTAGATCCCGTCCAAATGGTGCAATAATTTTCGTACGGCTGGTGAATCCTCGGTGATGGTTGGCTTACCACAGCTGAGACATTCGTACACTTTGTGTGGAATCACCCGTATGGCTTTTGGTGTGCGCCCAAAGATGCCGAGGCAGAGGTCGGCCTGCGCGACCCGCTCTGCCAACCCTCGCAAAGAGGTTCGGTTAAAGAACCGCACGTTGTGGAGGTGTAGCGCCTTCGCGTGTGCTTCTACCGCGGCCCGCGTCTGACCATCACCGGTTAGTTCAAACCGGACTGATGCGTCTTTCGCCTCCACCAGGTGCGCCGCATCGATAATATACTCCACACCTTGAAGCGGTATGTAGGTACCGTGGAATTCGACGATCCATTCGTCGCGTGCTGGTGTTTCTGGTTGCGGCACGAAGATATCCTGACGACAGCCCACGGGCACGACCACTGTCTTCTTTGGAGAAAGCCAAAAATGTTTTGCAAAATAGCCTTGATGCGCCTCCGTGTCGACAACCACCAGATCGGCGAGCCACATGGCCACAAAGTCGACGACCCACAACAGCCATGCCTTGGGATGATGCCTCGACAAACGCGCGCGATCCGTTACTTCAGTGTCAAATTGCGACACTAGCAGATCAAGCACGATGGGTACCCGCGCGGAGCGCCCGAGGACCCACGCGAGCGGCATGACATAAGAACCCATGAACACAACATATACCGCGTCTACCTCCTTTTTTATCGTGCGCCACTGTTGATATAAGTCTCTCCATTTGGTAAACGCGCCCGCGCGAGCGCTCTGGCACGAGAGAACAGTGACTCCGTGTGCGGCAAGCCCCTCGCGCACCGTCCATGTCCTCCCGCCCTCCTCTGGTTCGGAGTAGCCGAAGAGGCACACCGTAAGATCCTTCGCTTGCGTCATACGAGCGTTTTGTGCCAGCGCGCCGTCCACTCCTCCTTGCTCAGAAAAGCGATGCGAAGCTCTCCCCGCGGCCGCTCTTCGAGCACCTGCGTCACAACTTGCGCGAGATGCGCATGATCAGCGATGAGTGCACCGGCCTCTCGGGCCACCCCAACATCAGGTGCCACCACCGGCACACCCGCGGCCAATGCTTCAATAATGCTCGCGCCCCAACTCTCATAGGGAGAGGTGGAGAGTACGACATCCGCGACTTTCAAATACTCCTCTGGTGGCTTCCATCCAGGGAACTCAACCGGCACCCCCTCGGCGGCCTTGTGCAGTACGGCCTCAAGACGGCCAGCACCCAGCATAATGAGCTTCACCGCAGGATTGCTCTTCTGTACCTGTTTCAATACAGCGATAGCGCGGAGCGGATCCTTCTCCTTCTCGAAGCGGCCGATCCAGAGAATGGTTGGCTTTTCGTGTGGTACCCGTTCGAGGTGTATAAATCGCTCGAGATCGATATAGATAGGGAGTGTATGCGTCTTTTCGTGGTGCCGTGGGTACAATCGGCTCTGAGCGCGCTCGGAGACTGCGCGAATCGAATAGGCCGCCTCCAGCGGCACTGCCGCCAACCACCGACGCCACCAGGGCTCTGCCCTGAGGTCCACATGCACCTGCACATTGAGCCTCGCGCCCGCCAGGCGCGCCGCACATAGACCAACCCAACCACGCCAGAACGGGTCCTGCACCGTCACCACATCATACGCGTGCCGGTACGCGGTCTTGACGATCTGCCAAAACGAGTGCACCTGCGGCCACACCATGACATCGAGCCGGTCAACATGGTCGTGTTGCATAGCGAGACGCTTCTCGGCCTCGCTCCCTGGGTCGAGTAATGTACGATCTCCGCTAATCATGAGGACGTTCATAGGGCAGTGAGGAGATCGATGGTAAGAGCGACCATCTTTTCCTCGGTAAAGGTTGTGTTTGACATTGTCGTTGGCGGCGGCGCGGCTATCAATGCCGCGGCGAGCGCCGCCGTGTCGCCGACCGGGACGAGTACTCCGTGAGTGTCATGGGTTAGGACTTCTTCATTCCCTCCTGCTCTCGTCGCTACGGTCGGTACACCGAGCATCAGTGCCTCAACCAGCAAATGAGAGAGTCCTTCGTAAGAAGAGTTGAGCACAAATATATCTGCCGTCTGTATTGTCGCCAGCGTATCGTCGTGCGACAGCGCTCCCGTGAAGAGCACGCGTCTCCTCAACGGCCGTGCGTGCTGTTCGAGACGTGCCCGCTCAGGACCGTCGCCAACCACGACCAAGGTTAGGTCCCTTGTGGTTGCGACCGCGTCGATAATGCAGTCAATATTTTTCCACGGTACGAGCCGGCCCGCAGTCACCACGCGCGGTCGGGCCAGTTCGTCTACCGCCTCAGGGACGTGCCCGATTTTTGTGGGGGCGACGGCGTTATAAATGACCGAAACGTTGGCGGGAGCAACACCCCACGTACAGACAACCCTTCTCAGATATTCGCTCGGCGTTATAATGCGTGCCGCTCCCCGCGCGACATACGATTGCACGCGGCGCAGTATCACTACCGGGAACGCCACCTTGTGCGTGCGAATAAATTCATCGAGGCCTTCGGTCACGCCAAAACGCTGTTGCCCCTGTTCCCATGCATAATCTCCGCCGACCTTCAGCACGAGCGGGATCCTCTGCCTTCGCGCCGCCCATAGCGCAGGCAGGCCGACCGACACAGGATCGAGTGCGAGTATCAGGTCTGCCTGGCGCGCCGCGCGCCGCACTCGACGGTAATAGGCGAAATGGCGTATATATTTCGGCAGGGCACACACCTCGCTATACGCGATCACGTGAACGGCAATACCCCTCGAGGGGAGCGCTGTTGACAAGAGATGTGCGTAGGTAGCTGGCCCTCCAATCTGAGGAGGATACAGCGGCGTAGCAATAACGACCCTCATGACGCCATTGTACCGAATAACGTCCGCATCTGCCCGGCGACCCGATTCCAATCATATTTCTCAACTACGAGACGTCGCGCGTTCTCACACGCCGTCTGGACCTGCCCGGGCCGCGTCATAACGAGCCGCACCGCCTCGGCAATCTGCTCAGGAGACTCGGGGTCAACCGCAAAGCCGGTTGCGGGCCGATCGGGATTTCGCTCGGCATCAAACAAAAAGTCTGCAATGCCTCCCGCTTGTGTTGCAATGACCGGCAGGCCCGCCGCCATCGCTTCGACAAAGGAGGCACCAAACCCTTCAGTGCGCGAAGGACGTATAAACGCATCGCACGCCCGAAGATACGACGGTATATCCTCATGCGCGATATGTCCGGCAAAATGGACTCGTTCGCGTACACCACGTCTACGAGCGAGACTCTTCAGTGAAGCGTCATCGGGACCGTCGCCAAGTACGAGAAAGTGTACGTGTACGGGAAGGAGCGGGAGTGCACGAATAACGTCATCAACGGCGTTCTTGTGGACGAGTCTCGACGAAGTGACCAGCCAAAAGTCGCCCGTCTTTTTCCCCACATCTCGCGGCACCGCGTGCGCGACGCTCTCTACAGCGGCACCATTAGGAATGATCCTCACCTCCCCGTCATAACCCAAGCGTTGAGGCCACGAGGCTAGGTATACCGAGAGCGCAGAGACGGCTGTCGCATGCGTGAATCCATACCGTACGAACGGAAGAAATGGGAGCACGTGCGGTCGTAAGAAAACGTGACGAAATGAGTCTCCATCTTGGAGGGTGAGCACGTACGGGATACGCACTCCCCACAGACGCAGTGCCACCACGGGAAGCACCATGTAGCTCATCATGGCCCAGATACCCGTAAATGCTTCGCGTGTGTGCAGAATGCGAGCGCGACGCGCGGCATGCACGATAAAGGTCATCTTGCCGAGGTATCCGCTCCCGCGACCCACCCGATGCACTATAACGTTATCGACCTGCTCTTCGGCAGGGTCTGTCACCGACCGTCTCTGGGTGATGAGGTGGAACGTGAGGTCGGGCAAACGCCTCGTGATCTCTCTGATCGCAACCTCTGCCCCACCGACATAGGGGAAATAGGCCAGTGAGAAAATCAGTATGTTCATATTCTATAAGACCAGGAGCGCGCCACTCGCTACAACGACTGCCACCAGAAAGCCGAGTGTCCACACGGACATGCCGGACCCCTGTCGCGACATCGTTTCGCTCGAGGTCGCGCGGCTAGACGTAGCCGCCCCGAGAGGGACGGTTGTGTTCGTCACTCTCGGGGCGCTGACTCCTTCAACTGCATGTGCAACTGCGCTCGGTGAGGTAGTAAGAGCAGGCTCGACCGTCTGCATAGTATGAGAACGCGCACGCTCTACCAAAGGTTGCACCTCGAGAGCACCGACTGTAGGCACCGCGAGTGTGTACCGGCTCGCCGTTGTGCCATCGGGGTACGTTAGTCGGACACTCGGTGACGCCGGCAAGCGCGTTATGGTCGCGGCAAAAACTACCGACGTATTCGGCAAGACCACCGTCCCCCGAGGGATACGAAACGATCCCTGCCCTGCAAACAAGGCCCACCCCGAGAGATCGAGCCGCTCTGCGGTATCGTTCGCTATCACGACACCCTCGTTCGTGATAGCAATAATCCGCGCCTTCACTTGGTCTACCGTGACTACCAGTTCTCCGCGCGCGTGCGTGGCCCCTGCCATCGCTTCTGCAGTGATGAGGTACGAACCCGTGTAGTGATAGGTCTTATCAATCGTTGCTCCCTCTGCCGAGGATCCGTCACCAAAGCTCCACTCGATCCGCGCGGGCGTGTACGCATCTCCCCGCAGGGTGGTTACGCGCGCATGCATGTCAAATGGGATGTGGAGTGAGGCGTGCGAGGGGCCCTCGATGGTGACGATCAGATCTGCGGGCGGCGCGGTCGACAACGAAGACCCGGTAGTGGCGGGCGGTGTGCCTGAGGACGTGCTGGTCGCGCCACCAGAGGGCGCCTCTGCGGTCGTCGCGCCGCCCGTCGCCGTTACACCAGAGACGGTAATAAGGTCTCGAATGTTAGCAAACGTGGATGGCCCAATACCGCTCACGTTCATAATGTCCTCGGTCTGTGCGAACGGGCCGTTCGCCCACCGATACTCAACGATCGCTGTGGCCTTCGATGGCCCGATACCTGGCAAAGCATCGAAATCGGTCGCCGATGCGGTATTGATATCGAGGAGTGACGCGTGCGCCACTATTGGGACGGCGACAAGCACTACGCGCGTCGTATAAAAAATCTTATGCATCGCCTTTCAGCACCTTTCGCAAAGTCTCCTCTGGGACCTCAAACGGTTGGTGTGTCTCGGTCGTTGACACAGCCTCTGGCCCCATCTGAGTCGTCTGCGCCGGCGAGTGGAGCGGCGCGTTCTTTGGTGACGCACCGCTCTTTGCTTGATCGGACGTGCGTTCACCAACGACGCCTGCAAGCGCCCCTTTCAAGGATCGGTCCTTTTGCTCCTTTGCGCGTTGCTGTTCATGACTGACCTTCGCGGTCATCTCGCGCAACAAGGTCCTCAGATCCTGGGGGGTCTTAGCGCTTTGTGCGGGCTGTTTTGGTGCGGAGATAGGAGGTCGCTCAGTGTGCGTTGGTGCGCTCCTTCTCTCCACTGCCCTCTTTTCTTCGATGCGACGCGGCTCGACTGGCCGCGCCTTGGGCGCGACGGGCTTCGTGTAGGATCGCTTCATCCGAGCATCCTGCGGTGCTGGCGCAGCTTGCGATTCGTTGAGTTCGTCAATAATTTTCTGCTCGACACCGGCACGAGGTGCCGCAAATTGTGTGCGCGACGCCGCGATAACCTGCTCGCGGTACGAGACGGGCGGGGCCTCAATGGGGGGAATGGTCGTAGCAGAAAAGGGCGCTGACCCGACCCCGTCGATCATGAGCGATAGGTAGACTTGTCGTCGATCGAGCGCGACGATGTCCTCCTTGGTAAACTTTGGCATGAAAATCGTCTCAAGCACCTCGGCGTCAAACGGCCCCACGCGAAACGCGACTGTCGTGCCGACGTTGCCAAAAACAGCGTCACGCACCTCCTCCTCCATTTGCTCGACATACTGGTGCGCAATCGTAAGATTCAATTTGTATTTGCGCGATTCAGAGAGAATCTCGGCGAAGGTCTCGTTCGCAAAGTTCTGGAACTCGTCTACATAAAAATAGCAGTTAGGGAGCTGTGCGAGTTCACTCGCCGAATGCTCAGCGCGACTCATCGCCGCGAGGAAGATACGCGTCGTGAGCATCGAGCCGAGCAGTCGCATGTTAGTCTCGCCGACAAGGCCCTTAGACAAGTTGACCAGGAGAATCTTCTGATGGTCCATCATGTCGCGAATGTCGAAGGAGGACTTCGGCTGTCCGATGATGTTGCGGATCAGCGGGTTGCCCGTGAACTGCCCCACCTTGTTCTGGATAGCGGGGGTGGCCTCTTGCGTATACCGATCGCCATAGTTTGCAAACTCCTTGGTCCAAAAGTCTTTCACTACCGGGTCCTTCACGTTATCGACGACCCGAGTCCGATAGACTTTGTCGGTGTACATGCGGTTGACGCCGAGCAGTGTCGCGTCGGGATACTCGAGCAGTGCCAAGAGTGTGTTGGTGAGGATGTACTCCATGCGGGCGCTCCATGCGTCCTCCCAGATCTTCTTGAACGTGGCCATGAGGCCGCTCACCACGAGGTGCCGCCGGTCATATCCCACGTCCTCCATAATGTTGAAGGCAATGGGGTTCTCGAGGTCAAACGGTGCAAAATACACCACGTCGTTGATACGATCTTCGGGAATGTAGTCGAGCAATCGATCGACCGTGCCACCGTGAGGGTCGATAAAGGCGATACCTTCGCCATTACGTATATCTTGAATCGCCATGTTCTCGAGCAAGGTTGACTTGCCCATGCCCGTCTTGCCGATCACGTACATGTGCCGATCACGATCCTTCGTCTTGATACCGAAGGGTACGTTCTGGCCGCGCGCGTCGGTGGCCGCAAAATACGTCACGCGCTCCGGGTTATACATCCCTTCAAGTATAGCAAATCCCGCTCTGCGGGACGTGCGGTTTATTTATATTGGTGAGACGCTTGACGGAGGCTCTGCAGAGACCGGCGGTTCTGTTACGGGAGCGTGCGCACGCGGCTCTCCATCGCGCGCGGTACGCATCGCGAGCCCGATACCCATCACGCTCGCCCCGACGACGACGAGGAAGAGTGTCCGGAGTGCCGAGGGAACTCCGGAGAGGGGGGCAATCATAGTGAGGACCCCGAGGACAATAAGCGTGCTTGATCGTGACATACGTCAAGTATATCAGGGCACCAGGAGCACCACAAACTCGCCCCGCACGTGCTCGGGAGTGGCTTCAAAGTAGTCGCGGAGCTCGGCCGGCGCGCCTGAGACGACCTCCTCGTGGAGCTTGGTGAGCTCTCGCCCGACAATCGCTCGTGAGAGACCGCACTCTGCGGCTTCTTCAAGCAGTTTGAGGATGCGGTGCGGTGATTCATACAACACGACCGGTAGCTCGCTCTCGGCGATTCGTTTGAGCGCGGTCTGCCTCCCTTTCTTATGGGGCAAGAACCCGAGGAACGTGAAGCCTGTCGTCTCGAGACCCGCGATAGAGATGAGTGCGGTGAGCGCTGATGCGCCCGGGATCGCCTCGATGTGTATCTCCCTCCCCGCTTCGCCGGCTGCGATGCAGGACCGGACAGCGGCGACGAGTCGCTGTCCGGGATCAGAGACACCCGGCGTACCCGCATCGCTCACATACACCACGTGCTCGCCCGCGCAGAGGCGCCCGATAATCTCGTCGGCCTTCGTTGCCTCCGTGGCCGCATCGAGACGCTGTAGAGGCTTCTGTATCTCGTAGCGCGCAAGCAGTTTTGAAATGACTCGCGTATCCTCGGCGTAGATAACGTCGCACTCTTTAAGAGTACGCAGTGCACGCAGAGTAATATCCTCCAAATTCCCTATTGGTGTTGCAACTATGGAGAGCGTCGCGGTGGGAGTCATGCTGGTATTTGTACGAGCTGATCGGCGACTTTGTAGATGTCGCCGGCGCCCATGGTCATGATGGTGTCGCTCGGGCCAGCCGTGCTAAGAGCTTCTTCAATGGCTTCAAAAGAGTCGAGTGCCGTCGCGTGACCGCCCTGCGCATTAATGCGGTCGGCAAGAGTCTTGTTGGATACCGAGCCGTCATCTGTTTCTCGCGCGGCGTAGATGGGCGCGACGAAAACCTTGTCAGCGTTGCTAAAGGCGCCCGCAAAGTCGTCGAGCAGATCGCGCGTGCGGCTATAGAGGTGTGGGTGAAAAGCGACAAAGATCCTACCCTTCGGTGCGACCTCACGGAGCGCCGTAAGCGTCTCTCTGATTGCGGTCGGATGGTGCGCGTAGTCGTCATACACGCGCGCGCCATTTTTTGTCTGGCCCTTGTACTCAAACCGACGCCACGTCCCCTGGAACGTGCTGAGCGAGAGAGCAAGTTGCTCCTGAACTAATTCAGGAGCAACGATACGCGCGGCCGCTGCGGCCGCGCGGGCGTTCATTTGATTAAAAGCGCCGGGCATTTGGAGACCATACAGGCCCTCGTGCGTGTAGTCGATGATACGACACGCCGCTGTTTTCAGTACCGATGCGATATGTGGATGATGAGGATCGGTCACGATGGCACCGTCGGCAGGCACCTTCGCGATGGCCATGGCAAAGGTGGCCTGTAGCGCCTCGAGCGAGGCGAAGTAGTCGGTGTGGTCCCACTCAAGATTGGTGATCACCAGCACCGAGGGAGAGAGCTCGAGCAGATGGTCTTTGTATTCGCACGCCTCGACGACAAAAAGCTCCGAATCGCCATGCACATAGTTACTGGCAAAGTCTTTGACAATAGAGCCGATAACCGCTGTGGGCGATGCTCCAGCGTCTTTTAAAATCTTGGTGAGCATACTGGTCGTGGTCGACTTACCATGCGTACCCGCGACCGCCACCGTCTTTGTGCCCGCCAGGACGCGCCCCAGCATGGCGAAGTAGGAACACTGTTCGATACCGAGCTCTTCTGCATGTGCGCGTTCCGGATTATCTGCCGGTACCGAATCACTGTAGACAACGATCGTGGCGTCTTCGGGTACATTTTCCTTCTTCTGCCCGATAACGACTTTGATCCCTTTCTGCTCGAGGAGTGCCGTCAGGGGGCTCACCTCTCGATCAGAGCCCGTGACCTTGGCTCCCTGGTCGTACATAAGCTGCGCGAGAGCACTCATGCCGACGCCCCCGATACCGACAAAATGCACCTTCTGAGCCTTCATCTAGCCACTCTATCACTTCTTCACTAGATACGTCAGAAATGCTTCGTACTGCGTACTCTCTCCGTGGAGTACGTGCCGATGTGCTTCGCGCAGGCGTTTGGTCACGGGGCCACTCGCGCCATCACCAATTTGTCGCGCATCTACCTCACTAATCGGAGCAACGAAGGCCGAGGTGCCCGACGCGAAAACCTCGTCTGCCACATAGAGCTCGGTGAGGTCGATTGTCCGCTCAACGACGGGTAGGCCGAAATCGGTGGCGAGCTCAAGGACCGTACGCCTCGTGATGCCCTCGAGAATATCGCTCGATGCTCCTGGCGTGATGAGTGTGCCGTCCCGCACGATGAAAATATTGGCCGCAGAGAGTTCACACACATGCCCGGCAACATCGAGAAAAATGCAGTCGTCGTAGCCGCTGTCGAGAGCATCTTGCTTCGCCAACACCGAGTTGACATAGGCGCCGTTGACCTTGGCACGTGAGGGTATCGCGTAGTCGGGGATCCGGCGCCAGACACTCGTCTTCACGCGCGCACCGCGCGTCGGCAATATCGGGGTCGCCTCGTAGACAAAGATGCTGAGCGTCGTCTCGAGCCCGCGTGAGCGCGTGCCGGGGAGTTGTGCGCTCACGTGCACCGTCGCGCGTACAAACACGTCTTCGCGTATTCGATTCGCACGTACCGTCGCGGCCACCGCTTTCTCAAAGGCGGTGAGGCCCCACCGCTTCTCGAACGTATCAATGCCGATAATCCTTGCCGAATTGCGAAGACGCGTGAGATGGTCGGTGAGGCGGAAAGCGGCGGGGCCTTTTTTCGTCATGCTGACCGGGAAGACCGTATAGACACTGAGTCCGTACAAGACGGCCGAGGTCGCGACGCCGAGCGACGCCTGCTTGAGCGGTACGATCTTGTTGCCTAAAAAGGCCTTCGGATAGATCCTTGCCATGGCATCACTCTATCACCTCTATACGAGGCGTGCCCACGTGTGACCATAGGTGTGCCACGCGGTCGCGAAAGAGCGCCGATTCGCGACTAATCAGGAAGCGCGTCGTGCCACCGCCCTCCTCGCTCTGCGCCAGGCGCTCCTCTACACGCTTGGCGACGGCCACAGCCGGATCGATGATCTCAATAGGTACGTATTTAAATATGTATTTAAATACGTACTCTACGAGCGGGTAGTGCGTGCACCCGAGAATAAGAGTGTCGTAGCGACTGAGGTCAACGGTGGCAAAGGCATCGCGGATAATGCGCTCGATCTCTGCGTCCGAGCTACCGAATTCGATCGCGCCAGCAAGCTCCGGTATCGCAACGGTCGCAATCTCTTTGTCGATCTCGTGAAAGGCGCGCTGATAGATCTGAGAATCAATGGTCGCGGGTGTCGCCGTGAGCACAATCCGCGCCGGCGTGCCTCGGAATGATGCCGCGGTCGGCTCGGTCATCTCGGTGAGGTGCGGGAGCGGTGAGGAGAGAGCCAACGCCGCCGAGACACTATTACACGCACTCACGATATGGTGCGCTCCCATGCTTTGCAGTAGCTCGACGGCGTCCTTAGTTAAGCGTACCAACTCGTTATGCGTCTTCGTGCCATAGGGCGCGTTCTTGATATCGCCGAAGTAGAGGATGTCGGCCTTGGGTAAGCGTACACGGACCTCCTTTAGCACGGTGAGCCCGCCCGATCCCGAGTCAAAGACGCCGATCATACGCTAGGGAACCGAACCGTCGTTATATATCGCTCAGTCGTTTTGTCCCGACGGTAGCTCGGGAAGGATAAGTTCTCGGTCGTACGTAGATCAAAGACCGTCTCTCGTGGCAAGAGCACGGCGATCGCCGCCTTGAAGTCGAAGATGATTCGCCCTCCGCTCTCGTCGAGAAAGGTGGTGCCACATTTCTCGACAATCTGCTCGTAGCAAAAATCCTTTTTGATCTCAAAAGAATTAAGAAAGGGCGCGACGTACACCTGGAGACTGTCTTGGCTAAAGCGATCACGCATCTTCTCAACGAGCCCGAGACACAGGCCGCGCCAGCCAATATGCGCGATGCCGATGCGTGTCTCGTCGCTCATGCACACTGGCGCACAGTCGGCGGTCTTGATACCGAGCGTTTTGCTCCTGTCTTCGGTCGTGAGCGCATCACAGTTGCTGAGGTCCTCTGTGCCGGTGCGTATGTCAGTGATGGTGGCCTCGTGTGGGAGCTTGGGGATCACGATCGCATCGCTCGGCACCGTATCTGCGCTCAGGTAGAGCTCTACGTGCATCCCGGGGAAATCGAGGCTAGTCCCATGCTCCATGGGCGTTGATGAGTGTGACGAACTGATCGCCGCGATCGTACTCGTTTGTGAACATGCCAAACGAGGCGAAGGCGGGCGAGAAGAGGATCGTGTCGCCCGATTCGGCAACTTCAAAGGCGACAGTGACTGCGTCCTGAATGGTATGATATATCATACCATTTGCTACTTCTGACTTGATTCGATCGGTCCCCGTCCCTGCTAGGAGCAAGACTTTCTTCAGCTCTGGCAACTTCACCAGAAGCTTATGCATATCGAGATCCTTGTCCGCCCCTCCCATGATCAACACTGTACGTTCAGTACCGAGGGCATCAAGCGCGGCAAGCGTCGCTTCTGGCGTCGTTGCGGTAGTGTCGTTATAAACCTGCACACCGCTTTTCTCGGCAATGAGTTCAAGCCTGCCCGTCACACCCTTAAACGCCTCGAGCGCGCGGCGAGATACCGCGTCATCGATGCCGTACGCGCGAGCGGCCGCGAGCGCGAGCGCGGCATTATATCGGTTGTGCACGCCGGGTATCTGGAGCTGCCAACTCTTCGGCAACTTGTGCTCATCGGCAATAACTATATTTGAAACGATAGTTTCGCCAAAAGCTTCGATAAGAGTGGGTGCGCATTGCGCGCCTATCGCCAGAGTGTCATCGGGGTCTTGGTATAAGAAGATGTTCGCCTTATCGAGAAGATACTGCCCAGGATCCTTCTTATAGTAGTTCTGATGGTCAGAGTAGAAGGTGGTAAAAACGGCGATGTGTGGAGAGAGGTTAGCCTCGCCGAGGCCCTGACACTGCCAGGAGTCGAGCTCGAGGACAGCAACATGATCCGGCGTAGCCTCCTTCAGTAGTTCAAGATTCGAAACGCCCCGGATATTACCGCCGAGAAGAACCGCCTTACCAGCCTCTCTCAAGATATCCGCGATCATGTGCGTCACGGTCGACTTACCCCGTGTCCCGGTCACTCCAATAGTAGTAATCTCCGAGAGTTCCATCAGGAGATCAGCGCTCATGCGCACCGGTATGGCGTTCTTTTTCGCCTCGGCGATGTAGATCGAGTCGAGCGGCACCCCCGCCGCCTTGAGTATCAGGTCTCGGTCGCGAAAATCTTCGAGCCGATGCTCACCGAGGACGAAGGTAATGTTTGAAAAAGCTTTCAAATGCTCGACTGACTCCTTGAGCTCGGCCTCGCTCTTGAGGTCAGTCACGATGAGGTCAGCGCCACACTCGGCCAGGTAGCGCGCATCCCCCACGCCACGGCCAAGCAGGCCGAGGCCCGTCACCGTAATTTTCTTGCCTTTGAAGTAGCTCTGGGGGTCGGTCATTACCCCGCATCGTAACGCATTGAATCGTATCACGCACCTGCCCGATACGACACAGCAGAGCGTTGTGGATGGAGCCCTTCTCAGCTGTGGTACCCTACACATAGATCAGTTCAGTTATGGGCCGGGCACGAATGCCTAATTATCATTAGACCTGATACGTATGTTTGAAAATTTTTGACCAGAACAAACAAGCAGGAAACTGCGACAGTGGAGGAGGACCTTGCTAAAAGCGGCATTGCTCGCGAGCACACAGCACTCGACAGATTCCGCGGGCGCGCAGGCCGCATTGCTGCTGCACTGGGAACCATATCGTTACTCGTCGTGGGGAGTGGTGTGACAATGTGCATGACCTGGAAGCCCCTATGCGGTATGTCACCGAGCACCCGAAGCTACCAGAAAGCATCACCAGCCTCCCTCATAAAAGCGTCTTGGAGTTGTTGCGCCACAAAGCCAAACAAACAGAAACCTATCAGACCAACTTGACCGCAAAAAGCGTGATCTTGCTCCAGCTACTTGCCGATACACCAGAACTACTCAGCACCGAAGGTTCTGTAGAGGCAGCTCTGCCCTACTCTCAAAAACAAATCATGGACGCCTTAGAGGCGAAGAAGAAGCTACTCGATCTTGCACATGGCGACTCAGACAAGATTGACGAGGCACGTCACGCACAAGAAGTGGCTCTACAATATGATCCGATCGTTGATGCGTGCGAAGACGTGGTGCTGACTCATCCGGATATATTTTTCCCAAAAATTAACGACCTGTGCGTTGAGTTCATCGCCCTTACCGACCGAACGCCCGATGACGGGACAATCACGCCAGACTACAGAACGTACTTGCCTGGCTTTGGCGGCGACGCTAAGGAACTACGACTCCTTCAAAATCGTATTGCCATCGCAGAAAAAATAGCAGACTTGCATAGGGAAAACGGGGCTGCGTACGACAGAATGGAACAGGCCAAAAGAGACTCCACGACTAAGACTAATCAGTAATTCGCTACAACTATGTCTACAACAGAACAGCAGCAAAAACTTGCCGAGCTATTAAAGAATGCATCATTGAGCAACGAGGCCCGGATGACTTTCGGCTCTCACCTCGCGCTCCTGACTGAAGAGAACCTCTCTCGAGTGCTCTCTGCTGTCGAAAGCGATCCTGAGGAGCTGTCGCGGCTCTATGATAACTTCAAGAAAAAGCGCGCGGCTCTTGAGAGTGACGACGCAAGCGCTTGGGACAACGTAATCAAAGAGGAGGAAGAACGCCTCCAGTCTATCGAAGCATCTTAGAGAGACGGCCGGATTATTTGAGACAGTTGGTGGTGATTGGGACGTCTTTGTGTGTGAGTGTCAGGGTGGTCTTAGGCAGCTCGACGAGCTGATAGGGCGCCGTCTCGCCTTCGGCAACAACACAGCTTGGGCTGGGGCTCGTGAGTCGTATCGTGACCTTACGTGTCACGCCATCTTCAACCTGCAACACGTTGATTGCGTACTCGGCGGTGGGCTCTGTGCCCGCGAAGACCGCGATAACGTCATATCTCGTGAAGTCGATGACGGGGGGCGTGTCGGAGGTATCGATCATGCTCCACACCTCTGCAAGCTCGGGCGCTGAGCGGATGATGTAGTTGGTGCGCCGCTCTACCGTCGAGCGCGCCCCGCGAACAATCTCGCGGAACGAGACCGCACCACCGCCCGATTCTGACGTGCCGGGTGTCGCGACTCCTGGCGTACTAAAACCACTGCCCACGACAAGCGCGCCGAGTATCACCGCGACGATGCCGATACCAAGTGCGATAAATGCGTCCCGCATGTCGCTACATTATAGCGCGGCGGCACACTCCCCTCGATACGCTCGTGCACAAGCAAGTCTGACCAACTGAGCTATCAAACAATAGCTAAAAACCTCTGTGCACGCTCTAGGATTCGAACCTAGGACCGCTCGAGTATCAGTCGAGTGCTCTACCAACTGAGCTAAGCGTGCATATCGAACCAACTGATAGTAGCAAAACCCGCCTCTCTTTTCCAGCAAACACAAAAACACCCTCGCGGGTGTTTTATGCTGAGTATGATAGATAGATGTATGCGCTGTTTTGTTCCGCCTATTCTGCTCTCGCGATGAAGGCTCACGTGTGGCCCTCATCGCGACCATCGGGTTACGTTATCCGACTTCCGTGTGTTGTTTAGAGACAAACACAATCTCTCCACTTTTCCGAAGAAGAGCGATCGACTTGATATTCCTTTCGGGAATATCGGTTCCAAATTGGATATGTTCCACGAACAGCTTCCGCTACCCGTGCCTTGTTACGACTTAGTCCTTGTCATTGAATTTGCCGTAGTCCTGCGCGAGGCAGACCTTCGGGCACCCCCAACTCCCCTGACTTGACGGGCGGTGAGTACAAGACTCGAGAACGTATTCACCCCGGTTTGGCTGACCCGGGATTACTAGCGATTCCGGCTTCATGAGGTCGGTTGCAGA
>PFBL01000004.1:56313-56840 GCA_002773355.1 Candidatus Kaiserbacteria bacterium CG10_big_fil_rev_8_21_14_0_10_56_12
CGGTTTTATAAGGATTGGCTCCACCTTACGGTATTGCATCCCGTTGTACCGACCATTGTATTATGTGTGCAGCCCAAGGTATCAAGGGACATGCTGATCTGGCGTCATCCCCACCTTCCTCTCCCGTGAGGGAGCAGTCTCGCCTGGTCATATAGACAACAGGCAACGGGGGTTGCGTTCGTTACCCCACTGAAGGGAACAGTTCAAACCACGAACTGACGACGACCATGCATCACCTGTCCAGCACCCTCGAAGGCTCCTCTCCTTTCGGAGAGGATGCAGCTGGATTTCTAACCTTGGTAAGGTTCTTCGTTTGCCGACGAATTGAGCCACATAATCCACCGCTTGTGCGAGTCCCCGTCTATTCCTTTGAGTTTTAATCTTGCGATCGTACTACCCAGGCGGCTCGCTTACCGCGTTAGCTTAGCCCCACAGAGGGTCGATACTCCGTAGAGCGAGCGAGCAAAGTTGAGGGCCAGGACTACCGGGGTATCTAATCCCGTTCGCTACCCTGGCTTTCGTGTGTG
>PFBL01000021.1:0-3783 GCA_002773355.1 Candidatus Kaiserbacteria bacterium CG10_big_fil_rev_8_21_14_0_10_56_12
CTCCCGCATCGCCGTGCGGGATAAACTCCGGCGGGGCGAGCGAGCAATCAAACTTGTCCGAATTTTCAAAATGTCTAACTTGGTCGGGGTGCGGAGAATCGAACTCCGTCATCTTGCTCCCAAAGCAAGCGTACTACCGGTATACGACACCCCGAATGTAAAACGAGCCGCGGCTCGATAAGATGAACAATAGCAGATTCAAACGATTTGTGGCAGATACCGTACGCGGGCCATGCCGTCGCGGCGTCTGAGCCACACCAGGCACCCGTCGACCTGCCACTCCCCCTCCCAACCGTTCTCTAGGACATACCACTCTCCTGTGCGCGCCACCTTGCGTACCTTGGCCTCGTGCAAGTTGAGCGACGGATCATAGGCGTCGCTCGCCCCACGCTCCGCGGGGAACTCGTCGCAAACAAGCGTCTTCACTTCTACAAAATGTAGAGTACCTCCGGCCTCTTGGCCTTCGACAATGAGGTCGAGCTCCCCTGTCTTGCGCGTGTAGTTGCGGTCTCGCAGGCGCAGGCCACGCCGCTCAAGGTAGTGAGCGGCTATCTGCTCGCCGAGCGCCCCGATCTCTTTACGGCTTTTACTGGTGATATCCACGGCCTATATAAATATGGCGTATCTCCTTACTATACTCTAGGACCGGCCCCCTATATCGGTTGCGGACACGTGTCCGTTATCCACCTAATTCACACCTTTATCCCCCATTGTCAAAAATGGCTTAAAAAGGGGCCTCTGTGCTCATCCGCGATTGCTGTACGGCGATTAGTGTGCAACTATGTGTGCTGAGCGGATATGGTTTAGTGGTAGAACGCGTCCTTGCCAAGGACGAGACGGGAGTCCGATTCTCCCTATCCGCACTCGAGTGAAAAAGTACGTGCCCCGCCAGACGAGCTAAGTTGCACGTCTGAAATAGAAGTTTCTTGCGAGCGCTTTACGCAGGGTGTCTGCCTTCGAGGGGTTGTTCTCAAGGACGAATTTGACCTTGCCGGGCCTCGCGCAGAGGGCCAAGAGTTCTGGGGGAAAGTCTCCAACTCCCCTGCCCGAGTCATAGAGGGCGGCGATGCCTGCCGCGAGAGTGCTCGAGAGTCGTGTGGTGACAATATGGCTACCCAGGACGGTCACATGATCAGTCTTTCTGAACGAGGTCAGCCCCCTTAGCTCAATTTGGAAGAACTCGCTCTGGTACGCACGTCTAAAGCCCTCGTCGGCAGGGCTGGTGCCACTAACCACCAAGAACCCCTGTTCTTCAGGGCCAAAATGCCGATAGTAGGCCTCTTCACTCTCACGACGAGCTGGCAACAGTGACCAAAAGCAGTGCGGATTGTAGAAGAAGACCTCGCGAGGATGCAGTGCGCGTTGGAGCGGGAGTACCGTCGATTTCCAGTATTCATCGAGATGCTCGAGGGAGGTAAAGGTATAGGTAAGGCGCTCACCAGTAGAGAGTACGGGGGCGCTCACCGCGCCGAGTGCTGTCGAGACACGTGTGGCCCACTCGTCGCTGAGCAGGACCTTCTTACCTACCTTAAGCAGCACTCCAGCGGCGACGAGCTTGTTCACCGCCTTATAGACACCCCGCAGGGAGACCTTGTGCTCGATGCTGATTTTTGCACAGAGTGCCTTGATGGTTTGACGGTCATCGACGAGCAATTCCAGCACACGATCCTCGATCTCGCGATTGCCCCCGTATAACATACCAGCAAATTAACATAATTGAACGAAAAGTGCAAAGTACTATCATTCTGAGCAACAAATGCGACAGAGAACGACGTTTTATGTAAAATGGCCGTGGCTCGATAGCCAAGGGAGGTACCGTAATGCCACCGTCTGGATTTAGCAAAAGAGCAGTCAAGGGTGCACCTCAGTCCATCGAAACGTTCGAGAACGCTCTCCTTTTCCCTTTTGTGGTGTACTATTGATGGACGACTGCCTACTGCAGACAGGCCCCGGTGGTGAAATGGATATCACAACTGACTTCGGATCAGTTATTCTGGGTTCGAGTCCTGGCCGGGGCACAGATAGAAACTTCGCGTTCGGAGAGAGCCGCGCCGCAAAGCGGCGCGGCAGGGGTGGGCGGAAAAAATGCGCGTCGCTCCGCGACGAATTCGGACTGGGCGGGGGCGGGAAAGCGGGCGGTTTTGTCACGAACTATAGGGTTCGTTCCGATTTTTTTGACGAAGGAGGCAATTTCGGAGAAATTGTCGGATGAGGACAAAAAAGCGGCTTGTTTCGTATCCGAAACCCACTCCCGCAGGGGTTCGACCCACTGGTTTCTCCCGCGTTCAAAATCTTTGTTTTCAGCTTTCAAAGCGGCGAGAGAGTGCATGGTTTCATCCTTGCGCTTCAAGTACACATCTTTTGGAATGTCGCCGTCCAAGTACGTGGACACCAATTTTTCCATGCGCTCCTCGCCTGCTTTGATTTTTGCGGAAAGATTTTGAACCTCGCTTTGCGACGCCGATGTTTCCTCGCGCTCCCACTCCGCTATGCGCGCAAACATCCAATCGGTGTAGCGGTCGCAAAGCGAGATTGATTGAAGCCGTTCCTTCAATTGAAAAACAAGAATGTCCTCGCGCAAATACCCCTGCGAGCACACGCCTCTCTTTTTCGTACACCGATAGTACCGATACCGCCGCCCCGTCTTGCCCGTCGCCCATTGGGCGGTAAACATACCGTCGCACTCGCCGCAACGAAAAAGAGAGCGAAACGGAAAATCATGGTTCTTGCGCGTCTTGCGAGGACATTCTCGTTTTTTCAAAACCTGTTGTACGGCTTCAAACAACTGCGGGGAAACCAGTGGCTCAAAATTTCCATCAAACCATTCACCGCGATGCTTCACGAAGCCCAAATACGCGCGGTGCGTTAGAAGCCGTTTGATGGAAATTTTGGCAAGTGGCGTTCCGTTCCGTGTTACCACGCCCAAATCCGCCAAAAACTGCGCCAGCGAGACATAGGTGTGCGTCCCTTTGGCGTATTCCTCAAATGCACGCGCCACAACCCGCGAAGTTGTCGGGTGTGGCTCGATATTCCGTGTGCGCGGATTGTTCACGTAGCCAAAGGGTGCGAGATTCAGCCACTCGCCGCGGCGCAATTTTTGGCGGATGCCGCGATTCACATTCTGCACCAGATTGTCCGAATAATATTTAGATTGGCCGAACGCCACTTGCAACATAAAGAGCCCCTGCGGAGTGGGTTCAAACCAAAATGTCGGAAAGCGCAAAGCAACGATTTTGCCGGTATCGACGGCATAAATAACACGACCGCCGTCGATACTGTTTCGGGCGAGCCGATCGGGGTGCCACGCCAAAATGCCGACATCTCCCAGTTCTTCAACTTTCGTCATCATTTTACCGAATACGGCTCGCCCCGGTGTCTTTGCGCTTTTCGACTCTTGAAATTCCTCAAGAATTTCAAGATTTTCTTTACGCGCAAATTCTCGCAGTTCAAACAACTGTGCCTCGATGGACATAATTTGCCTGTCGTCCTCTTCGGTACTTTTACGCGCGTATAGAAAATATTTTGGTTTGGTCATAATTTTGAAAAAATTATGCGGATATGAAACAAGGACAAAACCGCCCGCTTTCCCGCCCCCGCCCCGTCCGAATTCGTCGCGGAGCGACGCGCATTTTTTCCGCCCACCCCTGCCGCGCCGCTTTGCGGCGCGGCTCTCTCCGAACGCGAAGTTTCTATCTGTGCTGACATACTAACCTTTGCGCGAACCCATTTCCAGACGCGGAGCGTCTGACTTCGCACGCTCCGCGTACGTGGTGGTTTGAAACT
>PFBL01000021.1:3827-6694 GCA_002773355.1 Candidatus Kaiserbacteria bacterium CG10_big_fil_rev_8_21_14_0_10_56_12
TATCATGCTAATATATCTATGGCGAGCAAATACAGAGCAAAATATCAAAAGCTCATCCAACGCCTTCGCCAAGCTCGCCTCGAAGCAGGTTTGACGCAGGTTGAGGCGGGAAAGCGGTTGAAGAAGCCACAGGCGTATATTTCCAAGATAGAGCGAGGCGAGCGGCGGATAGACGCGGTGGAGTTAGACGAGTTGGCGAGATTGTACGGCAAGCCATTAGATTATTTTGTAAAATAGTTATGCCTAAAATTGTAAAGCAAATAATAGGAGTTGTAGTTATTTTTGGAGCAATTAATCTAGTACTTTGGGGTGCGCAAGAATTTTATTACCGCGAAGAGTCCGCAAAAATAAAGGAGGCAGAAAAATTCTTGCAAAGTGAGGAACGCATTTATCAATGCTCTGACACTTAAAATTGAGGAGCAAGAGCGCGAGCTTGAACAAAAAGAGAGTGATTTAGGCCGATACGAATCATTAGGATATGTAAATCAATATAACAGCTTGGTTGATGGCTATAATCTCACTCTTGCTCTATACAAATCAAATGTCGATACATATAATTCAAAAATTGAAACATATAATATAAAGGTTGACGAAACTAATTGTGCTTATTGAAAAATCTGGTTCGCGTTGGTATTTAATACCCATTCCGTTGCCCGGTAAAATTAATCACTTAACTAACTAGGATCTAGAAATCTCATGAAAAACTTGGCCAGAAAATTAAAGAAGCTGTTGTTTGTTCGTAGAGACGAAACAAAAAATAAATGGTGGCACAGATTAGCGCTGGTGCTTATTTATTCAGGGGCGGTAATTGGCGGATTGTTTTTCACGACACTAGCCCTCAGTGAGCTATCTGATTTAGAGGAATATCAATCTTACTCTTATTCTTATAGCTTTGAGCAAGGATATGAATTTCTTGATGGAGAAGAAATTGGTTGCTCTCTTAATATCTTTGATTCTAGTTTGCCGCCAAGTTTTTCATGGCGTTGCGGAAGTCAAAAAGAAATTATTGAAAAGTACAATGATTTTGTTAGAGGAGTGTTAGTTACGGATGAGGTAAAGCAAAAATGTGTCGATGTTCCTCCAACTAGCAATCAAACAGGTCGATATATTCCTACCAGAGAACGCGATTATGTCGCGGACGAATGCAGAACCTTATTGTATTCTACCGAAGCTATAAAACCCGGCCTTGATCTCTCGGCACTTGGAGTTTCGGAAACAATTTTTTCTTCCGACCAGCGGCTTTTTCTCAAAGATTCTTATGAGAAACTTAAAAATCTAAAAGCAAAACGAACTCTCGAGGCATGGAATTCCGGCGGAATAGTTATTGATGTTTTACAAATGTTGTTGGTTATCGTTGTGGGCATAATTGCATGGATTGTATTTTGGGAGTCTATAATTTATCGAACAATCCTGTTTGTTGTTTTTGGGAGAAGGGAGTAGGTAGGGAGCCAAAATCGCTACGAGGTTGGAGACGAGAGGAGTTATTTCAGTGATTTTTGGGTTGTCCACTTTCACTATGTTTCCATTTGGATTTTTGCTATACTAAAACTAATGACCAAGAAAGCGACATATACAGCCGACAACGTCGCGAAATATCTAGTCTATCTCGCCTCGCAAGAGCTTGTCGGCGACAATAAAGAGCGCGAAGGAATAACGAACCTTAAATTGCAAAAGGTGTTGTATTTCGCGCAAGCGTATTTTCTTGCAAAACTCGGAAAACCACTTTTTTCTGACAATCTTGAAGCATGGGAATATGGTCCCGTTGTCCCGAGTGTATATCGAAAATATAGAGAGAATGGAAGCAATCCAATAATTGTTGATGAAGATAAGTCTTCTATCACTGACGATGACAAAGAAGTACTTCAAAAGATTTGGAATACTTTTGGCGGGTACTCTGCGAGTAAGTTAGTTGATATTGCTCACGCTCACACGCCCTGGAAAGACGCTTATCAAACGCCAAGTAAAATTATTTCAAACAAAGCATTGGAAGACTATTACGCTCCTTTGCTGAATAAATAGGCAAGGAATTTCCTTGCCATGGACGAATCGGAAACGCCGACAAAATTTGATCTCCAATACGCGGAAAACAAAGTCCGCTTTTCTATATGTGACTGTTCACTCGATAAGAAATTATCGTTTTGGAAACTCGACAATAAAGAGTGCGCTCGAAAATTTCTCGAAAAACTTAAACATTTTGAAAAATTGACTTGGACGCAATTTGCAAGTTTACCTCGAAAAAACGGGTTAACACCGGAGAAGCCCGGAACACCGAACTTTGATTTGATACACGAACAGAATACATCAGAAAGCAAGCTTGTAGAGCAATACTATTTTCATTTTCGCGTTGAGCAAACAGGGTTGTTCCGAGTTTTTGGTTATCAACACGGATTATTCTTCTGTATTACGCATATAGACCCGCGCGGGAAAATTAACCATTAGGGAGCCAACCACCGCTGTTTTATAATGTTTCTTCAAAACGGCGGGGGTTGTTGTGCGCGGACTGGGCGGGTGGGCCAAGCACATACAGATTTGCCTGCGCCCTAGCGCAGACCGCATTGTATTGCGCCTCGGGCCGCCGCGAGGAATGGAGAAAAGAGCAACCATTAGTGATAAACTAAAAATGCTCTTTTCGGAATTCTGAAGCGGCGGAGCAAACCCAAAAAATTTCCTTTCCTTCATTTTTCGCCTTTCGGCGGGGGGTGAGGGGGGAGCCGGAAAGAAATGGAAGGAAATTTTTTGGGTTTGCCACGCGCGAGTCCGCGAGCGCGTCCGAGGCGCGTTCCAGCGTAATCGGGGCGTACGCTTCAGTTTCAAACCACCACGTACGCGGAGCGTGCGAAGTCAGACGCTCCGCGTCTGGAAATGGG
>PFBL01000021.1:6733-59706 GCA_002773355.1 Candidatus Kaiserbacteria bacterium CG10_big_fil_rev_8_21_14_0_10_56_12
AAGGTTAGTATGTCAGCACTAGCGTGCTACGATTTCCACATGAAACACAGCATCCCAGAGGAGGTGAAGGCGGTCTCCACCGCTCTGCGCGAGGCTGGATACGAGGCGTATCTCGTAGGTGGGTGCGTTCGCGATCTGCTTGTCGGCAGAGAGCCCAAAGACTGGGATGTGACCACAAACGCAACCCCAGAGCAGATTCAGGCCGTATTTACTGACTCATTCTATGAAAACGACTATGGCACCGTGGGGGTGAAGACGGGCTCGCCAGCGCCAGTACTCGCGATTGTCGAGGTAACTCCGTATCGCACCGAGTCGGGGTACTCAGATAAGCGCCGACCCGACACGGTCGAGTTTGGCGTCTCACTCGAGGAGGATCTCGCGCGTCGAGACTTTACGATTAACGCAATTGCGCTCGACGAGGCTAAAGGACACGTCGTAGACCCCTATGAGGGCCAAAAGGACATCAAGGACAAGTTGGTGCGAGCGGTGGGTGACGCCAGAGCACGCTTTGCAGAAGATTCTCTCCGGATGTTACGGGCCGTACGCTTCGTCGCGGAACTCGAGTTCGGTATTGATGGAGGAACTGCGAGTGCCATTGCAGAGAATAGTGAGCATTTACGGGGGGTTTCACGTGAAAGGGTGCGAGATGAGTTCTCACGGATTCTAGAATCGCCCCAGCCAATGAAGGCTCTGGTGTTGGCTCATCAGCTCGGCATGCTGGTTCACGTGGCGCCTGATCTCGTTCGTGGTGTTGGGGTGGAGCAGAACCAGGCCCACAGCTATGATGTCTTTGAACACCTGATGCGTACCATGCAGCATGGTGCAGACAAGAAGTACGGCTTTGACGTGGCCTTGGCAGGGCTCTTTCACGATGTGTCTAAGCCAGAGACGAGGCGCTGGGACGAGTCCCGTAAACAGTGGACCTTTCATGGTCACGACGTCGTTGGTGCACGTGTAACAAGGAAGGCGCTTGAGGACTTGCGCTTTTCACGCGAAACAATTGATAAGGTGGTCAAGCTCGTCCGCTGGCATATGTTCTTCTCTGATCCGGATCAGATCACTCTCTCGGCAGTTCGTCGGATGATTACTAATGTGGGCGAGGAGAATATATGGGATCTGCTCAACCTTCGCATATGCGACCGCATTGGCACTGGGCGGCCCAAGGAGCAGCCATTCCGCTTCCGTAAGTATAAGGCCATGGTTGAGCAGGCTCTACGCGACCCGATATCGGTGAAGATGCTTAACACCGATGGAGAACACATTATGAGCACGTTCCACGTGAACCCGGGCCCAAGAATCGGTTATATTTTGAATGCATTACTAGAGGAGGTCCTTGACGATGCCGCCAGAAACACTAGTGACTACCTCGATAAACGCACAGCTGAGCTACTTACATTGCCCGATGACGATCTCCGCAAGCTTGGGGAGGCAGGTAAGGCGAGAAGGGAGGCTGCAGAGGACGCTGAAGTCCAGCAAATATTGGAAAAACATCACGTTTGCTAGCGTTTACGCCTACGACGTTCTACGTGCAACATACTGAAATACAAAAAGCCACCCGGTGGCGTTAGGGGCGTTAGGCAAAAAATGGAGAAAGGGCGATTTGGGGCCTAACGCCGAGAATGGTGGGCGGCTTTATGAACGAACACGGATGAACACGAAAGAACTGTCGAGTTGCCTCTCATGTGCACAGCGCCGAGGGGCTTAATTGCGAATCGTCGCAGACGCTGGCGCGTGCCACGAGGCGCGAGTTTGACTCACAACTGAACTGATGAAAGATCGCGAGGAACTGTCTGCCCAGTAGTAATCATAGATCTATAAAGGACACTGTAAAGGACACCACTGTGGATAACTGACCTTTAACTAAGCGTGATTGAGACTGGGCAGTGGTCGGAGCCGTAGACATCGGCGTGGATCTCCGCCTTTTTGACCCTTTTTATAAACTCGCTCACTACAAAGAAATAGTCGATGCGCCATCCCACATTCCGGTCACGTTCGTGAGTAAACTGATCCCAATAGGTGTACGCGTCCTTAGTGTTGGGATGGAGGTGGCGGAAGGAGTCTATATAGCCAAAATCGATGACCTCGTCTACCCAGGCGCGCTCCTCGGGGAGGAAGCCGGTGTTCTCCTCATTTTCCTTCGGTCTGGCGAGATCGATCTCCTCGTGGGCGGTGTTGATATCGCCACAGAAGATAACGGGCTTATCCTCCCGCAATTTCTCGGCGAAGGTGAGGAAGGCGTCGTAGAAGCGCATCTTGTAGTCGAGGCGGTGTGGGCCCTGGCCGCCATTGGGGAAGTAGGCATTGAGGAGCCAGAAGTCGTCGTACTCCGCACCAATAATGCGCCCCTCCTGATCGAACTCTTTTATACCCATGCCGTAGATGACCGAAAGCGGCTCGATCTTGGAGTAGAGGGCGACGCCGCTGTAGCCCTTCTTGATCTGGCACGATGAAAAAAACGCAGTGTAGCCAGCAGGGGAGAGGAATTGTTTGGTAAGCTGATCAGGATTCGCCTTGGTCTCTTGAAGACAGAAGATGTCCGGCTTCATCTCGCGGAGGAACTTCTCCCAGTACTCGCCCTTGGCAAGCGAGCGCAGGCCGTTCACATTCCACGAGACGAGTTTCATTGGAGTATAGTGTAACTAGCACAGCGTCTTTAAACCAGGCAAGGACCGAGGTATTGAACCACTACGGGAGGGTTGACAAGTACGATAAGCGGTGTATCATATGCGCAGAGCGCACTGATTGACCCGCTGGGGTCCACAAACGGAACCCGGCACTAGCCAGGGAGGGAAATATGCAGAACCTGATGGAGGCCCTCACGAGGGCTCTGAACACCGTCGAGATAATCGATGGTACGACGACGCTGAGCCAGCCGAGCTGCGAGGAAGAGCTGGTGAGCCACGAAACACCGCTCGAGGTGGTGCAGTTGCAGTCTCTGCACCACCACTGCACGTTCGATGGCGGTCTGAAAGGCCTCGTGCGGTGGTGGTTCAACATGGAGACGCGCGGGAACGACCGGGAGGGTCGCGCACACTTCGAAAGTGTCGTGATCGCGCACGCGACCACGGAACTGATCCAAACGGCGTGCGCGTGGCACTTTCCGGACCACGCATACGACGGCGAGGGACGGCCGATGAAGTTCGCCATCCGCCAGGGCTGGAGGGTATTCAAGGCCCCCAGCTGACAGCCACGTGGGTGGCCCGACACAGGAGTGTCGGGCCACCGCGGAGGGTGTTTTTTGTACACAGATGGCAAATGGATAGTGGCGACGTATCAGTGATGCTACTCCACGTTCTGGTATAGTGGTTGGCATGGAAGGTCGTCAAGAACGTGCGCGTGCTAAGACAGAACCATCTCTTGTCGAGCAGTTTGACGCACCAGAGACTATCGAGATAGCGGGCGAACAGGTACCAGTCGTTGACATCGAGCCAAAAGAAAAGAAGAGTGATATCCCCACGGTATTTGTGACTGGGTTTTCTGCCACACCGACCACGCTTAAGGACGCGATGATTCGCACGGCTGAGGCCGGGCGTCGCGTTATCGCGGCTAAAGCGCCGCATGGGGTGACAATTGAAAAAGACGATCCGGCGCTCGAAGGAGTTGACCTACCTTCTGCCCACCTGCGCAAGCTGAAAGCCTTGCTCGGGGTTATTGAGGCGAAGGATCTTACAGAGGTCAATATTATTGCGGATTCTGAGGGGGCGATTATTGCACTCGCGGCGGCCGCACTCGAACCCGAGAAATTTAAGAACCTCGTGCTGGTGTCGCCCGCGGGCCTGATTGGAGAGGACACCTTCTTTCAGATTCTCCATCGCACGATCGCCGACATAACGCTCGAACAAAAGTTAGGAAAAGATATGCAAAAGGTGGAGTATCCCTCTCCCGGCTCGGAAGGTGCGACTTCGATACTCTCTAACATACCCGCCTCGATAAAGGAGATCCAGGCAATCGCGCACTCAGACATCACCGGAGTACTGAAATACTTGAAGGAAAAAGGTGTTCTGGTTTCGATTATCCATGCAGTAGATGACAAGCTCTTCCCGATGGAGCGGGTACAAGAGATGACGAAGGCCGACATGATAACTGGCTTCTATAGCGTCAAGGGTACCCATAACATGATCTATAACTACGAACCCTTTGGCCGCGCGGCAGAGGCCGCGCTCTCTGCGCTTGAGGACAAGCGAAAGAAACTTACCAAAGACAATGATGGCGTGGGCTAGTGTCTAAATTCAGTCTCAATAGCAGAAGCGATTTCGCTTGCAACTCTGTCTTGTAGGAGTGCGGGTGACTTGTATTTCAGTTTACTGTTGTGGATTGGGCGGATCGAGGCGAGCGCTTGTGTATATGCTTGCACCACGCCGTGTTGCCCTCGAGCGACGGCATAGTCGTGCATGGCACTGAGCTGGGTCTCAATTTCTCTAATGAACAGATGTTGTACAGGATGAGTGCTTAGCTCCTTGTTTTTCTTCTGCACCCAGAGATCAGCAAGTTCTTCGACCACTGATTCGCTTACGCCAACGACCGCGCGTGGCACATTGTTTCTCGTGCCCATGAAATCTTTTCGTTCGTCACGGAAGTATTTAATCGACCCAAGCTTGTCCCCATCAATTTCCGATTTTATATCTGCAAGTTTCCTGCGGATGCTCATGGTGCCAAAGGTCACATCAACGGCGAGTGCCAAGACTCTTGATCCATCAGTCGGCGTAGACCACTCTGCGATCATGTCCACTTTGTTTATAAAGTCTTCATACGGAGATGTCTTGAGCGTTTGTGCGCCGCCGAGCCATTCATTTGACTCGGACTGCACAAGCACAATAGCCTCAAAAATATCAGCGACTTTTTTCTGCCGCTCTTCTTCGGGTGAATTGCGTGCCTTGAATTGCTCTTTGAGGCGATTGGTGAGCGCGATATCTTGTTGTACGGCAGTGTCCCCGTAGAGTGAGGCGAATTCAGATTCCTGAATAGTGTAATCAGGATTTTCAAGTAGCGCCTGCGCTTCGGTGTACGCGCGTTTCATAAGTGGAGAAAGCTCCGTTGAGCTATGCCGTCGTTCGTTGTCGATGTTTCTTATTAGCCTGTCCTCGATGCTCATAGAAACGATTATAACGCACCGGGGCAACATACATATGTTCGACCAAGCCTGGTAGTAAGGTTCTCAGCGATGAGAATCATTGACGGCTCTTGCCGTGGAACTTCTTATGCACCTCGCGGAGGTGCGCGTCCGTGATGTGGGTGTAGATCTGGGTCGTACTGATTGAGGCGTGGCCGAGAAGCTGTTGCACCGAGCGGATATCAGCGCCGTTGTTCAAGAGATCGGTGGCGAAGGCGTGGCGGAGTGTGTGGGGCGTGACAATGTTCGTGATACCTGCGATGGCGACATAGCGCTTCAAGTGCCGTTGGACATCACGGGGCGTGATCCGGTGGAGCTTGTTGGGCCGACCCTCGACAAAGAGTGCCTCCTCCATATCCTTGCGGGCCTTCAAATACTCTCGCACCTTCTCTTTGGCCTCGTCAGAGATGAAGACCACACGCACCTTCTCGCCCTTACCGCGCACGCTCATCTCGTCGCGCGAGAGGTCGATGCCGCTGTTAAGCGCACAAAGCTCTGAGACGCGTAGCCCGGTAGAGAAGAGGAGCTCGAGGATCGCCGAGTCGCGCAGATATTGGAGCTTCTTGCCATCATCATCCTCTTTTTCATACGCGTCGTGCGGTGCGCGCATCAGGCGGCCGAGCTCGGCCGAGGTGATGAGGTCGAGATGTCGCTCGGGGAGCTTAGCGAGCTCAATCTTCTCCGGTGAGGTGGCGGCAATATCGCGCTTGCGCAAGAATTTGAGGAAGGCGCGCAGGGCGATCATGTAGTAATTCTGCGTGCGGCGCTTCATCGAGTCGCGGCCGCTACCGTGTTGGCGATTGAGCCAGAGTCGGAAGTCGCGCACGCTCTGCTCGGTAATGTTTGAGACTTGCTTGACGCCCATCTGGGCGAAGTAGCGGGTGAGGTAGCGGTCATAGTTCTCGACTGTCTTGACCGCACGCCCGCGCTCGATCTCGATATATTCCAAGAATTGCCTCTTGGCTGTCTCTGCGTCCATAGCGCTAAGTATAGAGCAATATTGTGCGCACAATACGCATCGTTGCAACATCGTTACAAAAACATAATTCGGGGAGGAGCTTGTCCTGTGATATAGTGACTCTATGTATACGGCGATTTATAAAAAGGTGCGTTCTGGGTACCTCGCGTGGATTGAGGAGATTCCAGGTGTCAATACGCAGGGCGCGTCAAGGAAAGAGGCTCGCGCCAACCTCGCGGATGCTCTCTCCGAGTTTCTTATCGCACGTCGTGCACTTACCAAGCGTGCCCGCTCGCGTGGCGCGTCCATTGCACGCGAGCGTCTCTCCACCGCATAGGTCAGATGAAACGTGCTGATCTTCTGCACCACTTGCGAGCGCGTGGTTGTCGGCTTGTGCGCGAAGGGAGCAAGCACTCAGTTTTTACGAACACCAAAAATGATTGTATGAGCACGATACCGCGGCATGGCGAGCTCCATCCATTTCTCGTGCGCAAGATTTGTAAGGATCTAGGTATCGTGCCACCACGGGGTAAGTGATTACAGCAAACTTGCGTAAATAGGCAAGGCGTGGTAAGGTTGGGTTGTCTATGCTTACTACCAAGAAAAAGGCGGCGGTTATTAAGACAACCGCCCGGCACGACACAGACACCGGCTCAGCCGATGTTCAGGTCGCGTTGCTTTCCAAACAGATCGACGAACTCGCAAAACATTTGAAGAAGAACCCGAAGGACGTGCATTCACGACGTGGACTCCTGCAGATGGTGGCAGATCGCCGCACGCACCTCCGCTATCTCGAAGCCAACGACAAGCGCCGCTATAGCGCAGTCATCAAGAAGCTCGGGTTGAAGCGGTAGGGCCCTCTGGGGGTGTATGATAGGCGCGTAACCTCGGGTTGCGTTTTAATTACCTTGTTTTTCATAAGCTATTATTTATATGGCCGTTATAAAACACTCAGCTCAGCGTGTGGGCGTATTCATCGACACGCAAAATCTCTATCACAGTGCGAAGCATCTCTTTAAAGCACGCGTCAACTTCGGGAACATTCTCGAAGAAGCGGTCGGTGGCCGCACGCTCGTGCGTGCTATCGCCTACGTCATCTCCACCGAGAGTGGGGAAGAAAAGAACTTCTTTGAGGCGCTGACCAAGATGGGCATCGAGACTAAGGTCAAAGACCTGCAGATCTTTTCTGACGGAGCTAAGAAGGCTGACTGGGACGTTGGCATCGCTGTCGACGCGATTAAGCTCGCTCCCAAGCTCGACACGGTCGTGCTCGTGACCGGTGATGGCGACTTTGTCCCGCTGATACAGTATCTCGATCTACACGGTATCCAAGTTGAGGTAATCTCGTTTGGTAAATCTTCGTCGGGCAAACTCAAGGAGGCGACACAGGCCTTCACCGATATGGGCGAAGACCCTAAGCGCTACACGATCACCGCGCGCTGGTAGAACACCCCGCGGATAAAGGCGCACGACGTTGCGAACGTGCGGTACTATGAGTACTGCATGGATACCGACGGCAACGCACCGCAAGCAGACGAACGTCCGTCTGAGAAAAAGTACATTCGCACCTTTGCGGGTGATATGGCGACCGCGAAGCGAGCCGGCACGAGTGAACCTGCGGCAGCAGCGCTGCCGCCCGCTCCGCCGAGCAAGGAGGCGCCGCCACAGAAACCGCCCCCTGTGCCGCTCTGGGACACAAATGCGCGCGAGGCGGCGCGGGAGAAGGTGCGCAACCAAATTGCGTTCGACGAGGCGCACGCGATACATCGTGAGACCGAGCGGCCTGCCCCTCCGATCGAGCGTGCCGAGGAGATGCTTCTGAACACCGCGTCGCCTCTGCATACCTATGCCGACGACTTCTCTCAGAAGGTAAAAGAGGAGCAGGCGTCACCCGCGACCGTGCTGGCCGCCGAGCAGGACGCGGCGGCGCGCGGCGGTGCGACCGTCGAGGCCGTCTCTCCCGCGTGGAATTGGTTCGCCATTGGTGGCGGTGTTGTGCTCTTAGTACTCGGCGGCGTAGGCATCTACTACGGATACACCACCTACCAAGCGCAACATAAGCCGGTGGTGCTCGCGCCGGTTATCTCGGCCCGTATTTTCGCGGAGTCTGAGGAGCTTGTGGGGGGAGAAGGGCCGACCATGCTCACGGCGATGCAACAATCGCTCGAACGCCCGCTTACGCCAGGGACGATTAGACACCTCGCGAGCCCGAGTGCCACCACCACGCGTAAAAGCATTTTCGTCGCGCTCGATCTCCCGGCGCCAAACATCCTGGTGCGCAATGTACAGGGAGCAGGCAGTATGGCCGGCGTCATTGCCACCGAGGGCACCCAGAGCCTATTCTTCATTCTTTCGGTAAGTTCTTATAGCGATACGTTCGCGGGGATGTTGCAGTGGGAGCCGCGTATGCAAAAGGATATGGAGACTCTCTTCCCACCTTATCCACAAGCGCCGGCGGGTTATGTAAGTGCTTCGGCTACCAGTACCGAGAAGGTGGCGAACACGGCATCATCGACTCCAGCTCACAACACAGCGCCGACGGTGTATGTGCCTACCTTCCGCGACGAAGTCGCGGCGGACCATGATGTGCGCGTGCTCAAAGATGCAGAGGGACGTAGTTTGATCATCTATGGGTATTGGAACAATGACACGCTCATTATTGCCCGTACGGGTGCAGCCTTTACCGAGATTGTCGATCGGCTCGCACGTGTCCGCACGCAGTAGATATCTGCTACCATTTGTCCATGAAGACGCAACACTTTAAAAAGAAGCTCGAAGCTGAAAAGGATAAATTGGAGGCAGGGATGCGGGGCGTAGGGCGTAAAAGTGCTGTGGTGCCCGACGACTGGGAGGTGGCTCCCGCAGAGGAGGGGCGTGAGACTGACTCCGTCGATCAGGCTGACGTAACCACAAGCAGAGAAAACGAGGCCGCGGTACTCGATGCGCTCGAGTCTCATTATGACAATGTGCTAGCCGCACTCCGGAGAATAGAAAAGGGAACCTATGGACACTGCGAAGTGTGTGACACGCTCCTGCCTGAGGCGCGACTTGAGGCGAATCCTGCGGCGACGACGTGTGCAGAGCACATGCGCTAGGCATGGCCGAGCATGCACCACAGACTCGCAAGAAGAGTGCACCGCTGAAGAAGCACGGCTATGCCAAAACACTCGCGGCCCAGCCGCTCGGGTCAGCCGCGGAGCTTGTCGTCGTCGAGGCTGACCTAACGCGCGGGCTCCACTCCTTTTCGATTGTAGGGCTGGCGGACAAGGCGGTGGCCGAGGCAAGCGATCGGTTGAGCGCCGCTTTACGGCATTCCGGCATCAAGTCGCCCAAACAGCAGAACAAACGCATCGTGCTCTCGCTCTCACCAGCAGATCTTAAGAAGGAGGGTGCGCACTACGATCTCGCGCTTGCGATAGCCTACCTTATTGCGGCTGACGAACTCACGGGCGATTTCGACGACAGTCTCTTTATCGGTGAACTCGCGCTCGATGGCACGTTGCGTGCGGTGCGCGGCGTACTTCCACAAGTTCTCGCCGCCAAGAAGAAGGGTATCGGCACTATCTACGTGCCGCCGGGCAATGCGCGCGAGGCACTGCTCGCTGAATGGGTTGTCGTCTATGCACCAGCGTCGATCGCAGACCTCATTGCTCATTTTAAAAAAGAGAAACCGCTCCCGCGGCTTGTCAGCGACAAGAAGAAAACGACTCCACCGCCCGCCATCGACCTTTCAGAGGTCAAAGGCCAAGAGAGCGCGAAGCGCGCACTCGAGATCGCGGCGGCAGGGCGGCACAACATTGTGTTCTATGGGCCGCCCGGCACCGGCAAGACAATGCTGGCCCGCGCGCTGGCAGGGATACTACCGCCGCTTACGAGCGACGAGATGCTCGAGGTGACGGCTATACATTCCACCGCGGCGCTCCTAAAGGATGGCGAAGCAGTGCAGTGGCCGCCCTTTCGTGCACCGCATCACTCGGTTTCGCACGTCGCTATCGTGGGTGGAGGAGCGTTCCCCAAGGCCGGGGAAGTGACGCTCGCACATAAGGGCGTGCTGTTTCTGGACGAATTTCCGGAGTTTGACTCGCGGGCGCTCGAGGCGCTCCGTCAGCCGCTTGAGGATCGAGTCGTCACGGTATCGAGAGCGCGTGCTACGGTCACCTTTCCCGCTGACTGCATGATAGTTGCGGCTATGAACCCGGCGACACTCTCTCAGACGACGCGCGTGTTGCGGTACGGGCGGCCGCGAAGCAGGCGAGACGCATCTCGCGCCCGATTGTCGATCGCCTGGATTTGTGGATCGAGGTGCCGCTCGTGCCACACGAGACGCTCACCAAACTCTCTACGGGAGAATCGTCAGCGCGCGTACGCGAGCGCGTCGTTGCCGCGCGTGCGCGGGCCGAGAAGCGTACTGGCACAAAAGGGAGCGCCAACGCATTACTCACCGGCCGCGAGCTCGACGAGAAGAGCGGCTTCACTATCGCCGCAAAGGAGGCGCTCACAACCGCCGCTGCGCGCTTACATCTTTCGCCACGCAGTTACCATCGGACTATGCGCGTTGCCCGCACTATCGCTGATCTTACCGGTGCCGACTCGGTTACGCCGGCCTTTGTGCACGAGGCACTTCAGTATCGCCCACGCGGTCTCTTCGGCTTCGAGTAACGTACAAAACTAGTGTGCAAAAGGATTCGCGGCGCCACGGACCTCGAAGTGGATGTGATTACCTGTTGACTTACCCGTGCTACCCACGTAGCCGATAACCTGACCCGCGCTCACTGCTTGGCCGGGCGTTACGATACCGTGCGTCATGTGCGCATAGAGCGTTTGCGTACCATTTTTATGCGATATAACCACGTAGTTACCGTACCCACCGTTCCAACCGCTATTGCGCGCGATGATCACGGTACCGTCAGCCGCCGCGTGGATCGGCGTCCCTCGTGAGGCGCCAAAGTCTACGGCGTTGTGGCCATGCAAACCTTGGCTGAGGCGTGCACCCGGAAGGGGATTACTGTAGTAGCCCTTCAGCGCGGGCCCGCCGCCGCCGAGGTACGGTTCTGCACCGACGCTGTGTGACGAAGACGGCTTCGCAGACACCGATGGCGCCACTTCGCCACCCGGGATAATGATGGTCGAGCCGACCGCGAGAGAGGAAGCGGGGTCAAGCCCGTTGAACTGTGCGATTTCATTAGCATCTGCATCGTACTTCTTGGCAATGGACTTAAGGGTGTCTCCCTTGACGATGGTGCGCTTCACTCCTGAGATCGGCAGGATGACAAGCGTCTGACCGACGTGGATGTCCTTGGCGCTTTTCAGATTGTTTGCCCAGATAATCGTGTTTACCGAGACACGGAACATTCTGGCAATAACAGAAAGGGTGTCCCCCTCGCGCACCACGTAGACAGAGATGGTGTCCGACTGCGGCGCGTCGGCGACGTCGGCGAGCGTCCCGGACGGACCGCTATAGGAAACGAGGGCGCTGTCACCCGATGTGGTGAGTGGTACCTCGAGCCCTGCGTTTGGGTCGCTATTGGTGGTCGCGACGAGCGCGGGCGTCGTCGAGCTCGGTACGAGCGAGTCGGCAGCGGCGTCCGCGCTTTTATAAAATGGCCAGAATGCACTGGTGGTATGAGGCAAGACTGCCGCGGCAAAAGCCAGGCTAGCCACTCCTAGGATGAAAAAGTTTCGGGTTGATTTAATAGATAAACCAGGATGCGCGGCAGTTCTGAACATACAAGAATGGCCTACATACTCGCGTATATAAGCCATTCCTTGAAGTCTTTCGTATCAGGCGATAGGTCGAGTATAGCGTGAGCGAGGGCAGAGTCAATCGTCTCTCGGGATGCCTGTGGAGAGCGCTTTTTAGGGTATATTCGATAGGTGAATTATCTTGATGGATTGAACGCGGCGCAGGCCCAGGCGGTACAGAGCACTGAAGGGCCGGTGTCCGTAATAGCAGGCGCAGGGTCGGGGAAGACCCGCGTGCTCACGACGCGTATCTATCACCTCATACGCAAAGGGATACCGGCTAACGAGATCCTGGCGGTCACGTTTACAAATAAGGCGGCGCGAGAAATGCGCGAACGCGTGCGCGCGATGCTTGGCGACGTCGCCCTAAACGATACGCCGTTCATTGCCACCTTTCATGGTCTTGGTCGGGAATTGCTCGAAAGCTACGGGAAGGTTATTGGCGTACCGCGATACTTCTCAGTCTATGATCGGGACGATTCTGAGAAGGTCGTTGCTTCTGCGCTAAAGGCGCTCGACGTAGAGACCAAAGAGCTCTCGCCGCGGGCGGTGCTGGGGCGCATCTCGCGCGCGAAGGGGGAGGGGCTGCGCGCGAGCGATTATCATGAACGCCACGGGCGCTCGAGCTTTGGTAACCGCATCACGAGCGAAGTGTGGCTCCGCTATGAAAAAACGCTTGCGGCAGAAAAGGCGCTCGATTTTGATGATCTCATCGCACTGCCGGTGCATATGCTCGAAGAGCACGCCGACGTGCGTGCGCGCGCACAAGAGCGGTGGCGGTATATCCACATTGATGAATACCAGGACACCAATAACTTGCAGGAGAAGCTTGCGGGCTTGCTCGCCGAGAAGCACCGAAACATCTTCGTCGTAGGTGACGGCGATCAAGCGATCTATGGCTGGCGAGGGGCCAAGATGGAAAATATTCTCAACTTTGAAAAAAGGAATCCCGGTGCCGAGACGATCGTGCTCGAACACAACTATCGTTCTACGAGAAATCTCGTCGACGCGGCAAACGGCGTCATCGAGAAGAACAAAAATCGCAAGAACAAGATCTCTACCACAGAGAACGCGCGCGGAGAACCGATTGTCATACACATTGCCGTGAACGCAGAGGATGAGGCGCACTGGATCGCACACAAGATACGCGACCTGATGCGAGATGGCACGAAGCCGGAACAGGTCGCGATACTCTTCCGCACCAATTTCCAGTCACGTGCCCTCGAAGAGGGACTTCTGCACGCCGGGATCCCCTACAAACTTCTGGGCACACACTTTTTTGCTCGCAAAGAAATCAAGGATGTTCTCGCATGGATTCGACTCGCACTTGATCCCACGCGACAGGTCGACATGGTGCGTGCAGTCGCGAGCCCGCCGCGGGGCATCGGTAAGGTCACTCTGGGTAAACTCGTCGCGGGCCAGCGGGAGAGTCTGCGGTCGAGCGAACGCAGTAAGGTCGAAACATTTGAAAAGCTCGTAGCAGAGATCGGCCGCGCAGTCGACAGTCTCTGTGCATCTGAGTTTGTAAAATTGGTCATCGAGAAGAGTGGGATGCGCGCCGCACTGGCAGAGGGCAACGAGGAAGAACGAGAACGCTTTGAAAACATCGAGGAGCTGGCATCGGTCGCGACGCGCCACGATGGACTCCCGGGACGCGAGGGGATCGCAGCTTTTTTGGCAGATGCAGCGCTCTCGAGTGATCAGGACGAAATGGACCTACCAGCCAAGGCTGGTCAAAAGGAGAAAGGTGGAGTGACGCTCATGACGGTGCATGCGGCGAAAGGGCTTGAATTCGACACGGTGTTTGTGAGTGGTATGGAGGAAGGGCTTTTCCCTCACCATGGGATGGGCAACGATGTGAATCGAGACGAAGAAGAGGAGCGTAGACTTTTCTACGTGGCGATGACGCGCGCCAAAACACGCCTCTTCCTCACGCTCGCACGGATTCGTAAGATTTATGGCAGTGATTTCCTCTCTGAGCCGTCATCGTTTCTCGCTGATATCGACAACACTCTCCTACTTCTCGACGAGACGACGGGAGAGTCGTTCGGTAGCTATAGTAGCGAGGACGTTATCGAGGTCTAGTCAGCGTCCTTAATGCCCAGGTGCTCCTTCAGTGTCGTCTCGAGGGCTCCGCCGGACGAATAGGTATGTTGCCAGCGCGGGTCTTTATGTGCGGCCTCCATAACCTTTGCGAAGTTCTTAGCAGTGAGGTGTTCATCGCCATGTCTCGCAAGAGCGTCACTTAAAATCAAATGAGCACGGTCGAGGTGAGTGGTATCGATATGAGGATTGTTTTGGCGGAGTGTCTCGCGGAAGTGCGTACCGTGGGCAAGATCTGAGGGATGAAACTGATGCAACATGGATCGTTGATTAGAATTATGGCAATAATGCTATTCTCGTGTAGTGTACCACTATGCACGCCAAGAAATCACTCGGCCAGCACTTCCTGATGCACGCACGTATCGCCGAGCGTATTGCGCTCGTGTCGGGCGTGACCAGTGACGACGTGGTTTTTGAAATCGGGCCTGGGACCGGCATGCTGACGCGGGAGCTACTCAAGCGCGCGAGGAAAGTGATCGCGCTCGAGGCTGATCAAGAACTTTTTGACAAACTGAAAGGCGAATTTGAGAGCGAGATTCGACAAAACCGTCTGGAACTTCTACAAGGAGACATACGAGCGTTCGACATCAGTACGCTCTCCAAGGGTTACACATTGGTGGCAAACATCCCCTACTATCTCACGGGTGAAATTTTTAGAATGTTTCTCGAGAGTGAGAACCAGCCCGCGACCTTGACTCTCTTGGTGCAAAAGGAAGTGGCCGAACGTATCGCACGGAGCAAGAAGGAGAGCCTCCTCTCCCTCTCGGTGAAGGTGTACGGCGATCCGCACCACGAGTTCACGGTACCCCGTGGCGCGTTTGTGCCTGCACCGGCCGTAGACTCTGCGGTGCTGACCGTGCGTAACATTTCCCGCAAGAAATTCAGCTCTCGCGAGGAGGAAGAGCGTTTTTTTGTTATGTTGCGGGCCGGGTTTGCTCATAAACGCAAGTTTCTGGGCACTAATTTGAAGGAGGCAGGATTCCAAGCGAGCACGTTGCGAGCACAAGTCCGTGCTGAGGATGTGAGCGTAGAGGAGTGGCTCTCAGAGCTACGAGCAGGTGTGTAGAGCGGGACCGATTTCTGCAAAACCACTGATATACTGAGAGGTATATCATGGCGATAATTCCAGCACATTGGCGTACAGGTGTGGCGGCTGTGTTCGCTCTCGCGCTAATCGCAGGAGCGTACGTAGTGGCGCGCGGCATCGAGTCGCCAGAGCCGGCTCAAGCGTCTACTGAGACCGCCCTCTTGAAGCAGATTGCAGCACGAGACAGTGACGGAGACGGTCTTCCCGACTGGGAGGAGGCATTGTACGGCACAAATCCACAGGTCGTGGATACCTTTCATCTGGGGATGACTGACAGCCAGGCGGTCGCCAAGGGGCTCATTGTGCCCAAGGCGGTGACGGCGACCCTCGCTTCAACCACACCCAAGGGAAACGTGGTGAGCACTGATCCGGCGCTCCCGCCGGCACCAGCTGAGGGCACGCTCACCGCCGGCTTTGCAGAGAACTTCTTCTCTCTCTATCTGGCGGCGCTTCGCGCAAGTGGGGACGGGAATCTGTCTGATACCGATTTGCAAAACATTGCCACGCAAGCGCTTGCTGACCTCGCACAATCGGTCGTACTCACGCCGGACTACAAGTCGCTTCGGAATCTGCATACAGAGGGTTCTGGACCCGATGCTCTGAGGCGGTTTGCCGCGGCGGCGGATGCGGTATTCATAGCGAATAAAAATACCGCCACCAAGAGTGAGATTTATTATCTCCAGGCTCTGGTAGAGCAGAAGGGCGATGATGCAGCCGCAAAGCTCCTTGCTATTTCAAAGCTCTACCGCACGACTGCGGCAGGTCTTGCTGTATTGCCTGTGCCAGCAGAATTGGCACCGGACTATCTCCAGCTGATTAACGCGATGGCACGTCTGTCTAATCTCACCGAAGATTTTACGCGTGTTGATACCGATCCGCTCACGACGATGCTCGCACTGCAGCAATACCCGCAGACAGTATTAAATATGGGCAAGGCGCTGATTCAGATCGGAAACGTATATAAGACAGAAGAGGTCACCTTTAGTGCGGACGAGCCCGGGGCAATGTTTGCCAATGTAATGAGTGCCATCGCGGCAGAGCAAGGCAAGAAACAAACGCCATGAGACAGCATCTTTCTACACGGATACTAGTGATGACAGTCGGCCTGGTGCTCTGTACCTCTTCGTCACTGCTCGTACCACAGCCCGCACGAGCATCTGGCCTCCCCGTGTTTGATGCTGCAGCTTTCACGAACACGAGCTGGAGCGCACTCAAAAATACGCTTACGGCAGTGTCAACGGTCTCGTCGGCCGCCTCTAATATTGCTATGAAGATTAACCAATACGTACTTGAGCCACTTGCGTTTGTCACATCTGGCAATCTTATACGCTCTATTACTGCGGGGGTCGTGTCGTTCATAACTGACGGCACGGCCAACGGTACGGGGAAGCCACTGTTTGTCCAAGACTTGCCGGGGAACCTGCAAGGAGTGGGAGACACCCAGGCTAATGCCTTTTTGATACAGTTCGGCAAAAATTCACATTCGCCGTTCTCACGCGCGATTGCGGCTTCACTGAGGGCGAACTATTACCAGCAGACCAGCTTAGCCGGCTTTTTTGCAGAATATCGGGACACATTGCCGCAATACTCGCAAAACCCGCAGGCCTTCCTCCGCGGAGATTGGTCTCAGGGAGGTATAGGTGCCTGGATGGCGCTCACCACACAGCCAGAAAACAATCCCTACCTCTTGCACGAGAGAGCACAGGCCGAGCTCGCCCTCATGGTGTACGATCAGACGTCTGCCAGACTCAATGAGCTTGCGTGGGGTGGGGGGTATCTCTCGTGGTGCGGCGGTACTGCAGCCAACAATGCGTGTAAGACAAGCGACGGCGTTGCTGGCATGCTTGCCGGAGATGGGAGCTGTACATCAAACGCAAGCTCCGCCCCTGGGGCGACGGTCTCTTCCGTTGCGGGTGACTCCTGCATAAAAGCAGATGGCACCATGGGGAGTGTCCAGACTCCGGGCTCGACGATCAAAGCCTCACTCGATAAGGTACTGGGGTTGGCGTCAGACAAGGTGGTCGCGATGGGCAATGCGTCTTCGCAAATCAACAGCATCCTGGGTGATATCGCGAAGGTTATGAACACGGTGAATTTTGCATCTCAAATACTCGGTAGCGCGAGTGTCTCCGGTGCCACGGGAGGGCTCGCTGGGTCGAGCCAGCCGCGCCCTTCAGGAACATCATTCCTGAATGACTACCAGAACACGCCGGGCGCCTTTGGCGTCACAGAAACCGGCGTGTTGGCAGATGCGGCCGCGAACCCGTCGACAAATGGTCAGCAATTACTCGACACCGCGAAGGAATACGAGACCGCGTGGGGCACGACACGCACGATGGCCGAGACGACGGCAGGTACACTGAACGAACTAATACAAAGACTCGGCACGAGATCGTGCAAAGACAAGGGGTACTACCTTGATGCCGCTGTCGTGCAAGGTGTTCTTTCAGACGTGGTGGCTCCAGTGCTGGCACATGCCGATGCGGCCGACACGGCCATTGCAAACGCTCGATCCTTCGTGCAGACCCTGCAGACAGAAGCGGTTGCCACCGGCGCCGATGCGCATACACAATATCTGCGGGATTTGCAGACATTGCAGAACATGTCCCCGACGACCGCCGAACTTGCACAGATACAGCAAGAGACTCTTCTCACGGACCGGGCAGTTGTCGATCCGGAAGGTTCATTTGCGCTCTCCGTGTCGGACGGCACTTTAGCAGACCGACTCACGCTCATTACCGCAAACGCGAAGAAGCTCGAGTCACGCTGTTATCTGCCCGCAACGTCATTTTAACCATGCAACACTCTGGCGCACATTCTAAAACGAAGCGACCACTCATCCATTTGTTGGTGCTCGGTGTGCTCGCGATGGGCGCCTTCGCGCCGCTCGCGTCGGCACAGTCGACGCCGTGCACCAACGGATCGCTCGACCCGCAAGGTATTTGCGTACCCGATAACGCCGCGCCGACCACACCAGCCCCCGACAATGGCACTGCCAACAAGATCTCAACCTCGCTGCAGTGGGCTACGGTGACTGGCGGACAAGGCATCGCTTCGGTTATGAACGTCATTATGCAGCTTTTCGCGTGGATGCTCGGCGTGGCTGCCATCACGCTCGACAATGCCGTCTATTACACCGTGGTGACGATGGGAGGCGTGGTGAACCAGCTCTCGGCGATCGGCGTGAGTTGGCGCATCTTGCGTGATATCGGGAACATCGCACTCATCTTCGGCTTCTTGGTGATTGGTATCTCGATTATTCTCGACACCGAACGCCTCGGCTACGGCAAGAAGATGTTGCCGACCCTCCTCTTCGTTGCAGTCACACTCAATTTCTCGCTCTTCGTGGCGGAGGGCGTGATAGATGTGAGCAACCTTTTCGCAACGCAATTCTACACGCAGATAAACGGCGGCCAACTGGCGGGTACGAAGGAGTACAGCGACATCGCGTCTGGAGGCATCTCGAACAAGGTCATGGCCCAGCTCGGATTTGCAAATATATACAATGCAGGGAATGTTAATCCGAATGTCTTTAAAGACAATAACAATATCCTTATCGATTTCATGGGCATCATCCTATTTGTCGTGACGTCGTTCGTCTTCTTCTCACTCGCATTTATTCTCATCTTCCGGTTCGTAGCTCTCGTGCTCCTCATTGTGTCTTCTCCGGTGGGCTTCGCTGGGCTCGCGGTGCCGAAGCTCGAGAATGTAGCGCATAAATGGTGGAGTGAACTCGTGGACCAGGCGATTACCGCTCCTGTGTTGCTTCTCCTGCTCTATGTCGCCCTTGCAGTTATCACTGACGTTAATTTCTTGTCTGGCTTCGGTACGTCAAGTAGTGGATGGTATGATTTCTTCAACCCAAGCCAGCAAAATCTCAGTAGTTTTGCCGGCACGATTCTCTCGTTCGTCGTCGCGATGGGGCTCTTGCTTAGCGTAACGGTGGTGGCCAAACGCATCGGCGCGGCGGGAGCCGACCGTGCCATGAAATGGGCCGGCAAAGCCTCGTTTGGAGTGGCGGCTATTGGGGCACGCACTGCGATTGGCTGGCCATCGAATTACCTCGCCAGAAAGGTACGCACGACGGCCCTTGGCCGTACTGCAACTGGGCGTCTCCTCGCCAGCGGGTTCGATCGCGGCGCCAAAGCCACCTTCGATGTTCGCAGTACGAGCTTGTTGAAAGACCTACCTATAGGCGGTATCAACGCCGGCGAAGCCGCCAAGGATGGATACCGCGGCATTCTTGAGCGAGCCACCAAAACACATGAAGAGTACGGAAAATCGCTCAGAGCGGCACATACTGAGGCTGGTCATGAAGCTGCTGTGGGTGTGGCCGCACAGGAGCGCTACGGCACGAACTTGCAACGTGACGCTCTGCGAAACTGGATACTTTTCGGCCCGGGTGGCACGACTGCCGGTAGAAAGATCGCAAAGGCGGCTCAGAAGTCCACGACACCAGAAGGTCAATTTGAGGAAGCAGCTAAAGAGTATCTCGCTCACCAGACTGCAAAAATCAAGGCCGAAGCAACGTCTGCCGCTCGAGCAACGACACCGCCTCCGGCAGCTGCTCCCGCGCCAGTCGCAGCTGCCCCCGCGCCAGCGGCCGCGGCGCCAGCAGGCGGAACGGGGCACACGCCATAATACTATAGTATGGACACTGAACAATATTCAGACGCAGAGCTAAGAGCCGACATGGCGGCGGTAATGCGTGAATTGCCCTCAGCTGCTCGAGAGTATATTGGCAACGAGCAATATTCGCCTTTGATTAAACAACTCGTCACCAAATATCGGCTCGAGTCCTATCAAGAGGATCTTCTTACTGTGAATGTACTGTTTCTTCTCCTAAACATACGTTCGGTTAATGAAGTTAGCGCGGATCTAGCTGAGAGGGCACAACTCGATCAGGGTACGCTTTCGGCGCTCACGCAAGACATACAGACTCGAATATTTGCTCCCTTTCTCAATCAAGTGCGAGCTGGTGTAGAAAAAAAGGAAACTCCTGTGCAGAAAAGTGCTCCTCAAAGGCCACCAGAACGTGTTGTGCCGCCTGTACAGGTACCGACGCCGAGCTACAGCGCGCCGCCACTGCAGTCGCCTCGGTATGTTCGCGTAGATGAGGACAGTGTCGTAACAAAGGCCGCCCCATTGCCACCAAAGGTGGCGATGCCCGCCAGACCGACAAAAACGCTGGCACCTATCGCGGCGTCGCCGATCCCACCGCACGTAACCCAACAACAATCAGTGCAAGCATTGCCCGCGCACGAGAACAGAGCGACGCCCCAAAAAGCGTTGCCGCCCGCCGAGGAACCCGCGATGCCGCCCCCTCCTGTACGTCCTGTACCCGAACCCGTGGTGACGCCGACGCCGTCTGATCCAACAACACCGCCCGTGCCGGCGCGAGACTCTGTGCCAGTCACGCCAGAGCCAAAGCTCCGGCTCGCCGATCCTGTGGTACAAGCCCCACCCGCAAAAACTCTTGTTACCCCGCCGGTGCCAGTGCGGCCACCGAACGCTGAGGATCCGTACCGAGAGCCGATCGAGCCGTGAGGTCGGTCTCTTGCGTTCTTCTTCACTATTATATATAGTGCCTGTATCCCGCTGAGGCGGGCTTTCTAAATAGATGGCAACCATAAATCAGCTCACCAAGAAAGGTCGCAAGGATAAAACCCGCAAGACCAAGGTCGTCGCGCTCACGCGCGGTTTCAACGCGCTCACGAACCGACCGACCTTCTATTCTTCACCCTTCAAACGGGGGGTCTGTACCAAAGTGACGACCAAGACGCCAAGGAAGCCAAACTCAGCTATTCGTAAAATCGCTCGCGTCCGACTCACCAACGGCATGGAGGTTACCGCGTATATTCCCGGCGAGGGGCACAACCTACAAGAACACTCAGTGGTACTTCTTCGTGGAGGCCGCGTGAAGGACATTGGTGTCCAGTACACCATCGTGCGCGGTAAGCTCGATACGACCGGGCTCGAGAAGCGACGCAAAGGCCGCTCACGATACGGTTCCAAGCGCCCCACGGCCGCTAAATAAGTATGCGCGGACCAGTCAAACACAAGCGAGTATGGCGAGCCGATCTCAAATACGGCTCTGAGACACTCACACGGTTCATTAACGCAGTCATGTGGGACGGGAAGAAAGATACCGCGCGCGCGGTCGTGTATGCCGCACTAGAGAAGATTAAAGAAGTGGGTGCCGATCCTCTCGAGACCTTTGAATCGGCTCTGCGCAACGTGTCGCCACTCATGGAGGTGCGTAGTCGTCGTGTGGGTGGTGCCAACTATCAGGTACCACGCGAGGTGCCGCAGAACCGCCGCCTCGCGCTCGCGTTCCGCTGGATTATCAATGCGGCACGCACCAAGAAGGGCAAGCCGATGGCCGAGAAGCTCGCAGACGAGATCCTCCTCGCCGCGAAGAACGAAGGGGACGCTATCAAGAAGAAGGACGACATGCACCGCATGGCAGAGAGCAACAAGGCCTTCGCCCACTTTGCGTGGTAATTTTACGTAGTAAAATTATCCCGAGTCCTGTCGAGGGATTTTTATTTTAATCTTTAGCAAACATTATTTATGAAACGTGACTATCCACTAGAGAAAGTGCGCAACTTCGGCATCATTGCCCACATCGATGCGGGGAAGACGACCGTGAGCGAGCGCATTCTCTTCTACACGGGTAGTCAGCACAAGATCGGTGAGGTGCACGAGGGTGAGACCACCACCGACTGGATGGAGCAGGAGCGTGAGCGCGGGATCACCATTACCGCCGCGGCTATCACCTGCTTCTGGAGCAAGACCGATGAACCAGACAAGAAGGATCTCGCCAAGAAATATCGATTCAATATTATCGACACACCGGGGCACATCGACTTTACCGCTGAGGTGAAACGATCGATGCGCGTCCTCGACGGCGCCATCGTCGTCTTCGATGGTGTCGCGGGCGTGGAGCCGCAGAGCGAGACGAACTGGCGCTACGCCGACGAGGCGTCAGTGCCACGTATTTGTTTCATTAACAAGCTGGATCGCACGGGGGCATCCTTTGAGGACTCATACGCAAGTATTCTCGACCGACTTTCGCACAAGGCGATTCGAATGCAGATTCCTATTGGTCTTGAGGCGGTGCACGAAGGTGTGGTGGATCTACTTGCCATGAAGTCGTACACCTTCACCGGCAACATGGGGGAAGAGGTGGTCGAAGGCGAAGTGCCAGCAGAGCTTATGGACCAAGCAAAGGAGTATAGAGCGGCCCTCGTCGAACGGATCGTTGAGCAGGACGATGAGGTTATGAGCGCCTACCTTGACGGGAAGGAGCCTGACCTACAAACACTCAAGAAGCTACTTCGTAAGGCGGTCATCAACAACGACGTATTCCCGGTCTATTGTGGTAGCGCGCTCAAGAACAAAGGGGTCCAGCTCACGCTCGATGCGGTAGTTGACTATCTCCCGAGTCCGCTCGACCTCCCGCCGGTAACGGGGACCAATCCCAAGACGGAGGAGCCGATAGAGCGTCACGCGACCGACGATGACCCGTTTTGCGCCCTCGCCTTCAAGCTCCAGACAGACCCCTTTGTTGGCGCTCTGACCTTCTTCCGGGTGTACTCGGGTTCTGTCTCGGCCGGATCGTATATTTACAACGCAACGACGGGCACCAAGGAGCGCGTGGGCCGCATCGTGCGTCTCCAAGCAGACAAGCGCGAAGAGGTGGAACAGGTCTTTACTGGTGAAATCGCTGCCGCGGTGGGCCTGAAAGATACGAAGACATCACACACGCTCTGCGACGAGGCCAACCCCATTATCCTCGAGCAGATCACGTTCCCTGAGCCAGTGGTGTCGCTCCGTATCGAACCAAAGACCAAAGCAGACCAGGAGAAGATGGGTGTCGCGCTTCGCAAGCTTTCTGACGAGGATCCTACCTTCAGAGTTACCTCAGCCGAGGAGACGGGGGAGACCATTATCTCAGGCATGGGCGAGCTCCATCTCGAGATCCTCGTGGACCGCATGAAGCGCGAGTTTAATGTGAGCGCGGACGTCGGTAAGCCGCAGGTTGCCTACCGCGAAACGATACTTGGTTCGGCCGATGCCGAGGGTAAGTACATTAAGCAGACCGGCGGTCGCGGCCAGTATGGCCACGTCAAGATCAAGATGAAGAAGTTGGAGCCAGTCGATCCCGAGGCGAAGATACCAAAGAACGTCACACGAGAAGAGCACTTCGAGTTCATCAATAACATCAAGGGTGGGGTCGTGCCGCAAGAGTACATCCCCGCTGTTGAAAAGGGTGTACGTGAAGCAATGGCGCGCGGCTTTCTCGCCGGCTATCCTATGGTCGACATCTCGATCGATCTCTACGATGGCTCGTACCACGATGTTGACTCGAGTGAGATTGCCTTCAAGATTGCGGCCTCGATGGCATTTGGCGAGGCGGCCGGTAAAGCAAAGGCGGCCCTCCTTGAGCCGATCATGCGAGTGGAAGTGGTCGTACCCGAGCAATTTATGGGGGACATCACCGGCAATCTCTCGGGCAAGCGTGGCCAGATTGAAGGCATGGAGGATCGCGGTATGAACAAGGCCATTCATGCGAAGGTCCCGCTCTCTGAGATGTTTGGTTACACAACCACTCTGCGCTCAATGACTGAGGGACGCGGCAATATGGTGATGGAATTCGACCACTATGAGGTCGTACCACAGAACGTTGCCGCAGATATCATCGCGAGCCGTAAATAAGCCACCGTTTAGAACAAGGTTGAACCTTGTTGCAAAAACAAAACACGGGGGCTTGCGTGTTACCATGCGGGATATATAACCCTAATAATTTCTTCGTATGCCTCCAACGAATCCTGTCGTGAACCAATACGTGCCCCCAAGCCCTCAGACACCCACGCCCCCACAGAGCTCAGCTAAGCATGTGATACAGAACAGCGCGGCCGGCTTCTTTATTGTTGCGGTAGTGATTCTTTCTTTCGTAGCTATTCTTGGTGTTTGGGACTTTTTCTCCAGTGACGTGATTACCAAGTCATTCGAAACCCTCGGTCTCCTCGCGATGGTTGCACTCGTGGTCATGGTGGCGAGCAAATTTGTTGGTGATCCGACAGATCCCACAACCATCGTAGTGGCGAACCCACTCTTTCGTGCCATGCGCAACATAACGCTCGGGACCCTTATCGTCTCGTCGGCGTTCCTCGCCCTGCTCGGCGTGATGGCCATATGGGACGTGATTACTGACCATCAAGTTTTGGCAAAATCGCTCAGTTCTCTGGCAATTCTGGCGTTCGCCTCGCTCGTCATCGTTATTACCTGTCTCGACCGCGAAGGATCTGAGTTCTGGGAGAAGCGTGGTAAAGAGATCTCAGGGGGCGCGATATTTGTGGCGATTATCCTCGTATGGATTATGGCCGCTTTTCTGTGGCACTAGCCCAGCACGATATAGGGACTTCGTAAGTCCCTAATTACTGGTGCACAGAAGTGGCTCGTTCGCGTTATGCCACACTAGGGGGATTTGTGCTATGGTGTGAATTATGGTGATTCTCGAAGTCATCGGTGTAGGCATCTTCTGGGTCGTGTGGTGGTTTGGCTCGGCATTCATTGCTGAGCAAGCAGCAGATGATAAGGGTGCAGAAAAGCGCGAAGTATCCTCGCGTGTGGCCGCCATACTGGTCACTATTCCCGTCGTCGTGCTTCCGGGCTACCGCTTAGTAGGTTGAGAAGCGCTTGTGTATAGTCCAAGCGATGCAGTATTTCTCTTCCTCCCCTATGTGTGTGTGCTTGCCCTGATCTATCATCGGTAGCACCCGCCGGTGTAGCTGTGCCGAGAGAAGCGTTGCTCGGCGCATCTCCCTTGCATTTACAATCCAGCTCTCGTATAGTGTCTACAACGCATCTTGGCGTCGCTCTTTGGCTTGTCTGCTTTTGTGAGTCGGCAAGCTCTTGAGTATTGTCCGATTCGCACCTGTCATTCGGTAGGTAGGTCGGATAATTCGTGAACTTTATTATCTAGATTAACCGATTTACTATGGCAGCAGCAGAATTCAATCGTGCAAAGCCGCACATGAACGTCGGCACCATCGGTCACGTTGACCACGGCAAGACGACGCTCACCGCAGGCATTCTTCATGTGCTCTCGATGCTCTCTGGCGATGGATATAGTGCCCGCGTCGAGAACGTAGACAAAATTGACAGTGCTCCTGAGGAGAAGTCGCGCGGTATTACCATCGCGCTCCACCACTCGGAGTATGAGACCCCTAATCGTCACTACGCGCACATCGATGCGCCGGGGCACGCAGACTACATTAAGAACATGATCACGGGTGCCGCTCAGATGGACGGCGCCGTACTCGTGGTTGCCGCAACTGACGGCGTGATGCCGCAGACGCGCGAGCACATCCTGCTTGCAAAGCAGGTGGGTCTCAAAAAGCTGATCATCTTCTTGAACAAGGTAGACATGGTCGCTGAACAGGACCTCATCGACCTCGTCGAAGAGGAGATTCGTGAACTTCTCACTGCACAGGGGTATGACGGCGCAAATACGCCGATTATTCGAGGTTCTGGCTTGAAAGCGCTCGATGCTAAGGATGTATCAGACGAGTGGGCACAAAAGGTTAAGGAGCTCGTCGACACGATGGACACGTACTTCGACATGCCCGAGCGCGATGTCGCGAAGCCGTTCCTCATGCCGATCGAGGACATCTTCTCTATTGAAGGCCGCGGCACCGTGGTGACTGGCCGCATCGAGCGCGGTGTGGTGAAGGTGGGCGAGGAAGTTGAGATTGTCGGCATCAAGCCTACGACCAAGACGACCGTTACGGGTATCGAAATGTTTAACAAGCAGCTCCAGGAAGGACAGGCTGGTGACAACGCAGGCATCCTGCTTCGTGGTACCAAGAAAGATGACGTACATCGTGGTCAAGTGCTCGCAAAGAGTGATTCTGTCACGCCGCATACCGACTTTGACGCAGAGGTCTACATCCTGAGCAAAGAGGAAGGGGGTCGACACACGCCGTTCTTCACTGGTTACAAGCCGCAGTTCTACATCCGAACCACGGACGTGACCGGAGAGGTGACGCTTCCAGAGGGGAAGGAGATGGTTATGCCGGGAGACACCGTAACCTTCACGGTGAAGCTCACAGCGCCGGTGGCGCTCGAGGCTGAGCAACGCTTCGCTATCCGCGAGGGTGGCAAGACCGTGGGGGCTGGCGTGGTCACCAAGATCACGGCCTAAGTGTTCATGGCTACCGAGACGAAAAAAGAAAAGAGTGCGTCTGCCGGGAAACCAGCGGCGACAAAGCGCGCGAAAAAGTCGGCGACGTCGGCGGCACCGACAGAGCATAAGCTCCGTATTCGTGTCCGCGCGTATGAGCATAAGATTCTTGACCTCTCGGTAAAGCAGATTATGGAAACCGCCGCTCGTTTTGACGCGACGATTGTCGGCCCCGTGCCGCTCCCGATCGAGGTCAAGCGCTGGACCGTCAACCGCTCCAGCTTCGTGCATAAGGATGCACGCGAGCAGTTCGAGATGCGCATTCACAAGCGTCTCATCGACATCATGAACCCGTCGCCGAAGGTGATCGAGGCCCTCACGAACCTCAATCTCCCAAGCGGTGTCACGATTGACGTAAAAATGGTTTAAGGTGCGCCAAGACACCTGCCATGCGTAGCTTTAGCGAAGCAGGGGCCAAGAACACAAAACCGCCCATCCCGGGGCGGTTTTGTGTTTGAGGGCGCAATTTGCTGCTGTTGACCCGGACAATCAGTAGGAAATATCTCCTACCGATTTAGACGTTCGTCACAGGAGCGAGAGTTATGGGAAATACGATAGAGGAGCCGAAGAAAATCATCGTTGCCGCAGACAACCTCACACACAAAGAGTGTCTGGAACTGACTACTAAGATCGGGCACAGAGTGCACGCAATCAAGGTGCACGAGGTGGTCGACCGGCATGGGCCGACTGTGGTCGGCGAGATCCGCAAGGCGGGGGCCTGGCGCGTCTTTGACGACGCGAAGCTCCATGACATCCCGAAGACGGTGGAATTGCGCGCCAAGGCGATCGCCGAGCCGGGTGCCTCAATCATTGCCGTACACGCTTCGGGCGAGGTCGACATGATGATGGCGGCCGTGCGGGGTGTTCGGAACGTGAGTGACGCCGAGATCTTCGCGATCACGGTCCTTACCTCCTTGGACGAAGAACGGGCGCACCTGACTTTCGGCCAGCCCGCCAAGGCAGCCGCACTCTACCTTGCGCGCCTCGCCAAGCTGGCGGGCGTTCACGGGGTCGTGTGTTCTCCGAAGGAAGTCGGAATGCTCGCGAAGCGCCCTGAGCTCAGAGGCCTCAAGTTCGCCACGCCGGGCGTCCGTTCGTTGGGGCAAGACGCGGGTGATCAGAAACGTTTCGATACCCCGGCGGCAGCCGTCAAGGCCGGCGCGACGTACCTCGTTGTCGGTCGGCAACTCACCGAAGCTCACGACCCGGTCTTCGCTCTCGATCAGATTGAGGCGGAGATCGCCGAGGCTCTCAACGACATGGCCGCCAGCAAGTAATGAGGATTACCGAGATGCAAGCATCGAGACTGATACCACTGCTGCCTGTTGGGGAAGCGCCACTCGATCTCCTCGGGCGCTGTGGTGGCTTCTACGCCTGTCCGCGGTCCAATGGACAACGCACGGGCCCATTGGTCGGCTATGCCGGCCGCTATGAAAGCGAAGACGGCTCGTCCATGCAGTACGTCGGCGAGGTCTATGCGAACTTCGCCGCTGCAGAGCCGTACCCGCATGTCATGTGGTACGTCGCCGAACTCATGTGGAGAATGTATTCAGGATTTTTCCACGGACAGGATGTCCATGTCTTCTGCGGAGCACCGATCGGCGGCTACAGCTTCTCGGACGTTCTGGCCCGAGTATGCGACCGCAAGGTCGTCAAGGCGGAGAAGAAGGTGGTCGCTCTGGCGACCGGAACGAGCCGAGAGCGCGCAGATCTCGTTTTCGGGCGGCACAGGGTCGACCCTGGCGAGGGGGTGGTGATCGTCGAGGATGTTTGTAACAACTTCTCTACCACCGAGAAGCTGATCCGGCTCATCCAGGAGTGCGGTGCCACCGTTGTGAGGATCGCCTGCCTGCTCAACCGGTCACTCTACGTCGAGGGTGCGTACTTCTCCGAAACTCTCGGGCGACGCGTGCCCGTACTCGCTCTGGTACGACGTCGGATCGAGGAGTACCGTCAGGACGATCTGTTCGTCTACGACGATGCCGCCGCGGGCAACGTTGTCTGGAAGCCTAAGGACGAGTGGGAAAAGCTCCCTCGTTAGTCCTGAGATTCTTCCGCCAACAAAGGGACCGGCACGCAGGAGGCGTGCCGGTCCCAGATTTGTTAATTTGCATAATTTTGAGGATCCGTGTACAGTATCCGGGTCGCTATGTCCCGAGCGTGAGTGAGGGACCTCCAGCAAATCGCACGACGCGATTGCTGTCGTGCGATTTGCTTTTACATAACAATGAAATTCATCCTCGCCACAAAAGTTGGAATGACCCGTATCTACGGGGAGGACGGCCGTGCACACGCAGGGACGGTTCTTGCTGCAGATTCGGTGATCGTGACGCAGGTTAAGACGGCAAAGGGTAAGGATGGCTATGCCGCGTTGCAGGTAGGGAGCGGCACGCGCAAGACCAAAAATATTTCAAAGGCGGTCTTGGGCCACACGAAAGGGAAGGCATACAAAACCATTCGTGAATTTAAGGCCATTGAGCCGGTGGAAGTAGGGAGCACTATTGATGTAGGGACGTTCGCGGTAGGCGATATGGTGCGCGTCTCGGGCCTAACCAAAGGGAAGGGCTTCGCGGGTGTCGTGAAGCGGCACGGCTTTCACGGAGGGCCGCGCACACACGGCCAAAAGCACTCTGAGCGTGAGGCCGGATCGATCGGCGGCGGCGGTGGCCGCGCGGGTGGTCGGGTGGCCAAGGGTATCCGTATGGCCGGTCGTATGGGTGGTGAGCGCGTTACGGTCATGAACCTCAAGGTCCTGGTGGTCGATCCGGCTACTGGCGAGATGGTCGTATCGGGGGCAGTACCGGGACGTCGCGGGACGTTGCTCGAGGTGGTAACAATGCAAAAGAACGGCTAACTTGATTGTCATGGCAACAACAACCACAACTCAGAAGACCCCCACGACGCCAGCACCAAAGGCGGAGAAGAAGGCAGTGGCCGCACGAGAGCTGACCGTCTACGCGATGGATGGTAAGAAAGTGTCGACTATCGCACTCCCGCCCGAGATCTTCGGGGCTCCGTGGCGCGCCGACTTGGTGCACCAGGTCACGACCGGTATGCAGGCAAATGCGCGTCAGAACCGCGCACACACCAAGGATCGAGCTGAGGTCTCAGGTGGCGGCAAGAAGCCGTGGAGGCAGAAGGGGACCGGCCAGGCGCGCCACGGCTCAAGTCGGTCACCTATCTGGCGACACGGCGGGGTAACCTTCGGTCCGCGCAACGAACGTGACTACAGCGAGAAGATTAATCGCAAAATGCGCGCCGGAGCGCTCGCTTCGGTGCTCTCGCGTAAGGCAAAAGACGGTGAGATCATCTTGGTCGACAAGTTTCACTTCGCCGCCCCGAAAACGGCTGAGGCGAAGGGTTCACTCGTGGCTCTTGCTAAAGAGGCTAGTGTCGCCAAGCTCGTAACCAAGCGCAAGAACGCCGCACTTCTTGCAACGGCTGCGTATGACGCAAACACGCTTAAGAGCTTCAAAAACCTTTCCAGCATAGCTACTGAGGAGGTGCGCAACTTGAACCCGGTCGATCTGCTCTCGCACACCTACCTCATCATCGAGAATCCGGAGGTGGCCTTTAAGACCCTCATTGCCCGAGTAAAGAACGTATAACGGTATGGCTATTTTTGACACAAAAAAGGAAAAGAAGACGGCGAAGGCCCGCCACGCACGCGCCTCTAAGCGCGGCACCAAGGCGGCGCACGACATTGTCCGCGCGCCGTGGTTTTCCGAGAAGGCACTCATTGCCACAGAAAAGGGCGTGTATACGTTTGCGGTACCACCGCGCGCCACGAAGGCAGACATTGCGGGCGCCATCAAGCAGGTATATAACGTCGAACCGCGACTCGTACGTGTTGTCAACCTGCCTGCGAAGCGTAAGCCTATGCGCACCAAGCACGGGATGGGCACGCGCGCCGCGCGCACCAAGGCCTACGTGTATCTCAACGAGGGCGATACCATCACCTTTGCATAAACTGTATGAAAACCTACAAACCGACAACCAAAAGCCGCCGCCACATGAGTACGCTCCCGTACCGAGAGTTGCTCTCGGGCGACACGCCGCACAAACCCTTGCTTAAGCAGAAGAGCGGGCAGGGAGGCCGAAACAATGCCGGTCGCGTGACCACGCGCCACCATGGTGGTGGCCACAAGAAGCGTCTTCGTGCGGTGGACTTCAAGTATGATAAGAAAAATATCCCAGCCAAGATCGAGACCGTCGAGTACGACCCCTTCCGTAGCGCTTTTATCGGGCTCGCGCTCTACGCCGATGGCGAACGACGATATGTGATACTACCGAAGACGGTTAATGCCGGATCGAAGTTTATTGTCGCCGAAGACGCACCGCTCCTCGCGGGTAATCGCCTCCCGCTCGGCTCCATACCGGTAGGCACCTTCGTATATAACATCGAGCTCTCTGCTGGCGCCGGTGCATCCTTGGTACGCTCTGCGGGGAACTACGCGGAGGTGGTGGCGCATGACGCGGGGTATGCGCAGATCAAGCTCCCTTCAAGCGAGATACGTAAGATTTCTGATCTCGCGTGGGCATCAGTGGGTGCTGTTGGCAACGAGGAGTATAACCTGGTCGTACTTGGCAAGGCAGGACGCTCTCGCTGGCGAGGCATTCGTCCGACGGTGCGCGGTACGGCTATGAACCCCGTTGATCACCCACACGGCGGCGGTGAGGGTCGCCAGGGTCGTGGTTTGAAGCGTGCCAAGAGCAAATGGGGCAAGCCGACAGGCAAGGGCCAAAAGACGCGTACGCCCAAGAAATATTCAAATGTCTTTATCGTGTCGCGACGCAAGGTTGGAAAGAAACGGAAGGGGTAATCACCAATAACAAAGGCCCGGCACCCAAGGTGTCGGGCCTTTGTTATTGGTATGTCGGCTTCAACAGCGTACGGAGCTCGCTCACGGGTATTGCCAGCGTCTGAGAACCCGCACTGTATGGCGCGACTGCATAAGGTGGGAAAAGAAGGACCAGGGAGGTACCGTCGAGGAAAAAGTTCTCGAAGTTTGCTTCGATGGGTGCAGTGCCCATGTCAACCATTGACGTATCATACGAGTCATTCCCAAGAATATCTGGTAGACGAGCGCTACTTAGACGTGAGAGTGTGCCAAGATAATCGGCGTGCGCCACAAAGAGATCCTCGAGGCCAAGAGCCGCGCCGCTTTTTAGGTCGTAGGTAAACGTATGAAAGGTAGAATTGCCGTGCGCGCCGAGTGTGTCAACGTATAGGTTAAAAATATACGATACAGTCGGTGTTGACGAAGCACTGAAGTAACTAATTCGTAAGGTTTCCTTGCGGCCCTGATCGAATCCCATCAGATGAATATCTTCAGGGGTGAGATGGTCAAAGTTGCCTTCCTGCTTAAATTCCGCAACGGCCTCGTCGACATACGAGCGCATCTGCGTAATCGCGGCTCGATCAGCCTCTCTACCCACGCTGTCAGCCAGGGGCGTGACGGTGGGGTACGAGGCGTCTATGTCGTAGTAGGTCGCGTGGTCGACCACAGAGCCCGTGGGGGCTGACTCGAGTGGGACTCGTACTGCATAGGGGCGCAGAAGTATGGCGGCGAGGACAGCAACCACCACCAGGAGACCGACAACAAGCAAAAAAGTCCCCTTTCGTCCTATCGGCATATGCCTCAGTATACCAGACGCAGTGTTTGTTGACGATTCCACGCACTTCCTGTATCTTTCAACTATCCCTTAGCTCGTCGGATTGGCTTGCGCCTTGCGCCTGCCTGCCGGTAGGCAGGGGCTTTTCATTGCTTACTAATGGCACGCTCACTTAAAAAAGGCCCCTTCATAGACGCAAAGCTCTTGAAGAAGGTCAAACTACTAAAACCATCTACAGCTGGGGTTGTTAAGACGTGGGCGCGCCGGAGCCAGATTAGCCCCGAGATGATTGGTTTTACTTTTGGAGTCCATAACGGGAAAACACACGTAGAGGTGTTGGTTTCTGAGGAAATGGTCGGACACCGCCTGGGTGAGTTCTCACCCACAAAGAAGTTTGTGCGTCACGGCGGCAAGATGCAGAAGGAGCTCGAGGCGAAGAAACAACAGGCAGAGATTGATGCCGCGAAGGCCGCCAAGGCAGCCCCCGCACCCAAGAAATAATCTATGGCAACCGCAATCCTAAAAAGTCACAACCAACCGCCGCGCAAGATGCGCTTGGTGACCGAGTTGGTCAAAGGTAAAAAGGTGCCAGAGGCGCTTGCCGCGCTACAGTTTCTACCGAAGCGCGGTGCAGAGCCTGTCGCGAAGCTTATCAAAAGTGCCGCGGCGAATGCCAAACACAAAGGTGAATCTATCGACGATCTTACCGTCGAGAACATCATCGTCGAGAGCGCAGAGATATTGAAGCGCTACATGCCTCGTGCCTTCGGGCGCGCATCGATGATTCGACACCGCAAGAGCCGCGTCAAGGTGATCGTGTCGTCGACGAAATCCAAATAATCTTTTATGACACACACGGCACATCCCTACGCACACCGTCTTGGAATCATCCGTGGATGGAGGAGTCGCTGGTTTGCGGGCGACAAGAAGAGCTATCGTGAAAATATTCAAGTTGATGAAACCATTCGTCGCTTCTTGACCAAGCGCCTACGCGGCTCATACACGAGCAGTATCGAGATCGAGCGTTCGGCGAGTGAATTGCACGTGGTGATCTCCACAGCCCGCCCGGGTATTGTGATCGGACGTTCTGGAGAAAACGCCGCAAAACTTCGTAAAGAGCTGGCGGCAGTGGTGCGTACCGTCGCTCCAGACGATCGTCGCACACTCAAGCTCGACGTCAACGAGATACGTCAGGCAGAAGCAGATGCGGCCGTGGTTGCCTACATGGTGGCAGAGGGCCTCGAGAAGCGCATGCCTTTTCGCCGCGTGCTTAAGCAAACCATCGAGAAGGTCATGGCGGTTAAAGAGGTCGAGGGGGTACGTATCGCCGTCTCAGGTCGTCTCGGTGGCGCTGACATGAGCCGTAAAGAGCAGCTCCGCAAGGGCCGCATTCCTCTCCAAACGTTCGCGGCGGATATCGATTTTGCACAGGAGCGCGCCTACCTTTCCTATGGCGTGATTGGCATCAAGGTCTGGATCTACAAAGGAAACATCTACGATAAAAAAACTGTAGCAAAGCCACTTGCACAGCGAGTAATGTCCAACGGACAGAGCGCCTAATCTCTTATGTTATTTCCTAAAAAAGCAAAGCATCGCAAATGGCAAACACAGCGCAAGAGCGCACGGCGTTTGGCGCGCCCAGACACGCGGGGGACGACGGTTGCCTTCGGCTCGTTTGGTCTCAAGGCACTTACGAGTTCACGTATGACAAGCAACCAGATTGAGGCGGCACGAAAGGTGCTCACCCGCGCTACCGCCAAGACAGGCAAGCTCTGGATCCGTATTTTTCCCGACCGTCCGGTTACAGCCAAGCCCGCAGAAGTCGGCATGGGTAAGGGTAAGGGAGATCCGAAGCACTATGTGTTTGAGGTACGTCCGGGACGGGTGCTCTTCGAGCTCGACGGCGTCGCCGAGGATGTGGCCCGCGCCGCTCTGCGTCGCGCGGGGATGAAGCTCCCGGTGAATACGTCAGTAATCGCGCGCCGCTAGACTTTTATGACAAAAAAGAACACAATCAACACCTTGGGAGATGCTGAACTCGAGAAGATGCTCGAGGAAACTCGTGCCGCACTGCGTACCGAACGGTTTGCTGCCGCCGGAGCCCGCCCCAAGGACCCAAATGCGCCAGCAAAGATGCGTAAGACCATTGCGCGCATTTTGACAGAACAGCACGCTCGCAAGACCAAAGCGCCCACAATCTAAATTATGGAAAAGAACACCGCACGTCCCCAATCATTTGTTGGAACTGTCGTTAAGACGGCGATGACTGATACGGCCACAGTCCGTGTTGATCGTTATGAAAAGCACCCCAAATACAAGAAGTACCGTACCCTTTCAAAGAAATATTTGGTTCACAACCCTGGTAACACCGCTCAGGTGGGAGATCGAGTGACGATCGTGGCGGTACGACCTGTCTCGAAGAACAAGTCCTTCGCCATTCAGATGGCCAAATAATATGTTGCAGACCCAATCCATCGTTAAGGTAGCAGACAACTCGGGCGGCAAGATCGCACGTGTGTTCAAGGTGCCGGGAGGCTCCAAACGTCGCTACGCGCGCATTGGAGATGTGGTCATTGTGTCCATTCAAACAGCCGAACCGCGTAAGGCGGTAAAAAAGAAGGACATTTTCCGTGCCGTCGTCGTCCGTCAGACCAAGCCATTCGCCCGCAAAGACGGCTCATACATTCGTTTCGACGAGAACGCCGTGGTACTCATCGAGAAGCAGGGCAAGGACATGGGACCGAAGGGCAACCGCGTGTTTGGGCCCGTACCGCGGGAGCTCTCCGAGCGCGGATGGCACACGATTTCCTCCCTTGCGCCGGAGGTCGTATAACTATATCGGTATGCACATAAAGAAAGGCGACACAGTCAAGGTAATCTCCGGGAAGGACAAAGGTAAGTTCGGGGTGGTACTGCGTGCATTGCCGAGCGAGAATCGTGTCGTGGTTGAAGGCGTTGCGGTAGCTAAGCGTCACACGAAGGGTCGCTCAGGCGAGGTTGGACGTATCGTCGAGCGTCCACGCGCGATCGATGCTTCAAATGTTGCCCACGTAGAAAAATAATCATGAGTATTTCAAAACAACGCCAGCAAGAAGCCTATGCCGCACTCGCGGAGACCTTTGGCTATACGAGCCCGATGCAGGGTCCGCGTATTAATAAGGTGGTCGTGTCGACAGGGGTCGGCAAGAAGCGCGACAAGAAGCAGATCGAGCTCATCTCGGACCGTCTTTCAAAAATTACGGGCCAAAAGCCGTCAGAGCGTGCGGCAACGATGTCGATCGCCTCGTTCAAGCTTCGCGAGGGGGAGATTGTTGGTCTCCAGGTCACGCTACGCGGCACGCGTATGTACGACTTTCTCGACAAGCTCATTCACGTAGCACTCCCGCGCACGCGAGACTTCCGCGGTCTTTCTGCCAAGTCGATCGACGAGATGGGCAACATGACCGTGGGACTCAAGGAGAGCACCATCTTCCCCGAGACCTCAGACGAAGACCTCAAGGATGTGTTTGGACTCGCGGTGACTATCGTCACGACGGCCAAGTCGAAGGCCGAAGCCGAGGCATTCTTCCGTCATCTGGGCATGCCGCTCATCGTTGACTCGAGCGTAAAACGCTGATATTCTGAGCACACGCTCCTCGGAGCTTTATTTTTTATGGCCAAAAAATCGCAACTCGCCCGACAGAACAAGAAGGAAAAGCTGGTTAAAAAGTACGCGGCAAAGCGTGCGGCTTTGAAGGCGGCTGGCGATATGGAAGGTTTGCAGAAGCTCCCCAGGAACTCATCGCCCGTGCGCCTCAAGAATCGCTGTGCGATCTCAGGACGCTCACGAGGGTATATGCGCACCTTTGGCCTCTCACGGATCCAATTCCGCGAGCTCGCACTCGAAGGGCGCATCCCGGGCGTAAAGAAGGCATCATGGTAACCGACCGCGTTGGAGATTTTATCATTCGTTTGCAAAACGCTTCTGCGGTAGGTAAGCGCGACGTGCAGGTTGCATACTCTGGGTATCTGTTGGCCATCGCACACAAATTAAAAGAACTCGGGTTCATCGAAAGCGTGGAGGTCAAAGAAAAGGATTCTGCAGGGATACGCAAGAACATACTGGTTACTCTTGCGTATAACGACCAAGGAGTTCCTCGATTGCAGGGCGTGCGACGGGTGAGCAAGCCCGGGCGACGTCTCTACGCCCCGCACACCTCTGCGCACCGCGTTCGCGGAGGCGTGGGCGCGCGACTCATTTCAACCTCAGCGGGCATTCTCTCTGACAAGGAAGCGCAGACACAAAAGATTGGTGGTGAGAACCTGTTCGAAATCTGGTAGCTATGAGTCGTCTCGCAAAAAAACCAATCGCAGCGGGGAAAGCCGAAGTGTCGGTTGCTGGGGGTACGCTCACGGTGAAAGGCTCCAAGGGGACCTTGACGAAAAGGGTGCATCCGACAATCAGTATCGTCGTTGACGACACTGGTATCGTCGTCACGCCAAAGGACTCGTCACGCCTGGCGAAGGCGCTAACGGGCACCTTTGCCTCACACGTCCGTAATATGGTTCAGGGCGTGGAGACACCTTTTACCAAAACGTTGGTTCTCGAGGGCGTGGGGTATCGCATGGAATTAAAGGGTAAGGAGCTCGTACTGAGCGTCGGCTTCTCTCATACGGTCTCGCTCACGGTCCCGGACGACGTGACCGCAACGCTTGAGAAGAACACCCTGACCCTCTCGAGCTACAACAAAGAATCGGTTGGGCAATTTGCGGCCAACGTGCGTCGCGTCAAGAAGCCTGAGCCATATCTTGGCAAGGGCATCCGCTATTCTGATGAAGTGGTACGCCGAAAACAAGGCAAGAAAGCAGTATAAACATCTATGAACCACGGACCAAAAAGCAAATCGGAGCTACGCGTACACAGACACGCGCGTGTTCGCGCACGTATCACTGGGACTAAAGAGCGACCACGCCTCGCGGTGTACCGCAGTAACCGCTTTATCTCAGCACAACTCATAGACGACTCGGTGGGCAAGACTATTGCCGCGGCCCACGGACGAGAATGTAAGGGCGCGGCCTCGGCCCAAGCGCGCTTTGTTGGCGAGACGATGGCGTCGAAGGCTAAGGCCGCGGGCGTGACGACGGTCGTGTTCGATCGTGCGGGGTATCGCTACACAGGGCAAGTGAAGACACTTGCCGATGCGGCTCGCGAAGGCGGATTAATTTTCTAATCGACTATGGATACCATGCATGAACCATCATCCAAGAAGCCAGACGCAGCACCGGCAACAGCAATCACGCCGAACGAGCCAGCGACCCGTACGCGAGACGAGCGCGCGCCACGTACTGCAATGCGTGGACGCGCCCCGCGTTCTCGTGCCCCACGAGAACGCGGCGAGTTTGACTCGGTAACTATCGACGTGCGACGCGTCGCACGTGTTATGGCCGGCGGACGACGCTTTAGCTTCAGTCTGGTTATTGTGGTGGGCGACAAAAAGGGGCGTGTAGGTGTTGGCTTGGGGAAGGGCGCAGATACGGCCCTTGCGATTGAGAAGGCCACGCGCGATGCGCAGAAGCGCCTCTTCACGATTGTACGCACCAAGAATAACTCAATTCCACACGCTGTTCTGGCAAAATATGCGTCCTCAACAGTGGAGATAATCCCCTCCAAGGGGCGGGGCCTCGTTGCCGGCTCTGCGGTGCGTACGGTGCTTGATCTTGCTGGCGTCACAGATGTGGTAACGAAGATCCACACCCGTTCGAAGAACAAGCTCACGATCGCGCGGGCCACGGTCGCAGCTCTCAAGAAGCTTTCTGTGACAAAATAATTTTATGCAACTACACACGCTTACATCTGCAACCAAACGACACATCCCCGAACCGGTTGGCCGGGGAGGTAAACGAGGCAAAACCAGTGGTCGCGGGGGAAAGGGACAGACGGCCCGAGCGGGCCACAAAATCCGTCCTGAGGTCCGTGATCAGATCAAGAAGATACCGAAGCGTCGGGGACACGGTAAGAACCGTGCGCACACCGTGCGTAGCGAACGCTTGGTATATGCGGGAGTGAACCTGGCGACGCTCGAAGCGCACTATAAGGCGGGTGAGACAGTCTCACCGGCATCACTGCTCGCCAAAGGATTGGTTCGTCGCACCAAAGGCCGCGTCCCAAAGGTCAAGATCCTCGGCACGGGCACACTCTCGCAGAAGCTGGTTGTGAAAAACTGCACACTGTCAGCGAGCGCGCGTGTAGCGCTTGGCCTTAAGGAAAATGCTTAATTCATTTATACGAAAATTACAGCTGGCATTTGGCGACACTGAGATACGCCGCCGCATGTTCTTCCTAGCGGGGGCACTTGCCCTCTTCCGTCTCCTCGCGGCGGTCCCGATCCCTGGCGTTGACCACAACGCCCTCGCCGCCTTCTTTGCACAGAATCAGTTCTTCGGTCTCCTGAATCTCTTCTCTGGTGGCGGCCTCGCGCAACTTTCGATTGTGATGCTCGGCGTCGGTCCTTATATCACTGCATCAATTATCATGCAGCTCGGCACGATCGTGTTCCCTCAGGTGAAGGAGGCCTATTTTGAAGAGGGGGAGGCGGGTCGCGCAAAATTTATTCAATGGAGCCGATTGCTCTGCATCCCGATCGCGGTGCTCCAGTCAGTCGCCTTCCTCTTCTTGCTGGAGAGTCAGGGGGTCATCGCGCATCTCGGGTCAGTCGCCTTCGTGGCAAACATCTCGATCATTGTTGCTGGCTCGACCCTCTTGATGTGGCTCGGTGAGTTGGTCACAGAGTTCGGTATTGGGAACGGCGTATCACTCATCATCCTCGCGGGCATTCTTGCACGCGTGCCCTCAAGCATCTCAGAAGCCATCTTCGCCTCATCGGCGGCCAACATTCCAGCGTACCTAGCCTTCTTGGTCCTTGCCCTCGCTATGATCTATGCGGTGGTGGTGGTGTCTGACGCTGAGCGCTCGATACCGATCGCCTACGCACGCGCGACGCGCGGCGTAGCGATGCAACAGGGCGCGGCAACCTACCTCCCGATCCGTCTCTTGCAGGCCGGTGTAATCCCCATCATCTTCGCTCTCTCGCTATTGTTACTGCCTCAGATGGCGCTGTCTGCGGTCAGCGCGCTCCATATACCGATTGCGACCAGCGCCGCCGCCTGGTACTCAGCATTTCTCTCCAACCCGTGGAAATACGGTGCGATTTACTTCATCCTGGTGGTGATATTTACCTACTTCTATACGGCAGTGACCTTCGAGCCGCACCGCGTGGCAGAGAACTTGCAGAAGACAGGAGCCTTCGTCCCTGGGGTACGACCGGGACGCGAGACGGAAGAATTTATTCACAACGTCGTCAACCGCGTGACGCTCCCCGGCGCAGTTTTCCTGGGTCTGATTGCGGTCGCACCATCCATCATCCAAGGGATTACGGGTATCACGACACTGGTGCTCGGCGGCACCGCACTCCTCATCGCAGTGCAGGTGGCACTCGAGCTTGCTCAGAAAGTCGACGCCCAAGTGTCGTTACGGGAGTATTAGCCCGCACTCTCTACGGTGCGGTGATATACTCTCGTCATGACTTCAGAAACCATGCCTGGGAATCGAGAAGCAATGCCAAAGCTGCTGGCTCGAATCACATTTTCACGGCACGAGGAGACGAATTACACGGGTATCGGAAGGGATATAACCGATCGAGGAGTAGAGCGAGCCAGAATGAAAGGGCGGGCGATCGCTAAAGAAAAGGGAGCGCCCGTCTTTTATGCGCACTCCCCTCGAGAGCGCGCCAGAGGTACAGCCGAATCGATCGCAGAAGGAGTTCAAGAGGCGCTGGGCGACGATCGCGCGGCTTTTTGGATGGAATCACCTGGGCTACGAAGCACAGACTTTTACGATGAAGAGTTCCGAACGCATCTTCAGGAAGTGCTTGGCGACTCGCAAGAGGCGTGGGCGAAGGCGCATTACAACCGACCTGAGTACTATAACAACCCGGGCAAGCTCGAAACAAACGAGGACCGCAGAGCGCGATTGTATGATGAGATGGGAAAGCTCCTCCGTTTTTTAGAAAAGCAAGAAACACAAGATGAAGTGCCCCATCTTGTGTTCGTGTCGCACTATGAGCTCATAACACTTTTTTTGGACGACGTATTTGGAATTAATGCAATTGGCGGTCCGGATGCACCCACGTTCGGCGAACATATTGACATCGATGTCCAGCGCCCGCTCCCAAATGGCGATGTCCCGATGCAAGTTCACTACAATGGGCACACGCAGCGTGTCGTCTTCGACCGACAGCTTCGTCGAGTTGTCGCACCGTAGACATGGTTTATTCACAGCGACCGCTTGTCAGACTTATTCAGGAGGGGCAGCTAACGGGCGAATCGGGGAAACCAGATCATGTTGAGACAGTCATCTCGAACGTCTTCCTTTTTTCGGACAAAGTATACAAAATCTATAAGAGCGATAATGATTTTTTTAATCGAAACTTTAACGATATTTCCGCTAAAGCAAGGCGATTTGACTTCACAACAGCGGATTTCGAATGGAACCATCAATTATCGCAAGAGGTATATACAGCATTGCGCGGGGTGCGCATTATTGAGAAGCGGTGTGCGTTCGTCGATGCGTTAGAGGAGGCATAGGAATTGGTTATAGTTTCTAATAGAATGCCGCGTGGGACAACGGTGTTTGATCACTTGTGCAAGCAAGATCTCTCGAATGAAGACTTCTATGGCATCGGGTGGCAATTTGCTAAACGAGAAAAACGTTGCCGACAGACTACAGGCATTCAATACTCGTCCTTGAGGGCAGACATTGCAGAGAGACAAAAGGATTTGATGGATTGGCTTACTGACGCCGAGGAACATTTGCCGGTCGATGAAAGGCAACAGTACGGAAAGACTCTTGCAGAGCTCGGTGCCCACGCATATGCCAATAGTGATGCGAAGGTATCAACGGGCCTCGATTTTCACAATCTTAATGCTTTTTACGTAAACAAAACATTACTTCCATTTGATACGTACTCGCCAAAAGATTCTTGGAGACTCGCACCGCCTTTTTTGAATATCTATCGTCTTGCCACAGACGTGTATGCGCTCGCCGGGAAAGCGGCATATACAGAAGTCTTAAAAGGCTACTTTGATCGAAGCGAAACGGCTAAGCCGCAAGATGTGACTGAACGGTTCTTAGTACTGTACTCAGCCCTTATCATGGTGTCGTACCTCTACATGCTTGCTCGCACGGACGCAAATAAGCGAAATGCGGCCGATGTGTATATCGCATTCACCAGAAAATACGCCTGCAGACAGGCAGATTTTGTTGCGAAATTATAATCATCCCGTACACTCGTGATATGGGTAAGCTGGTAGTCATATTGGGTTCTACAGGGAGCGGGAAAGGCGTGCTCATACAGCACATCCGAGAAGTGAGGCCAGACTTTCTCTATCCGCGTAGCTGTACTACGCGAGAAATGCGCGCAGGAGAGATAGACGGTGACCAATATTTCTTTCTTGCTAAAGAGGAGTTTGAGCGGCGTATTGCCGCGGGAGACTTTCTTGAGTGGGCACATTTTGGTGAAAATCTCTACGGCTCGCTCAAGAGCGAGATACTACTGCCCCTCCAGGAAGGCAAAACACTGCTTCTGGAACTCGACGTGCAAGGAGTGCGGAGCCTGCAAAAGATGATACCGTCAGAGCAAATCATTACGATATTCGTCGACGCCGGTTCGTGGGCGGAGCTCGAGCGGCGCGTTCGCGCCCGTGCTCCCATCAGCGATAGCGAGCTTGCAAAGCGCAAAAAACGATATGAAGACGAGGTGACCTTCAAGGATGAGGCGACACATGTCGTCGTTAATGCGACCGGCAAACTCGATGAGGCAAAAAGAGAGATTGACGCTATAATAAATGCATTATGACCGACACCCGATCGCGTAACGTGCTTTTTGTCGGGCGACCAGGGTCGGGAAAGGGTACGCAGTCGCGGTTGCTCGCTGAGAGTCTTGGCTGTAAGCGTTTCTCCTCGGGCGAACACCTGAAGGCGCTTATTGATGCCGGTGGCCCGCTTTCTGAGCGTATTCGCCGCGACTACGATCGGGGGCAACTTTCTCCCGACTGGCTCGCGTCCTATTTCTTTAAAGAAGCCGTCATACATCTAGCTCCCGAAGAGAGCTTCGTCTGCGAAGGCTTCCCGCGCTCACTGCCACAGGCACACATCGCCGATGAGATTCTCACGTGGCTCGACCGCTCGTATGTCTTGCTCAACCTCGTGGTCGGAGAAGAGGAGGCCCTGCGCCGCCAACTACACCGTGCCGCGACAGAGCATCGGCCTGATAGCGACGATGAGGAGAAGATCCGGGCACGATTTGAGGTCTACCAGAACCGCATCGAACCGCTCATAGCCTTCTTTAAAGAGAAAGGTACTCTGCTTGAGATTAACGGCGAACAAACTCCAGCCGCCATCGCAGAGGACATACGAGCGGCGCTGAAGATAGCATGACCATTACCAGCGAGGAACAGCGAGTGACTCTGGTTGAGGCAGGCCGTCGCCTGGCACAGGTACTCGCCGCACTGCGGACAAAAATCGCCCCAGGTGTAAGCACCGAGGATCTCGACGATCTGGCAGAAGCGCAGATTCGCGATGGCGGCGATGAGCCCTGCTTTCTCGGGTATACCCCCGATGGAGCTGTGCGCCCATATCCCGCTACGCTCTGTGTCTCAATTAACGACGAAGTGGTGCATGGCATACCCAACGAATCGCCCAAGATACTCAAGGAGGGCGATATTGTGAGTCTGGATCTTGGTCTCACGCATAACGGGATTATCGTGGATGCGGCGATCACTGTGCCGGTGGGGGTGGTCGACGCCGAGTCGACCAAGCTCATGCGCGCGACCGAGGAGGCGCTTGCCGCGGGCATTAAGGTAGCTAAGGCAGGCGTCAATCTGGGTAACGTGTCCCATGCGATTCAGGACGTGGTTGAACGAGCGGGCTTTAAGGTGGTGCGCGATCTTGGCGGACACGGCGTAGGGGAGCGCGTGCATGAAGAGCCTTTTATTGCTAATTTCGGGCGGGTCGGAGAGGGTCCGGAGCTAAAGGAAGGCATGGTGCTCGCGCTTGAGCCCATCTCGACCGCAGGAAAGGCGGCAGTGGTGCTCGCATCAGACGGATACACCTATCGCACCAAGGACGGCTCGCGGAGCGCGCACTTCGAACACACCATCTTGATAGAAAAGGCCGGAGCGTGCATCGTCACGGAGTTATAACAATTAGAGTATGAAGAAAGCAATCCTTGTGCATGGTTGGGACGGCACTCCAGAAACTGGTTGGTTCCCATGGCTTGCAAAAGAGTTGGAGGGGAAAGGATTTGAAGTAGTGGCCCCACAGCTTCCAGAGTCGGGGGCGCCAAGGATTGAAAAATGGGTCCCCACGCTTGCATCGTGTGCGGGGACGGTGGATGAGCATACTTATTTCGTCGGGCACTCTCTTGGATGCCAAACTATTGCGCGATATCTCGAGACCCTGCCCAATGGAGTTACGGTGGGAGGGGTAGTATATGTTGCTGGGTTCTTCAAACGACTTACGAATCTCGAAGGACCAGAGGCGGAAGCCCTCGCTGAGCCGTGGCTACAATACCCACCAAACCTTACCAGTGTAAAAGCTCATTCACCGAAAACTATTGCGTTTTTCTCTGACGACGATCCGTGGGTGCCACTCGACAACACAAACGATTTTGCGGAGAGGCTCGATTCAGAGATCATCATTAAACATGGCATGAGTCATTTTAACGAAGGCGCTGGCTATCTCGAGCTCCCTATCGTGCTCGACGCGGTGCTGAAACTTGCTCAAAGCTGATTCGTCGCTATACTGCGTGTATTAACCGCCCATGGCGGAGATTTATTTAAAAACATGGCCAACAGAAACCCCAAGGAAGAGAAGACCTACGTGATGATTAAGCCTGATGGCGTAAAGAAGGGCCTCATCGGTGAGATCATCAAAAGATTTGAACAACGTGATCTCAAGATCGTCGCGCTCGAGATGTTTCAACCCACACACGCTGAAATAGATAATCATTACCCTAAGGACGAGGCGTGGATTACTCGGCTAGGCCACAAGACACTCGCAACCTACGAGAAGTACGGATTCGATCCTATGGAAGATTTCGGCACCACAGATCCAGCTAAGCTCGGCCCAGAGATTAGAAAATGGCTGGTGGACTATATGCTCTCGGCGCCCCTTGTAAAGATGGTTGTCGAGGGGACACACGCCGTCGACATGGTACGCAAGATCGCTGGGCCAACGATGCCGTACTTGGCCGACATGGGCACTATTCGTGGCGACTTCTCAAACGACTCTCCGGCGGTTGCGAACGCGGAAAAACGTGCTGTTGCCAACATCCTCCACGCGTCGGAGACGCCCGAGGAGGCACAGCACGAAATCGAACACTGGTTTGGCAAGACCCCCACGCACAGCTACAAGCGCCACGGCGAATAAAGGCTTGTCCCCAGCCGGGCTTGACAGTGGGTGTATAGTTATAAGTGGGGTTGTCTTTGAAAACGCAACTTGCCTACCTCTCGGGAGTAGTGCAGTAAGGCACGCTTGGTGAACTCCTCTGGGAGATCCGATAGCTGCCGTTGCCTATCCCACCTGGCTTCATTAAGTTGCAATACTTGGGACAACTCCACGAGAAAACCGCTCTCACGAGAGCGGTTTTCTCGTGTGCTAGAGTGGCTCTATGTCGCTCAAGCTTAGTTTCTACGGAGGTGCCGGCCAAGTAACCGGATCTAATTTTTTAGTAGAGAGCGAGAAGGGGAAGGTATTGGTTGACTGCGGCATGGAGCAGGGGGCCGATCTGGTAGAGGAGCACCTCTACGGCCCGTTTCCGTATGATGCGACAGCTATCGATGCGCTCGTCGTGACGCATTCGCATCTTGATCACGTGGGGCGCATCCCCAAGCTCGTGCGAGACGGCTTCAAAGGCAAGATATACCTCACGCCACCTACTAAGGACCTCGCGACGCTTATACTGCTCGACTCGGTTGGTATCCTCGCCGAGGAGGCACGCATGGAGGGTAGGGACCCCCTCTACGAAACGTCAGACGTTGAGGGGGCCTTCGCGCTCATGGAAGAGCTTGAATATCACGTCGAGAAGCCCGTTGCACCCGGCGTCTCGGCCTATTTGCGCAATACGGGGCATATCCTGGGAGCTGCCAGCGTGCGCCTCTCGGGAGAAGACGGGACGACCATCGTGCTCACGGGCGATATCGGCAACTCGCCCTCGCCGCTCCTCACTGACTGGGAGCCGACACCGGACGCCGACGCGCTGGTCATGGAGAGCGTGTATGGCGACCGTCTGCACCCGCGACACAAGGATCGTGTCGAGACCCTCCTCAAGGTCCTCGCGTGCGCGATCGAGCGCGGCGGGACTATCTTGATCCCCGCCTTCTCTCTCGAGCGCACCCAGCTCATGCTCTATGAGCTCTCGAACTTTTTTAGCGCGAAGCAGTTACCAGAGATCCCCGTGTTCCTCGATTCTCCACTCGCGATCAAGGTGACTGCGGTGTACGAAAAATGGGGGAGCACCTACTTCAATCCAGAGGCCGAAGCCGAGATGAAGAAGGAGAAAAGTCTCTTCGAGTTCCCCTTCCTCAAGGCGACACCGTCAACGCAGGAGTCAATGGAGATAGAGCAGGTGAAGGGCCAGAAGATTATTATCGCTGGCGCCGGCATGAGCCATGGTGGCCGTATCGGGGGCTGGGAGTCCCAGTACCTCCCAGACCCCAAGACCACGCTCATTATGGTCGGGTATCAGGCTCCAGGGACCCCGGGCCGGCGTATGCTCGAGGGTGCACGCGAGATACGTCTTGGCGGACATCCGGTCAGGATTCGTGCGAAGGTGGAGAATGTGGAGGGATGGTCAGCACACGCAGACCGAGACGAACTGCTCAAGTTTGCCGAAGCGGCGCTTGCCAAAAAGCGCCCCCAAGCCATCTTCACAGCCCTTGGGGAGCCCGCTACCGAACGTTTCCTCGCGCAACGTATACATGACTACCTCGGCGCACGCGCAATCGTCCCTGAGTATGGCCAAACGTGGGAGATTACGAAGGAATCAGTGAAGGAAGTTCAACATTAAAATAGCCCCCGTTGATGCTATCTCAGGGGGCGTATCGAACGTGTTCCACGTGCGGGAATGTCTCGCTTATGTGGTCTTAGGACGTTTCTCCACCATCTCACCGGGCTTACTGACACCTGTCAATGCGGGGTGGTTTTCGGACTTTCGTCCTCCATTTCCCTCTTACGAGGGTAGTACCGGCTGTGGCAGCGTCACCATTAGACGCAAGGGAGCAACACTTGTCCCAGTATAGGCTGTTGCTCAACACCATACACGTTCGACCCAAAGAAAGCATAGCAAGAAAGCCGCCCCGTGAGGGGCGGTTTTCTACCGCCTGCTAGACAATCTTTTTGGCGATGCGTTCGAAGATTTCTGGGTACTCGCTCGCGAAGGTTGCGAGAGATTTGCGATCGAGTTCGATACCAGCCTTCTTCACCTTACCGATAAACGTGCTGTATGACTGGTGGCCATTCTCGCGGACGGCGGCGTTCAAACGCACGATCCACAGCTGACGAAAGTCGCCCTTCTTGTCGCGACGATGGGCGAAGGCGTAGCGTCCTGCACGCATGAGGCTCTCATGAGCCTGCTTGATCTTGGTGGAGCTCCCGTGGCGATAGCCCTTGGCCCTCTTTAGTATGTTGGTGCGACGTTTGTTCGCGCTCAATCCTCCTTTGACTCGTGCCATAAATAGTTAAATATCAGTTATTATTTTGCTCCGGTGCCGGGCAAGAAACGTCGGCGCACCCGCGCAGTGAGCGCCACGCCCACCTGACGGCGTTTTGCACTACGGCTTGAGCCGCTCTGCTTGGCATTGAAATGGTTCTGGCCCTTGGCACGGGCGACAAGCTTCCCGTTCTTGGTGACACGGATGCGTTTGGTGTATGACTTGTTAGTTTTCATGTGGTTGGTTTTGCTGCAGTCTCTTTTTCACGCTTCTGCTGGGCTACGAGGTCTCGTTCGATAACACCCGCGAAGCCCTTAGGGCTCTTGGCGATGGGCTCCGCGACTTTGTACGCGTATGGGATGCGGACGAGGAACTTCTCAAGACGTTCCTTGAGGAATTTCTCATCCATGCCCTTGTAGCGCCCCTTGAGGAAAAGTTCTGCCCGCACGCGATGACCCTCAGCGAGCCAGTCAGCGGCCTTCTTAGCCTTGAGCATCATATCGTTCTCGCCGGTGCCCACCTTGATCTGGACCTCCTTTGTCTCCGATATCTTAACCTTGGCCTTGGCTACCTTCTCCTTCTTGCTACGTTCGTACTCAAATTTACCATAATCCATGATCTTAGCAACTGGCGGGGTTGCCGAGGGCGATATCTCGATCAGGTCCATTCCCGCAGTCTTTGCGGCGTCGAGCGCGCCGTCGAGGCTTATAACGCCCAGGTTCTCGCCCTGTGCGCCAATAACGCGCAACTCGCGTGCGCGTATCTCGTTATTGATTAGTAGTCGTTCTGTAGCCACCGGAAATGTTTCTATCACTGTACCAAAAAACAAGCATCTGCGCAACTAAAACAGAGCCGCCTGAAGAGCGCGGCTCCTCAGGCGTCATGACCATGGCCGTTCAATGGAAATGGTCTTGGCACCTTTTGGTGCTGTGAACCACCTCTTGAGAATAACAATTGGCATGAAGTAGTTCACGACGACGTCGCGGCCTACTCGCCACACATGGTATAAGAAATTCACCATGAAGGAACTTCCTCTCGCAGCGTATCGCAAGGCCGAGAAAATTCAAGGTCTAGAGATTTGCGATGGGGTATTGAGGACAATTTCGGCTTTGCCTTGGTAGGAGGAGATTTTGCCGGTGAGAGTGATTGTTTTACCTACGTAGGTCTCCAAGTCAGGGAACTTCTTTGCGTCACTCGAGAAGATGACGCCCGAGAACGGGCAATTTTTATAAGACTGGCAGAAGTCGAGGAAGACCGTGCTAGTTTTTGAGGTGTAGGTATCGACAAGGACGCCGCGCACCGACGCGATCTCCCCGATATGTTGTGGGGCCTCAGTATAGTTGATCGTGCCGATAGAAACGGCCGCTTGCGCGGCCGTGTTGCCTCGATAGGCATGGAGGAGCTTTAGCAAAATATCCTCGTAGATTTTGCGCGTGGCAGGGTCGGTGCCAATTTCGAGAATCTCGTCATTGATGTTGGTCGCCGAGGCAGTCCAGTTGTAGCTGCCAAGCGCGTAGGCTCTGTCGGTAACGATCATTTTGATATGCATGATGCCGTTACCGGTCGCGTGTCGCTCGACTACGATCGGGATGTTGGCGGCGTTAAGGATCTGCATCACAGGTGCGCTAAACTTCTCAACTGCCTGCCCGCTGTCGACGACGCCACGCACGTCGACGCCGCGCGCTTTCGCGCGCGCGAGTGCCTCCGCGATGTCAGTGAGTGTGAAGGTGTAGATGGCGAAATAGATGTGTGTCTTGGCGCCATCGATGAGCGCGATAATCTCTTTGTCGTTCTGTTTCTGGTCGAGGCTATAGATAATACGCAGGGAGCCGGGCGAAGGTGCGGTGACCGTGCTCGCTGCGATGTGTGGTGCGCCTGCGGGCGGTACGGTCGCCACGCCGAGGCTGTACCCAATGACGCCCGCGGCCGCACAGAGTATGAGCGCAGCGATAACGCGTTTGCGGAGCGCGGTCATATCTTATCCTTACTTGTCAAGAAGCCCTCTCGAAGTTTCTTGCTGAGAACGTTAAAGCGACTAATGAATAAGAGCGCGACGATGAATACGCCCGCGATCACCCAGCGCTCGTTGTGCAGCCACTGGCCCGTCACACTGCCAAACCAATACGAAAGGATGAAGAGGATGGTGGTCCAGACCGACGTGGCAAGAATCACGGTCATAAAGAAGGTGGTGAACGATTTGCCGAAGAAGCCACTCGCGGCGTAGGTGGGCAGACGAGAGCCGGGGATGAAGCGTGCCGAGAAGACGGTGAGCACGTAACGTGTCTCAAGCCAGGTGCGAAAAGTGGCAATATAATCGTGGTCGACGTACTGGGCGAAACGCGGGTGGGTGCTCGCGTATCGACCGAGCGAAAAAAAGGCGATATCGCCCAATACAACGCCCGCATAGAGCGAGAAGAGTGCGAGGGGTATCGAGATCAGGCCGTCTGAGGCGAATACGCCGACGAGAATGATAGTCGGATCCTCGAGGATGAGTGTGCCGACGATGATGGTGACGGCGAGGACGATGGGGTGACCAAGAGCGCCACCGATGAAGCTCGCGAGCAATGGAGGAGGGAGCATACGTTCGCTCAAGTCTACCAAATGTAGAATAGAATGTAGAGATAATTAATACACCGACTGCAGGTTCCTCGGTCGAGGCATCTTGTACGCCCGGTTCCTCGAGGTGCTAGGGAACGTTGCATAAGGGCAAAAGAGCGCGTATTGTATGGGATATGAAGCGACTAGGGGTGATCGCGATTGTGGTGCTCGCTTTCTTTGGCATCGCGGTATCGGCGTATCTCTCGCAGAGCGAGACCAATGGCGACCCTCTGATTTGTAATGTGCAGAGCCTATCGGGGTGTAACACTGTGGTGACGAGTCAGTATTCGCATCTCTTCGGGATCTCGTTGGCCGATTACGGCATCCTCTTCTACACACTGCTCTTTGTAATCGCGGCATTTGAGGTATTCCTCGTCAATCAGCTCCTCCGACGGCTGTTGCAACTCTTTGCTGTAGTGGGGATTCTGAGTTCAGCCTATTCGGTCTACACACAGACCTATCTCATTAACGCCATCTGTATCTACTGTATGACGTCGGTACTCCTCACGCTCCTGATTCTCATCGCGGCCGGTGCGATCGAACCAATGCGCCGTTCAGTACCACCGCGGCTAGATACCAAACTACTGCCATGAGACAGCTCACCCTCGCTACGGTGCTCGTGCTCCTACTGCCGTCCACTGCGTTCGCGGCCGGTGCCGCGTCGTTCTCAGCCGGCCACGAGCTCTTTGCGACCAGTTCAGCGCCAGGCAATGCTTATACGGCCGGCACGTCGGTCGTCATTACCGCACCGACGGCTGGAGATCTCTCAGTTGCCGGTGGCTCCATCGTGTCAGCAGGTGTGGTCGGAGAGGATGCCCTGCTTCTCGGAGGCTCGGTCAATTCGCGCGCGGCGGTGAAGGGGGACTTCAGGGCCGTGAGCGGCACGATTACCATAGAAGACACTGTTGGAGGGGATCTTGTGGCGATCGGGTATCGTGTCGACGATGCGGCGCGGGCCGGTGGAAGCGTGCTCGTGATTGCAGGTAATGCCTCCATTACCAATGGGGCGATGGGGCCTGTGGTCATCTACGCCAACAACGTGTTCCTCTCTGGCAACTTCGCCGGCAATGTGCACGTTGTTTCTGGCGGTGCAGTTACGCTCGCTCCCGGCACCACTATTCACGGCACCTTTTCATACCAAGCGCCCGAGATTGCTCGCGGGCTCGATGCGGCCGTCATTGACGGTGGGACACAATACACCAACGCTTCCTTGATACCTGACGTAGGCACCTCAAGAGCTCTTGCGGTTGCAAGTCTCGGGATCTTCCTGCTCATCCGCATCTTGGGGGCGCTCATTCTTGCTGGCCTCCTCGCCGGGCTCTTCCCGCGCTTTGCGGGTGTCATCGCTGAGCAGGCGGTGTCTAGGAGTACCAGGAGCTTCTTGCTCACCACATTACTCGGGTTGGCGGCGCTCATCGCGACACCGATCGTGCTTATGATCATCGCGCTCACCTTTGTGGGGTTTGGCGTGGCGCTCTTGCTCGGCATCCTCTACGCGCTCCTCGTGGTGCTCTCGATCATGTACGCTGGTATCCTTCTCGGCAACCTCTGCGTGCGACGCTTCCTCCACCGCACCACGGTAGAATGGCATGACGGCGTTCTCGGCATGCTCGTACTCTCACTCATTGTCCTCGTGCCCGTGATTGGCTGGCTGGTGGCGGCAGTACTGACGGCTTTTGTTGCTGGCAAGATCCTCTCACTGTCTTTTTATGCCGCGTTTCCTCACGATGGGCGAGAGGAGGGTGGGGTATAATCATCTGCATGAAGATACCAATGGCCGGTGACGCCGCACCCGCCTTCACCCTTAGAGATCAAGACGGCAAAGAGCACGCGCTCAAGGACTACAAGGGTTCTTGGGTGCTCCTCTGTTTCTATCCTAAGGACGATACGCCGGGCTGTACCATCGAGGCATGTACGATTCGCGACCAGCTCAAAGATTTCAAGAAGATCGGCGCGACGGTGCTTGGTGTCTCTACTGATAGTGTGGCGAGTCACAAGAAGTTTGCGACAGCATACGAACTCCCCTTCACGCTCCTCGCAGACGAGAACAAAGAGGTGGTAGGGCGCTACGGGGTCTTTGGCGAGAAGAAGTTTATGGGTCGCACCTATATGGGTACTACCCGCACCTCATTCTTGATTGATCCCAAAAGCAAGATTGCGAAGGTGTACGAGAAGGTGAAGCCGCTCGCGCACGCGGCAGAAGTGATAGCCGATTTGAAAGAGTTGTCCAAATGAGTACGCAAGAGGAGAGGAAAGCCCGGGCAAAAAAGATGGTCGCGTATCTTAAGAAGACGTACCCTGTGCCTAAGAGCGAGCTCACCTATCGCACGCCGTATCAGTTTGTCGTTGCGGTGATACTCTCTGCGCAGTGCACCGACAAGGCCGTGAACAGGCTTACCGAATCGCTTTTTAAGAAATACAAGACACCGCACGATTTTGCCACAGCAGACGCCGCGGTCTTTACCAAGGAGATTTCCTCGATCCCGTTTTTCAATAACAAAGCCAAGGCGATCCTCGGTGCAGCGAGGGAGATTGTTGATAAACATCGTGGCGTTGTGCCGAGAACCGAAGCAGAGCTCGTTGCCCTCCCAGGCATTGGCTACAAGACCGCGCACGTGATCTTGGGAGAGCTCTATGACGTGTGGGAGGGGATCGCGACCGACACACACGTCAAGCGCTTCGCGAAGCGCTTCGACCTGACCGATCAAGACGACCTCACTAAGATTTCAAAAGAGCTCGAGGAGCTCATACCGAAAAAAGATTGGAAATACGTCAACAACGGCCTCGTGCTCTACGGGCGCTACGTTTGCCACGCACGCCCGCATGACTGCTCTCTGCACCCTCTGACCAAGCTCTGGCCACCCGCTGCTCTCCGATGGCCGAAGGCGAAATAGCCGAGATGCGGTAGCATAGGGGCATGAGGCAGATTGTCGCTGAGGTACGGAAAGTTGCAGTGTTCGATATCGACGGGACCATATTCCGCTCCTCGCTCTTGATCGAGCTTATCGAGCGCCTCATTGAGAAGGGTCATTTCCCCAAGAACTCTCGTGCGGCCTATGAAAAGGAGGAGACCGAGTGGCTCGACAGGAAGGGCGACTATGAAGCCTACATTAATCGCGTCGTGGAGGTCTTCGCCAAGCAGATCAAGGGCCTGCCGTATGACGAGGTGGCATATATCGCGGGCGAGGTGATCGAGGCGAAGAAGAATCGGGTGTATCGCTTCACCCGCGATCTGATAGAAGAATTGAAGAGCAAGGGATATTACCTTCTCGCTATCTCGCACTCACCGCGCTTCATCGCCGACGGGTTTGGTTACGAGATGGGGTTCGACAAGGTCTACGGCTCCTTCTACGCCTCGGGCCCTAATGACCAGTTCACCGGCGAGATCGAAGACAAGGAGATTATCTTCAACAAGAACGCGGTATTGCAGAGAGCGATTCGTAAGGAGAACCTGACTCTCGAGGGGTCAGTCGGAGTGGGTGATACCGAGAGCGATATCCCAATGCTCGAGATGGTAGAGCGCCCGATTGCCTTTAACCCGAACGCCAAGCTCTACAAACACGCCAAGATCCGCCAATGGGAAGTGGTGGTCGAGCGTAAAGACGTTATATACAGGTGCTAGCAGGCGTGGTGGAAATGTGGCTTGACGGATGAGGTCGATACGATAAAATCGAACCAACGTATGGGAGGCAAATTCACCCCTGAATTAGGACACTCTCACTTTTAATAATACCCAATCGTACGGCCTCTTCACGTGAGG
>PFBL01000006.1 GCA_002773355.1 Candidatus Kaiserbacteria bacterium CG10_big_fil_rev_8_21_14_0_10_56_12
GCCTTCGGCGCGGGCTTCTTCCCCCCTTTCGGATTCGGAAGTTTCTTTCTGCGGAGAGGGGGAGATTCGAACTCCCGAAGAGCTTGCGCCCTTGCCGGTTTTCGAAACCGGTGCATTCGACCACTCTGCCACCTCTCCCGGTGCTCACAAATCCTAGCATTTTAGGCAAGAAATGATAAATTCAACCTACGCTTGCCTACCGGCAGGCAGGGCCCCATCGTCTAACGGTTAGGACGCCGGCTTTTCAAGCCGTTAATCCGGGTTCGATTCCCGGTGGGGTCACATAGTAGAACTTCTGCCGAATTGAGTGCGGCGGAGCCGCGCCGCGAAGCGGCGCGGCAAGGGGCGGCGGCGAATTGCGCCCTGCGGGCGCGGGCTAATTCGGAGGGCGGGCAAAATGAAATCGAAATGGTCTTGTCGCACATCGCGGGGTTCGTTCCGAAGGAACGGACAAACTCGCGGATTTCCGCGTAGTTTGTACTGCTTGCCAGAAACCCCGCGCGTTTTGAATCCAAAATCCACTGCCGCAGGGGTTCGACCCAATTCTTTCTCACGGCTCGGACAGATGAAGATTTTGCTTGAAGCGAGCTTTTTTGACGCATGAGCGTGTCCTTTTTCGTTAGATATATCTCGCGCTCAATATCGTGGTTTAGGTATAAATCCACGAGTGCGTCGAGCTTCGCTTCAAGCGTTTTCAAATCTTCCTTCATCTGTCCGAGACGATTTCCCGAAGCGTGGATTTCGTCGTGCTCAAAAACTTCAACTTTTTTGAACATATAATCCGCCCACGCTTCGGGAAGCGACACTGATTGAAGCTGTTCCTTAACTTGGAGAGCGAGCGCATCTTCCTGCAAATATCCTTGACCACATTTCCCTTTCTTTTTCGTACAACGGTAATAACGATAGCGACCGCCCATTTTCCCGCTAAGGGTTATGTTGAGGCAAATCTAGACGATAAAGTTATAGAATACCTCGAAACTCTTGAGATGCTCCAATCTTACATTGGACCAATGAACGACGAGATGGCGAGAGTATGGGAGCCAGAAATGGCTCCAGAAGATGACCTAGCAGAATTCGTGGAAACACGACTTTTGGGAAGCTATCTATGCCCAGCGGATTTTAAAGTAGGGTTACTGAAATCTAAATTCGTGTATTAAGGGAGCCCCGTCCGCCAGTCCGACAGCAGGCAGGACCGGCGGGCGGGGTTTGTGCGCGCACGGGAAGGAGCGCGGCCACCGGCACGCGCGTAGGGCAAGCACATGACTTGGATTTGAGGCCCAAGCATTTCTCCTTTTACGCCACAGCTTCGGGCGGGCACGGCGTGCCCGACCTCCTGTCCCCGAATCCTTTTTAAAACCTATTTTAAAACGTGTTTTCTTGTAGTATACTCACCGCACCATGGCACGACGAAACCTGCGCGACAAAAATATCCGCAATATCCAGAAGAACCAGCACACCTACTCTGTCTCGATCCCCATCGAGGAGATCAAGGCGCTCGGCTGGCGCGAGCGTCAGCGGGTCAACGTCCGCCGTGTTGGCACGCACCTCGTCATCGAAGATTGGGGGTCATAGCCGCCCGCGGAGTCACTCGCGCAAAGTGCTCACTGCATGTCACACGACCCGATCGTTTCCATCATCATCCCCGCCTATAACGCGAGCGCGCATCTGACGGACGCGGTGCAGTCTGCGTGCGGGCAGACCCGTCGCGCGATCGAGGTCATCGTTGTCGACGATGGCTCTACTGACGCGACCGGCGCTCTCGCCGACGGTCTCGCGCGCACTGACGCGCGGATACGTGTCATGCACCACCCGATCAATCGCGGCCGCTCGGGGGCGCTCAATACCGGTATTAGCGCCGCAGAGGGGAGCTACGTGAGCTTTCTCGACGCCGATGACATCTACAGGCCAGACAAAATCGCTCGACAGGTCGACTTCCTCGCTACGCACCAGTCGGTCGATGTGGTCTATGGCGACCTCGAGATCAAGTTTATGGATGGTCACCTCGAAGAGCGCATGGCCGCCGCAGACGTATCTGTCGCGCGCGCACGATTGCGCGAGAAGAACGGCAGTGACGTGCACGTCTTTGGCGGCATCTCTGAGTATGTGCCGAGCTGTTCAGCGCTCGTCCGCGCCGAGACGCTCGCCGAGATCAGGTTCGATGAACAGCTCCGCAACTCAGAAGATTTTGACCTCTGGCTACAGATCATTGGGGCCGGGTTCACCATGGAGCGGCTAGCGGGGATCACCTATACCTATCGCCTCCATCACGAGCAGAAGAGCAACGTCACGGCGAACATGAACGCCGCGGCCAGCATCATAACCAAGAAAATCCAAGAGGGCGCCTACCGAATAGCCAAATAGTATCGTATGGATGTGAGCGAGTCACCATTACGATCAGCGCAACTATTTTATCGAAGTCCAGTTGTCGCGGTAAGCTATTGATCCTGTAAGGAGTGCCATGCGTATTCGCGGTTCCATTGAGACAACACTCATCTTTCATCCAACACAAATCGTAATTTCTGAGGTAAACTAATGCGTAATGGAGCGTATTAAATATGCGTAGGGAGTTCATCCAAGCGAGCGGCAAACCAGAGAATAAGCGCGATAAGGCTTTCAGAGCCCAGGTTGAAGCTGCCGCCCGTAAAAACGCGCCGGAGTCTCAAGCGCCATCGGCAGAACTGTATCGGCCTTGTCTCGAGGCATTTCCTTACGAGTGGTTGAATGGTGTGTTTAGGTACATTCACGATAGATCTAGAGTCCCAACTGAATTTCGGGATCTGATACAGGGGACCGAAGGCGTTCAATTGAAGGAACTTGAGACTGAGATGGGATCCTATGCTCAGATGATAAACGTCGTGAAGTTAGATCCAACTCGAATGGAGAACAAGATTCCGGCGGCCGTAGAACTAGGATTAGACGCAGCATTTACAAGACAGCTTTTACTGACAAGAGTACTGATACATGAAGCAGTGCACGCCTACTCCAAAACACTTTGCTCAGGAGTAGAATTATTTCGGAAGCAGAAGGAAGGAACGTTCGTTGTCGAATCCGGATTAGAAAAAAGAACATTCGTTAAGTCAGGTGCAGATGGGGAGGTTGTGCTCCAGTCAGCTGGCGGCAGAGCCTTAAACGAAGGGCTGGTGGATATTTTAGCAGACGATATTTTTCGAGAGTATCTCAGTATGCAAGGTCTCACCAACTCAGCCGAGACGTCAAAATTTTTGGCGTTCTACGAGCAACGCGCGGATCCCTATCGTGAATACAGAATTGATGTTGCTGAAATAGCAGATTCGATAGCCGCAGATCGCGGCGTAGATATGAGAACGGTAATTCAAGCATTCATCCAACAGTTGAGCGCTGAGGGCCCCCTAAGCGAAGAACTAAAAGCCTGGATTGAGGAGTTAGGAGCTAATGTCTTTTTTAAAGGCAAAGAGTCATCTTCTACTGCTTCTTAATCCAGAGATAGATATCCTCGAGTGCCTTCACGCCGTCACCCGCGGCGATGTTGTTCTGGTGGTAGAGCTCGTCGGTGCAGTCACCGGCGGCCCAGACGCCCTCGACGCTGGTGCGCTGGTTGCGCGGATCTACCGTAATACGTTTGAAGTCATCGAAGGTCACGAGCCCCTCGGCGAAGGCAGTGTTGGGGATCACGCCCGCTTCGACGAAAATGCCTGTCGCATTCAGGGTCTTCACCTCACCGGTGTCTTTGTCGGTGTAGCTCATGCCGGTGACGAAGTTCTCGCCCAAGACCTCGAGCGGCTCGGTGTGCGTGATGACGCGCATGTTTGGGTGAGCCGAGACCTTCTCCACGGTCACCGCATCGGCTTTAAACTCCTTGTGGCGATGGATAAGCGTGACAGACTTCGCGTAAGCGAGGAGCTGTGCGGCGGTCTCAAAGCCCGCGTTACCCCCACCGACTACGATAACGTCAGCGCCACTAAACAGGGGACCATCGCATGATGCGCAGTAGGTGACGCCCTTGTTCTCAAATTTGTCCGCCCCGGGGACGCCGAGCTTGCGGCGCCCGGCACCGCTCGCAATCAGCACGGCCCTCGCCGTGTATTCGTGCTTGTCTGTTGTAGCGGTGAAGCCGTCGCCGGTCTTCGTAAGCGCGGTCACGCGTTCGCCGAGCGCGAGGGTCACATGCTCGCCCTTCACCGCGTCGAGGTGAGTGCGGAACGATTTCGCCAGATCAATGCCACGAATCTTCGGTGTGCCTATCCAATTCTCGATACCCTCGGAGACGCTCGATTGCCCCCCAATCTCTTCTGCGATGAGGACTGTCTTCAACAGCTTGCGTGCGGCGTAGGTGCCCGCGGCGACGCCTGCGGGGCCGCCACCAATAATAAGGAGATCATGCATCACTCTAGTATAGCAAAACGCGATGCGTCGCGCATCGCGTTTTGCGCTCCCGCATGGTGCTCCCTATTTCTTATGGCGTCGTAGGAAGGCTGGTATCGCGCCCCAGGCCTCTTCGTCGTCTGATGCGGGCACCGCATCTTCTCGCTTGTGCGGGGTCGCTGTTACGATGGGCATGTCGCGCTCTGCAGGTGCGGCCGCCGACTCCTTCTTCATGTCCTTTTTAGAATCTTTGGTCTCGTCGGCCTGAGCGGGTTTCTCATCGCGCTTCAAGATCTCATTATATATATGACCGCGCTCCTCCTCGCGTTTTTCTGCGGGCATGGAGAAGAGTGAGCGCTCAGGGCCGGTATGTGTAGCGTGTGCAGCGCTCTCGGGGAAGCCCGTGGCAATGACGATGATGCGTACGTGGCCCTTCTTGAGCTTCTCGTCGCGCATGATACCGAAGATAACCTTCGCATTGGGGTCAACAGACTCGCCGACCACCTTGGCGGCCTCTTGGACCTCGAGAATACCGAGGTCGTCAGATCCCGCTACGACAAAGAGCACGCCCTTTGCACCGCCGATAGATACATCGAGAAGCGGCGAGTTGACAGCCTTCTGTGCGGCCTCTCGCGCGCGATCGTCGCCCTCGGCCACACCGATACCCATGAGTGCGGGGCCGGCACCCTCCATGATGGCCTTGATATCGTTAAAGTCGGTATTGATCTCACCAGGTGTGGTAATTATGTCGGACACGCCCTCGACCGCCTGGCGGAGGATCTCATCGCACATCGCGAACGCGTTCTTGGCGCTCGTCTTCACATCGACCATCGAGAGGAGCTTGTCGTTCGGTATCACGATAAACGCATCCACCTCCTTCTTCAGCTCTGCGAGGCCGCGCTCCGCAATGTCCTTGCGCTGGGCACCTTCAAAGGAGAATGGTTTCGTCACGACGGCGATTACGAGCGCGCCAACCTCCTTGGCAATCTTTGCCACTATTGGTGCACCACCCGAGCCAGTGCCACCACCCATCCCGCAGGTGATGAAGACCATGTCACTACCAGAGAGTGCCTCCTGTATCTCTTGGCGCGTCTCCTCGGCGGCACGTCTGCCGAGATCTGGGTTCATGCCGGCCCCGAGGCCGCGGGTCAGATTCTTACCGACATGGATCTTGCGCTTGGCGAGAGAGCGGTGCAGGTCCTGGGCATCGGTGTTGACTGCGATGAACTCAACACCACGTACCTTGGAGTCAATCATGTGGTTAATGGCGTTTTTTCCAGATCCACCAACTCCTACCACACGGATGCGTGCAAATGTCTCGATCTCCGGTTCAATGCGTTTCGACATAATTATCATCAGGGCCTATTAGGGGCCATGATAGCAGAGCAGGGCAATATGCAAATATTGACAATAACCGAATGCGGTTCGTCGTTAGGGCAAGAATTGACGGAAAAACTTGCTCATCTGCGCGCCCACGCTTCGTTTTGGCGCCAGTGTATCGCCGGTGAGGCCCCAGAGCGCGAGGCCGTAGGCCACGGCCCAGGTCGCGTCGCGGATCTTGGTGTCAGAAGAGAGTCGAAACTCTGCCAATCGCGCCGGTAGCTTGAGAGAGCCGCGCGCGACGTCGGTAATCGTCCCAATACCGGAGCCGCCACCCGAGATGATAATGCCGGCAGGGAGGGGGGCATGACGCGTGAGCGTCTTCAGATGTTTTTCGATCAGTGAAAACATGGCGAGCAAGCGGCCCTCGATAAGATCGTCAACTTTCTTGCGCGGATACATTTGTCCGGACAAGCGGCCGAGCTTCACGCGCTCGGCCTCTTCGAGCGAAATGCGAAAGCCGAGCGCGATATCGTCGGTGATGTGGCTCGCGCCCATCGGGAAGACCTTGACCGAGATAGGAATGCCCTCGTCGTAGACGACGATCGAGATTGTCTCGGCGCCAATGTTGGCAAGCACACAGCCCTTCATCTTCTGGTCGCCCTCGAGGAGGACGTATGAACCGGCGAGCGGGGAGGCCATCTGATCGATGATCTCGATGTCGGCCTCCTCGACCGCTTCTGCGAGAACGGACTCGTGCTGAGTCAGACACGTCACATAGAGGTACTCTGCTTCGAGACGCACGCCCTTCATGCCGAGCGGATCGCCAAGGACCTTCGTCCCGTCGATGCGGTATTCAAGGGGGATGCTGTGCAGGACGTATCGATTGAGGAAGCCTGGTGCCGCTGCCTCGCGAGCGGCCTTAGAAACTTTCTCGATGTCGAGCGTGGTGATCTCTTGATCGGCGCGCGAGATGATGGTGCTCCCCGTCGCGCGCGTCTCGTCGAGTGAAATACCGCCCACCGCGAGGAAGCCTGAGCGGATCGGCACCCGGGCCGAGGTCTCGGCTTGGCGCTTGGCCTCTCGGATGCTCGCCACGACCTCCTCCTTATTCACGATGTATCCATGACGCAAACCTTTGCTCTCTGCCAGGCCCGTGCCGAGAATGTGGAGCGAACGGTTACTGTTCTTTTCGGCGATCTCTTCAACGACGACCAGCTTGACCTGGTAGGTGCCGATGTCTATTCCGGTTGCGATGCGTCGCGCCATGACTAGTACGCGACGACGACACCGCAAACTCTGCGAGAAGTCTCTGTTCCCATCGCTCCATGGTAGCGCCATGCGGCCTCCCCGCCAAATGCAATAAACCGTGGATAAACAAGTACAGTATAAAATTCGACTCACTCATGCCATAGGCAGGCGCCTGTCGGCGCGCCTCAGGGAGACAGATAATAATCTCACCGCTCTGTTTGTCTAGCGCATAAGAGAGGACGTTCGGCGTATAGGACTTGCCACGTAATCGTACGTTGAGGCTACGTGCACGGACGTTTCCTGCAAAGACAAGTGAAATCTCCCACGCGGGGAGCACGCGCTCAGCAACGCGGTCATACGGGAGACGGGGGACGCGAGTACCTCGCGTAAAGTTTCTTATCGAGACGGCGGCCATCGGTTAGCGCCTTTTCCCACGAACCTTTTTTGCGGCAGGGTCTATTTTGCCTAGCTTCACGAGCTCGTTGTAGTTCTCGCGGCGGGCCTTGGAGATAAGGGCGCGCTTATGGCCGACGTTTTTAGAAAGGGCGCGCGACCAGTAGCGGTTGTCGCGGACGTGACGTACGAGCCCAATGTCCTGCGCGCGGCGGGTAAAACGACGAATAAGCGCAGAAGAACTTTCGTTCTTTCCGCGAATAACTTCTACACGTGTGCCGGCGGTCATTGGAGGTGACTCTACCATAGAGGCCTATCCACTGTCTAGGATTGGTGAAGCGTCGCGTGACGCGTGCACGCCTAGGCGACAGCCTTAAGGCGATCGACGAGGCCCTCGAGCGGGAGCGTTGTTTCTTGTTGTGTCTGGCAATTGCGCAAGATCGCTGAATTTTCGAGTGCCTCGCGACGGCCCATGATAAGTAGATACGGGCTCTGTCGCTCCTCAGCGAGGAGCATTTGCTCCGTAAGCGATTCGAGGCCGATGCTCTGCGCGAGGGGGACATGGGCCTTTCTGAATTCTTCTGCGAGACGAATCGAATGGCGCTTTGCCTCGTCACCAATATGAATAAACGAGAAGCGCAGTCGAGGCTGTGATGGTTTCTTGACGACGCCGCCCTCGCTTGCAATACGGAGCACCGCCCCCACCGCAGGGAACGCCGCCGCAGGGAAGTACCGTTTTGCAAGATCGCTATACCGGGAGCCCCATGCGACGCGCTCATCATGGGCGACGATCTCGAAGCAGGTGTCGCTCCACACGCCTCCTCGACTGATAAGATTGCGCGCGAGTTCGTAGGGAGTGTCGGTCATCTCAAGATACTCAAGCAGATCTTCAAAGCGCTTCCGACTCGCGTCAGAGAGGTGTTCGGTGGGTGCGGGGAGATCGTCTGCACATTCGCGCGCGATCGCGAGCTCTGCCGCGGCGAAGGTGTCTTGCCTGGCACAGCTCGTGCACTCCTCGGGCAGGGTGCCCGCCCGCTTCTTAAAGTAGTTGGCGAGTTCGCGCGCGTAGCGCGCGCGCGTCTCCTTATCGCCCATAGAATTTATGCGTAGCACCGGCTCGGTATGAAAAAGATCGCGTGCAAGGGCCAGGAGCGCACGTATCACGACTGCATCGGCGAGCGCACGATCTGCGCCAAGTGCATGGAATTGTACGACCGCCCGCTTGGGCGCGGGGCGACCGTGCGCGATATTGGTATGCCACAAAAAGAGCTGCTGACGCGGCGTCGGCACGATGACCGCCTTGCGGCACTGATTCAAGAAGCTTGAGACCGTCTCGGCCATGGGGTCGAGGGTGAGTCCCGAAAGTGTCGCGGCGTCACTCGACTTGTTGCGAGCGGTGCCGCGCGCCTTTGCCGAGAGGGTGCTGAGCGGCACGAACCCGTAGTACTGGCCAATGGCGCGCGACTTTGCGAGCAGTTCTTCGGCCGGGATCGTCGAACGCATCATGGTGTCGCAGGTGAGGTGGTGGCGACGGCGGGCGCGTAGTGCGCGGCACCGGGCATGAAGCCGGCGCGCGTCACCGGGAGGAGTCGTAGATCGACGCGCCCGATAATATCCTTATACGGGAGTATGCCCCACACGCGCGAATCGGAGCTGTTGGGGCGATTGTCACCCATCACGAAATATTCACCGGGCCCCAACACGGTCTTTTTTGTATAGGTGGCATCTTCGTTCACGATGTACGGCTCGGTGAGTGCGAGAAATTGGCCGCGATCGTCGATGATGCTCACGACGCCGTGATTAATCGAGACCGTCTCACCCGGTAGGCCTATGACCCGCTTGATATAGAAGATGGCGTGGTCGTTCGGGTAGCGGAAGACGATCACGTCGCCGCGTGCCGGTGGGCTCAAACGGTATACGAGTTCGTCAACGACCAGGTAGTCGAGGTTTTCAAACGTAGGGTGCATCGACGCGCCGTCGACGATAAAAGGAGAAATGATGAATAGACGGATCGGAATTACCACGACAATAATCAGGAGCGCAAGCATGAAAAGATCCCGCAAAAGACCTTTCCAAGTATCAATCATGTGCGCATTGTACGCGCACTGACGATGCGTGCAAGTTTTTTGCGTGGTGTGATACTATTTTGCGCATGGCACTCCTTATTGTTGGTCTCGGGAACCCTGGCAAGGAGTACGAGAAGACGCGTCACAACGCAGGACGACTTGCGGTCGAGCTCCTCGCGAAACAGGAGGCGTTTGATGACTTCGTTTTTAATAAAAAAAGTAACGCGCTCATGACGAAGGGCGCGATTGAGGGGTGCGGTGTAACGCTCGTCCTACCCGAGACGATGATGAATGCCTCTGGTAAGGCCGTCGCGGCGATGGTCAAGACACCGAGCGCCGCACAAAAGTTGCTCGTCGTACACGACGACCTGGACTTGCCTTTGGGAATGATGAAACTGGTGGTGGGCCGCGGGAGTGGCGGGCACAAAGGGGTCGAGAGCATCATGCGCGCGATTAAAACGAAGGAGTTTGCGCGGTTGCGCATTGGTATCTCAGCGGTGGGGAAGAAGAATCAGGCGAAGAAGGTGTCCGGCGAGGAGCGGGTGATTAAACACGTGATAGGGAAATTCAAGCCGGCAGAGGAGGCGGTGCTCAAGAAGGCGCTGAAGAAATCTGTTGAGGTCATGGGGCTCTTCATAACCGACTCGGTGGAGGCAGCGACGCAGGTGGCGAACACGCGATAGCGTATGGATCGTAAGGCGCGAGTGCGTGAGGTACTTGAGCAAGCGCATTTGATGAGTCTTGGGACAGTAGGATGTTTTAAAACTTGAGTTCTAATCTTTGCACAGAAACAAAAAACACACCTCTCGTGCGACAGAGAGGCGAGATCCTGTCGCCACGAGGGCGGGCTTGGTCACGGCAGCTATGCTGCCGTAGCGACCGATTCGATGTTGACCTCGAAGACCTCGGCGAGCGCGAGGATCGCGATGCCCTGACGGTTCGACTTGTCGAGCGGCATCAGATAGGGGGAACGCTCTGTCTCGCCGGCAGCGATCTTGGCCTCGATCTCGCTGCGAAGACGCACGAAGTCCTCGACGATGAGCTGGATGGCCTCCTTCTCGGAGAGTTCGCACGCAGCCTCGAGCCGTTTGCACATCGCACGGTATTCCTCGTACGAAAACGAACTGAGGTAGTGTACGCGATTGGGGTCGTTGTCGTTGGCCTCGTCCAAGGTTGCGCCGGCCGCGAAGCCAATGAAGTTTCCGACAGTCGCGTCGAAGGACTTTGCGTCGTATCCCCGCTCCATGCGGCCGAGGAGCGGGTGGTAGAAACCGCGAAGGTCATACTGGGTCTGTACGATGGCTCGATCGATGTGTCGGGTCAGGTAAGGCATAAGCTGTACCTCCTTGTTTTTCAAATCCTTACCGTGACGTTGGATTTACGGCAAGGCAACAACCTCAAGCAAAATACATCTTATTAAAGTTGTTGTCAACCCCTTCGTAGTGAATTCTCACCCTAATTGCACCGAAGTTTGCAGGTTAATTGCACCACCCAGTGAGGCTTTCATACCCAGGTGCATATGGCACATACACAAATTGGACCGTCTGAATGGCTGGTCGTTGCTCGATTGTTGAAGGCTGGATACGGTATTCGTGCGATTGCTGAAGCGATTGGCAAGGACCACAGCGCGGTCTTTCGGCATGTCCGTACAAACGGAGGAAGAGACGGGTACGACGTGCGTGAAGTCAGACGCCAGAAAGCGCATGCTGCGCATTGCAGCCATGGAGGGCATTCGTGCGCTGCGAGGCACCCTGCTGCGCACCGTCAGCTCCTCAAAGAACACCAGTCTCCGGAACAGATTGCAGGCGTGCTCAAATGCGTGAGCGCCAGCACCATATACCGATACATCCACGAACGAGCCCCACACCTCAAACAGTTCTTGCGTTCAAAGAAAGGGAAATACCGCCGGAGACGTGGTACCAAGATGCGATAGAAGACCAGAGAGCAAGCAAAGAAGCGGCGTATTGACGAGAGACATGCTGTCGTTGAACGCAGGGGTCGTTTCGGTGACTTGGGGGCGACACCATACAAGGTCGTGACAAACGAGTACGCATTGTCACGTTTGTCGATCGCAGAAGTTGGTACCTCATCGCCTTTCTCCTCCCCAAGATGCGTGCAGTGTTGTTGACCACTCTTGCGCTCAAACACTTCCGCAGTATTTCGAAAGCAAAGCGCAGGACCTTCACGCTCGACAACGGACCTGAGTTCTCCGATTGGGAGCGGCTTGAAGAAAAGAGTGGCGCCACGGTGTATTTTGCATATCCGTATCACTTCTGGGAACGTGGCTCAAACGAGAACATGAACGGCCTCTTGCGACAGTACTGTCCGAACTCACTCGATTTCAACCTCATCACACCTGAAGACCTTGCTCACGTCGTGCGGAAACTCAATGACCGGCCGCGCAAACGGCCCGGCTTCAAGAGTCCACGCGCTGTATTCCTGAAGAGGTGAGTGGTGCAATTAGAGTGCTAATTCAGTTGGTTGATATTCGAATCCGTTTGGAAGCCCTCTTTCGATCGCTGAGCTCTCCTGACCTCCACTCTAGAGGAGATGTTCTTTCGGATAGCGAAAAGGACCGCGCAGATGAGCGGTCCTTCATTTTGCGATTTATTTTTTCTCCTGGTAGGTGAGGGTCATGCGCTGTTCCTTGGGGTCGAAGAGCGCAATGGTGAATGGGTAGGTTTTGCCGAGCTCAAGTGTCTCGCGGAGCTGTGCGGGCGAAGTGAACTCACTCACGTGCACCAAGCCTGCCACGCCTTCCTCGATAGAGGCAAGCGCACCGTGCTTGTTGTACTTGATGATGACGCCCGGCACCTCCATGTCTTTCTTGTAGCGCTCGCCTGCGGTGTGCCACGGATTCTCTCTCAAGACCTTAATCGACAGCGAGATCTTGCCGTCTTTGATCTCAATAACCTTGACTTGCACCTGGTCGCCCACGGCATAGAGCGCATGCGGATCTTCCACGAGGCCCCAGTCGAGCTCGCTGATGTGTACGAGACCTTCGAGACCCTGCTCGAGCTTCACAAAGACGCCGAAGTCGACGACCCCCGTCACCTCACCGGTAACGACATCACCGACATGGTACTTATCAATGAGTGAGGCCTTCTCCTCGACCTCGCCCTCGGTGCGCTCAGAGAATATGAGCTTACCCTCCTTCGCGTCGGCGGTGATGATGCGAACCGAAACGGGCTTGCCGACGAGCTGGTTCAACTCGCCGAGGATTTTCTCCTTATCGCCCTCGGGTACGCGAGGATAGTGCTCTTTTGATAGCTGGCTTGCTGGGAGGAAGCCCGCAATGCCTTGCCAGGTGAGTATAAGGCCGCCCTTGTTTGCCTCCTCGACTGTGAGAGAGTACACGGTCTGAGAAAGGATCGCCTTCTCTGCCTCGCCCCAGATTGCGGCTTGGCGCGCTTCTTTGAGCGAGAGCTCGATGTAGCCATCGCGCCCCGCAGGGTCGATGACCTTTGCGCTCACGGTGTCGCCCTGATTTGCCTTGCGCAGTACGTCAGCGGCGTTCAAGTACTCGCGGCCGTATATGAGGCCCGTACCAAAGGGTGGTAGGTCAACATACACGCGGCCACGACTTATCGCGATGATTGTGCCCTCGACAAGATCGCCAAGTGCCGGAGGCGTCTGGATCTCGTCAATAAAGCCGGCCATTGGGTGGCCCTCGCTTAGGTGAATTGTTGGCAAGGGAGCAGCCCTTTCGGCTGTGGTCTCGTCAGTCATTATATATAGCGGTGCGGATTTTCCAGAAGGGTACTGAAACCTTTCGGTTTTCAGGGTTAACACCTTTGTACTTCTCCTACACGCGTCTCACGCACTATAGCAAATAGGTATACAAAGTAAAAGATAACGATACTCCAGATGCTCTGTGGACTGGGAAAGGAAGGTAGGAATACGAAAACGCCCGGACGGACGATTCCGCCGGGCGAGGTTGCCCGAAGTGGCGCTAGTGCCACTTGGCTCTCACGTCTTCGGCGGTGAGGTCGCCATTCTTGAAGAGGCCTGCGTTGCGCCGGATGGCGTCAAGCAGCATCAGGTTCTGCTGCGCGGTCCCTATGTAGCAGTCATCGAACTGCTTCACATACGAATCATTGGGACTGCAGAACGGATTTGTTCGCGCAGTAGCGGGGAACAGCCCTTTCTCGCACGCGGTGAGGAAGTTCGAAAGGGTGAGCCGTGTGTTGTAATCACACGAAAGCCCAACCTCAACGAACGCGTCACAGATGGAGACTCCCGCCAGCACGGTGTACCCGGGGTTGTCTTCTCCGAGGTACTCTTTCTCCTTGGACAGGGCCTCGGAGAGCGTGGCGGGACGTTCGCCGTTCATGTACCACGGGTTGTCTCCCGCCGGCTTGAGCACCTGCGCCGACGCGGGGGACGATGCGACGACGATGGTGAAAGAAAAGAACAGTAGGGACACGAGGCTCTTCATTGAGTGGTCCTCCTCGGACATTTATTTAGAGAATCCAGATGTGGCGTGCATTCCGTACTGAATTAGGACACTCGTTAAGATACGAGTATG